>CAMDQH010000003.1 GCA_945905815.1 Bacteriovorax stolpii | reverse complement strand
ATTGCTTTGTTTTCATAATGTCGACCAAGTGTGCGGTGAAAAATCGCCAAGGCCTTTCTTAAAAAATCAGGATTTCTCGCCAATAAAAATCGGTATGCGTAGGGCATGCTTAAAACCCATTGCCTTGTCGGTACTTCTGGTATCACTTCTTCAATTAGATGTTTGGCGGTATCCGACATGCGCCTTCCCGTGCAGCTCGGGCAAAGCGTTCTCCCTTTGCAGCTAAAAGCAACAAGCTTATCTTTCTGACATAAAGAGCAGTGAAACCTTGCCATGCCAAAAGCGAGGTTTCCACAAGTAAGGTACTTCTTGAATTCCCGTTCAAGATGAAAAGGTAGGTTTGTTCCAAGAATTTCTTTATTGAAAAAAACTTGTCGGTAATTTTCCCGAATCAAAAAATGAAGATCAGAACTGTATGGGTCGCGGGCAATGTACATTCCGCATTACATGCAAGAAACTGTGACTGGTTCAAATTTACTAAATGATTAAAATTATTCGCCTGAACGAAAAGTGCCAAAAAAATATACCCTTAGCGAGAGAAATTTTTCCCTGGGTTTGGACTGAGTGAGATGACACATATTGAATCAGGCCAAGTCATCAGGTTCAAGAATTTCTGTTTTACTCTTTATCATCTGATGATTAAAGGGCGTACATATGAAGAGGTTTTCAAAAAAGAGCAAAAAAAAACCCAGGCGATTAAACCCGGGTTTATATTTGGAGAGGTGAAAGATTACTTATCATCCCCAACAAGAAGCATAGTTGAGTCGATATATGAGAGCATGGCCGATCTTAAATCATCCAAGGAAACTTCTTGATCATTCTGACCTTTGAATATTTCTTCCTTGATCATTTCAATTGGAAAACCAGTCATCTTGGCCAAAGCCTCGAGACTTATCTTTCCATTTTGTTCTGGGCCACTTGAGACCAGATCTTGTGACGTCATTCTTAGCTCCTTGAATCATTTAGCTACTCAATCCTTAGAGTAGCAAGTTGCTCCAAAGCATATCGGGGGCTTAAAAACAAAGTCAATCACTGGCATACAAGATGTAAGTTTATGTTAGAGACCACCATAGGAATTTAGTCAAACTATCTGAAATTACACAAGATCAACTCAATCTATCAGATAAAAATTTAATGTCAGAATCGCTGTTTTGCCTTAATAACCAGGAATCTTCAGGAGTTTTAGGAAGCTTGATACCTTGTCCTCCATTTCTTTAAACTCATCAACAGGCCGTGATAGAAGCGTTATTCCGCCGCCAGCACCATAGCGCCAAATCCGTTCCTCAACATTAATTGAAGCGGTTCTAATATTTATGTTAGCTACTTTTTTATTTCCGATACAAAGAAGAGTCGAGCCACAATAAATACCTCGATTATACCTTTCAACATCTGCAATTATTCCCATCACACGCTTTTTGGGCGCACCGGTTATGCTTCCGCCTGGAAAGAGGGCATTCATAGTGGTGGATAAAGAAATTTCATTTTTTAATTTGAGAGAAATTAATGAATATTGATGAAGCAAACTAGGAACTAAAAGCGGTGCCCGCAATTTTCGAACTTCTGCCGATGGTGTGTCTAGTCGATTCAAATCATTTTTTAGAAGATCAGTAATCATGAGAAGTTCCCCCTCCTCTTTCTTGTCGGCCAGCATCTTTTTCCATAATTTATCTACGTTCTTACCTTCTCTTCTAAAAGTACCCTTGATCGGCATGGTGAAAATTTCCTCATCCCGGTACTGAAAAAGGCATTCTGGTGAATTGCTAAGAATCATCTCGTCACCCAAAAAAGTCGCGTGTGCATAGGCCCCAAGATTTTTTTGAGCAAAAAAGAAATCCGAAATATCTCTTGGATCAAGAATTTCTTCCGTCATGAAATCAAATGGATAAGTTAAATTAACTTGATAGCAATTACCTTCAATTAGTTCTTCCTGGATTTTATTAAAAGCAATTTTATATTCAGACCAAGATGGCCTTTCAAGTGATTTAAGGGGTAGCCCGTTTAATCTTGGTTTGCGAGGAGATTTCTTAATGCTCTTCTGATACTCAATTTCAACGACGAGGGGTTTACCATCCTCTACCAGATAATCAAAACCTTGATCAAGTAGTCCGTATTCATAATAGAAGTGAAAGACGATTGGGAATTTAACTTTCCCCTGAAGTTTCATCTCTTGAAGTTTTTTTGTAAATTGATAAATCGGATAACTTTCTGGGAACCCAGTGAGTAAATTTAATCTTTCATTTTTATAATAAATGTAGGCCTTCAGCGGGCGATCAAGTTCTAAAACTGTATTCGCATTCCATCTGAAGCGTGAAAAAATCCCGCTCACTTTTCAGGTCGAGCGTATTCTAATTCGCCAAATTTAGTCTGCGGACCAATCCATGAAAGCTCAACAGTACCCGGCTCACCGTTACGATTTTTAGCGATGATTACTTCTGCGACACCTTTTTTAGGGGTGTTTGCATCGTAATAGTCCTCACGGTGGATAAGTATAACAATGTTGGCATCCTGCTCAAGTGAGCCGGACTCTCGAAGATCCTGAAGTTGTGGGCGACGATCGGTTCTGGCAGCAGCACTACGGTTAAGCTGAGAGAGAGCAATGATTGGAATCTGAAGTTCACTGGCCATCATCTTCAGGCCTCGTGAAAGTTCTGCAATTTCTTGCTCACGATTCTGCTTCTTAATATGCATAGGCATAAGCTGAAGGTAGTCGATTATAAGCATCGACAAACCTTGTTCGGCCTTGAGTTTTCGGCAGTAAGATCTGATATCGATAAGGTTAGTGGCACCATTATCATTAATATAAAGTTTTAGATTCGAAAGCTTTTGAATCGCCCCTGAAATAGCTCTTAGATCCATTTCATTAAAGTCTTTAGTCTTGAGCTTACGTGCATCCACACAGGCCTCAGAAGAAAGAAGACGCATGGAAAGCTCAGCGTACATCATCTCGTATGAAAACACCGCCACGGCGCTATTTGTTTGTTTAGCAGCAGCTACGGCCCAGTTTAAAGCGAGAGCTGTCTTTCCCATACCAGGTCGTGCGGCCAAAATAACCAACTGTCCTGGCTGAAACCCAAGTAGCTTTGAATCAAGTGAATGGAATCCAGTTGAAACACCGGTGATTTCACCTTTGGCACGTGCCGGACGTTCAAGTTCTTTAAGGTTCTCGTACAGAGCTTCCTTAACGTGAATCATTTTATTATTTTTTGATTGAGCAGTTAGTTTAAAGAAGCTCGATTCAACTTCCGCAAGAAACGCTTCAACGTCTCCGGAAAAATTAGTACCGGTTTGCATCACCCGAGTAGCAGTTCTTACCACTTCTCTGAGCACACCTTTTTGTTTAATAAGTTTAGCATAATGTTCAACGTTAGCGGATGAACCGATTTCATCACAAATACTGATCAGGGCCGATTGGCCGCCAATTTTTTCGAGCTTACCGTGATCATTTAGTTTTGAAGAGACGGTAACCATATCAATCGGCATCGCTTCAAGATGCAAATCTTTAATTGCTTCATAAATTATTGAATATTGAGGGTGATAGAAATCATCTTTACTGAGACCAATATCTGAAATTTCATCAAAACTGTTATTATCAATGAGGAGGCAGGCCAATAGGGCCTTCTCGGCTCCCGTATCGTGTGGAAGTTCGTGTTGAGTGTCCTGGGCCATGTGGCGCTCCCCTTTGATGTTCGTCCTGAACATAAAAAAGCCTGAGAGAGTTTCCTCTCCCAGGCAAGAATCAAAAAAAAATTACTCGGCTTCTGCAGCTGCAAGAGCTTCAGCTTCAGCAGCAACTTTAGCAGCTTCAGCTTTAGCTTTCTTATCAGCGTTACGCTTTTGAGCTTCAGCTTGTTGTCTCTTAAGTTCTTCTGCCATAGCAGCATCAATAGCAACCTTAAGTTTGAAAGTAGCAGTTACGTCGTTAAAAAGTTTAGCTTTAACGTCATAAGTACCCAAAGTCTTAATTGAACCATCTACAGTAAGTAGACGACGCTCAAGATGAAAACCTTGTTTTTCGAGTTCTTTAGCAATTTCTTGAGAAGTAACAGCACCGAAAAGGCGACCGTTAGCTCCAACTTTCTTAATCAATTCAACAGTCACGCCTTCAAGTTTTGTCTTGATAGCAATAGCTGCATCTTTCTCTGCACCAATTTTCTTAGCGAGAGCTTTTTGTTTGTCTTTAAGAACGTTTGAGTTCTTTTCATCCGCAAGGATGGCAAACTTGTTTGGGTAAAGATAGTTACGAGCAAATCCAGCAGATACGTTTACGATCTCGCCGATTGTTCCTAATGCCTTAACCTTTTCTATAAGGATGACTTTCATATTAAACTCCTGTGATTCTTAATTTCCATTTTTCGGTTTTTCGAAATATTTTCTAAAATCAAACCAATTATCAAATAACCCAGCTGCCACAATCAAATAGTAGGCCATGAAAATCACAACCATGACAATTAGACTGCGAAAGAAGCCCATAATCCCCATGAATGTCAGGAGGTCGCTAAAGATACCAAAGCCTTGAAAGAAATAAAAAATTCCTAAGCACTTAACGATGGTAAATCCCACTACTTCTGAATACTGATACCCAATTTCTTTTCCCCAAACCACTAGAACCAAGGCAACTGCCAACAGGATCACAAAGCCAAAAGGTACTTTAAAATTCAAAAGATTCTTTTCCGAGTAAGGATATTCGTTAGCAGTCAAAAGAAGTCTGCGACTTTTAAGGACTAAAAACATATTAAACCAGAGCATCACAAAGACACCCATGAATAAGTAGCTGGGAAGTGACTCAATCAATTCTTTGGCAATCAGATCGGGACGATCTAAAAGCTGAAGGATTTCAATCGCATTTTCCTGTGTACTTTGCTCAATAAGCTTCTTCTGTTGATCCAATTTAGACTTACTCAACTCAAGCTGTTTAAGAACAAACTGTTGCACCGTCATATTTTCAGACTTAATAACTGCACCGAATCCTGCGAACAGAATCAAGATGAAACCCAGACCGAAAGTAACTAATCCTTTAACAGGAGAAATTCCTCTGGTCACAATCTCAGCAATTGCAAAACCAAAAATCAACACACAAAAGTAAAATCCAAATAACGTGAGGTCACTGAAATAAAAAGCTGAGAACGCAAAGCTGAGAACTAAGCCTAATAATCCAATTAATAAACCTTTCGTACGGCCATATAAAATGATCGCAATGGCAATCGGGAACGGAGCAAATACTGACATAATGAAACTCATACATAATACAACAGATGAAAGACCTAAAAGGACCAACCTACCTGTCGACAGTTGTGGAGTTTGCAATACTTCAGCGTTCATACTGTGTTACTTCCTCTTAGCGAGCAGTCTCGTTAGACTGGTAACTGATAAGAAGCATGTTACGACCACGCTTAATAGCTTCGTTTGCACGACGCTGAAAAGTTGGAGTCAAACCAGTTACGCGAGCTGGAGAAATTTTTCCAAACTCGTTTACTAGCCATGAATATGATTTAGGATCTTTCCAATCTGGTGAAGTTTTCTTTGCAGAAAACCAACAAGATTTGCGCTTAGAGTGCATTTTCTTGTCTTTATCATCACCGCCGCCAGCACCGTATCCATCATCTTCTAAGTCAGCATTGGCCTGAGAATTGTTTGGATTTTTGTATTCTTTAACGATTGCAGCTTGATCTTTATCTTCACCAAGTTTGATGATGAGATGACGAACCAAATTTTCGTTAATAAGAAAACGACGCTCGATTTCAGCGTTTAACTTTCCTGCACCTTTGTACATAAAGTAATGGTAAGCGCCTTTCTTAAGGCCTGATTCTGCTGGTTGAGCGAATGTCTTCACTCCCCATGTGTCAGTGACAAGAACTTCCGCGCCATGCTCTTTGAAAGCTTCTGCAAGTGCATTCTTTACAGAATTCACAGCTTCTACGGATGCGTCTGGGCGAACGACAAATGCCGTTTCGTAGATCATATTTCCTCCTGGGTTATAAAAAGCCCATGGACTAATGCCATGAGCGAGATGAAATACATTAAATGAATGTCAGAGGGCAAATTAGCACGGCCCCCTAGGCTCGTCCAAAGCTTTCTTCTTGTGCCCAGCGAGACATCTTAAGCTAAGTACCTAAGAACACATAAAACGAGCAACTGTCCTCATTTTATACACCCCATGAATTCCTTTCAGTGATTATGTCAGGAATTCTTAAGCGGGTTACAATTTTCAAAATTAGGAGTTTATATGAACAAGTTAGTAGTTCTGATCGCTCTCATTTCGTTGTCTGTCTCGTGCTCGAAAGTTGAAGAGGCCGAGAAGACGATGAACACAATGAAAGAGCAGACCATCCAAATGAAGGACAACACTTCTGTTATGTATCAACAAGTACGCTCGAAAGAAGCAGAAGATACTAGAAATAAAAAATTCGAAATCATTAGGTCTGAGGAAGAAGGCTTTGGAAGTAAACTTGCTGCTGCAGCAGTTTATTTCAAATCATTTGAATTCCAACTTTGGACCGCTGCCAAAGATTTTGATGATAACCATATGAGAGAAGTTTTACTTTTAGATGCAGCTAATGAATTCACAAGAAGAATGAGCGATCTATATGGCAAAATAAATGTAAAAAAGATGAACCCGACCAATGATGGAAAGAAGTACAGTTCAGAAATGGCATTTTATGCGATAGCTGCGACCATGCATTTTAATCATCACTTCCAGGACGAACTAATTGATTCTAAGGCCAGCCTTAAGGCCATCTCCTTTTATGACGTTATGAAAAGTGCACTTATAAAAGATTACAATTTAGAGCCTTTGACTGAATATGAAGAAATTTTAGTTTCTAACATGAACCGTGAAATCATGATTGAGTTAATCAAAGCTCGCGTAGACATGTTTTCAGCTCTTGCTCTTAAAAACCTGACAGACAAAAGAGACATGACCTTTAAGCAAAAGTTAAAGGCTGCACTATTTAAAATCTCTGATGGAAAATGGGGCTCGATTGAACTTCCGGAAGTTTTTTCAAAATCAAATGCGCCGACAAAAAAACAAACAATCAAATATCTTGAAGCTGCTACAAAGGCCCGAAATATTCTGGCCAATATTGGTGTCGAGAAAGAGCTTGAAAAAACATTGAAGTCGGCCTACTCGAAAATTACACTTGGGGATGCAGAGGCAACTCAGGAAGATCTTGAGCAGCAAGAAGAAGAGAAAAAGGAAGATTCTGATACCAACAAAGTAGAAATTCAGAGACTAATTGTGGATTTACTTAAATGATCGTTTGTAACAATATCGCAAATATAAAATCATTCAGTTACCCATCAATGCGAGAAGACGCTGGGAAAGATTTCCAAGGTTACTTAGGTTCAATTAGTCTTGGTAGTAGCCCAAGTGGTGAAAATGGTAAAAAAGGTAGCGTTGCCTGCCCCATTTTCTAACCTTCCGGCGCGTAAATCTCATACTGTTCAGCATGGTAATTATTATCAGCGCGTACTAGTAGTGTTTTATTAAACTGCTCTTCGAGCATTTCAATAATCCCAAACTCTTCCGAAGATAATTTTGCACATACTTCAGGGTGAGCGAAAATAGTAATTTTAGATAGTGTTGAACGTTTCATGACCTTCTGAAGTTCACGAATAACTTCAAAACTGACCGTTTCAACTGACTTCACTCTCCCCACTCCTTCGCAGTATGGACACGCCTCACACATAATCCGCACTAAAGTGTCACGGGTACGCTTACGAGTCATCTCAACAAGCCCAAGGCCAGAGATGGGAAGTACGTTCGTCTTAGAACGATCTTTCTTTAAAGCTTCAAGAAGTGATGTATAGACCTGTGTTCGGTGATCTTCTTTTTCCATATCGATGAAATCGATAATGATAATC
This sequence comes from Bacteriovorax stolpii, assembly GCA_945905815.1. Taxonomy (GTDB): domain Bacteria; phylum Bdellovibrionota; class Bacteriovoracia; order Bacteriovoracales; family Bacteriovoracaceae; genus Peredibacter. The sequence continues at coordinate 81,437 of CAMDQH010000003.1, read as the reverse complement.
CCGCCGCAGTTTCTTAAACGAAGCTGATAAACAATTTCTTTCACGGCTTCCAGATTGGTTTTAAGAATCGTGTCTTCCAGCGTTTTCTTACCAACATATTTACCTGTGTTCACATCAATTGAAACCAAGGCTTCAGTTTGATCAACGTTAATTGATCCACCAGACTTTAAGAATACCTGATTAGACAGAGCTCTTTCGATTTCAATATCAATTCCGTAATGCTCAAAAATCGGAATATCCGCATCATAGAATTTTATTTTGGCCTGATGATTTGGGATAAAACGTTGCATGAATTTTTCAATCTGCTTAATCGCTGATTTATTATCTGCAATAAGAGAATCGACATCCTCATCCATTATGTCACGAAGGGCACGCTGAACAAATGAAAGATCTTGGTGAAGTTCAAGTGGAGCTTTTGCTTTCTCCATCTTCTTTTGAACATCTTTCCAGCTTTTAACTAAATTATTGTAATCGTTTTTTAAAGTCTTGTAGCTTTGCGTTTCAGCAACCGTACGAGCGATCACACCCACTCCTTCAGGCCGAATTGAGTCCAGGATATCTTTTAAACGCTTTCTTTCTTCTTCTGATTCAATCCTGCGGGAAACACCAGTGTGTTCAATAAACGGCATATAAACGATGTGACGACCGGCCAAAGTTATATGACGAGTAACTCGTGGACCTTTTGTTGAAATGGGTTCCTTCGCAATTTGCACCACGATTTCATCACCCTCTTTCAAAAAATCCTGAATTTTTACATCGGGCCGAAACTTCATATCCACAGTTTCTGTTAGAGTTGAAAACTCATCTGGAATAACTTCGCCGAATCTTTTGGAGTTGGTTTCTGTAGTCGCGATTCGACTTTGCATTTCTCGTTGTTCATCCAGTGTAGGCAGATAAGCATCGTCGACGTAAAGAAATGCAGCCCTTTCTTGGCCAATATCAATAAACGCCGATTGCATCCCGGGAAGAACACGAAGCACCCTTCCGAGATAAATGTTTCCTACGATGGGAGACGATTCATTGTTTTGAGGATGTCGCTCGATAAGAAAATCTAAAATCTCACCATTTTCAATGAGTGCAATACGCGACTCATTGTGGGTCTGGTTGACCACAAGTTCTTTTGCCATGAAAAATGTCCTAATCTTAAAACTTAAACGTAATTAAAATCAGAATACAGGCAAAAGAACCAAATATAAAGTCGGCAATCTATGCTGCGGAAACCTATTTAGGTCAACATCGCAACGATAGTAGCAGTTAGAAGAGAGCAAATTGTTCCGCCCAAAAGTGCTTTCATCCCTAGTTCAGAAAGCATTCCACGTTTGTTTGGAGCAAGTGCACCAATTCCACCGACTTGAATTCCGATGGAGGAGAAGTTGGCAAATCCACTCAAGATATAAGTTGCGATCACAACTGACTTAGGATCTTGAAGCACACCCTGCTCTTTCATTTTCCCTAAAGACATATAGGCCACAAATTCATTGAGGATTGTTTTCTCACCAAGCAGCTGACCAATATAAATCATATCGGATTTAGCAACACCAAGAAGCCAGACGAATGGTGCCATAGCATAACCGAGAATAAATTGCAGAGTGAGACCGTTGTATTGGCCATTTGTCCATGTCGTAATCATGCCGTTAAGACCGGTAATGTTACCAAGAAAATCATTCAGCATATAGTTCACCATCGCAATCATGGCGATGAAAACAATCAACATCGCAGCAACGTTAAAGGCAAGTTTTAAACCTTCTTCTGTTCCCACTGCAATAGCTTCAATCATATTGGTTCCGATTTTTTCGTCGGTTAATTCAAGCTTCTCATCAATTTCTTCAGTTTGAGGCATGAGCATTTTTGAAACAATGATTGTCGCGGGCGCTGACATCACGGACGCGGCAAGTAAGTGTTTTGCAAAAAAGAGCTGCTGAACTGGGTCGTTACCACCTAAAAATCCAACGTAAGCAGCAAGTACGCCACCAGCAGTGTTGGCCATACCACCGATCATGACACAAAGAATTTCAGAGCGGGTCATGAATGGAAGATAAGGCTTAATTAAAAGTGGAGCTTCGGTTTGACCTAAAAAGATATTAGCAGTTGTAGAAAGATTTTCCGCTCCGGAAATTTTCATAAACTTACCCATTACCCAAGATAGTCCATAAACAACTTTTTGTAGAAGACCTAGATAGAAGAATAAGCTCGTAAGGGCAGAGAAGAAAATAATAGTCGGAAGAATTTGAAATGCAAAAATAAACCCAGTGGTTTTGGTATCCATGAGGTTACCAAAGACAAACATGGAACCTTGGCGAGTAAAATCCAAAACGACTACAAAGAAGCCTGAGATTTTATCAAATACAGCAGCAATCAAGGGAACGTGGAGAATCCCAACTGCAAAAATAACCTGTAACATAAAACCTAGAGCAACTAATTTCCAGGGAATTCTTTTTTTATCCGAACTGAACATGTAGAGGACAAGTGCCAAAACTGCCAGACCAAGGATACCGCGAAAAAATGACTCAAAGTTCATAGGACTCCCGTACTAATTAATAGCTAACTCATAGAGTTATACCGAGAGGCTAATGTTTATGGCAAGGAAAAGTGGACTGTTTTAGAAAGATGTTTGCCAAAATTGAGTGCCAAATTGCACCGAGTTCATTGACAGAACATCTGATTTTTCACCATGCCAGGCGACACGCTCAGAAGTTGAAAACCCTTCTGAAGGAACAGAACTTTGAAGCTCGTCAGAACCTTTTTGAGCACTGCTATAGGCCACAAAAATAACTCCAACAATGATCCCTATTGCTGCGCCAGTCCAAGTATTGGAAATATGTTTCGATGCTTGATCGTAAAATGAAAGTGTCGATAAACCAAGAACTGCTCCACCTGCACCGGCACCGGCCACTATGAGAATATCATTTTGCGTATTCTTAACAAGATCGTTCTCTCCACCCTCTTGGGCCAACGCCCCAGTCAGAGTGAGAAGTTGGAAAATAAGAAAAATACAAAGACATTTTTTCATGAGAACCCTCGATACATAAGTTTGCCAAGCAGAAAGCCTTAAGACTATGATAAGTTCCTCTCTTAAAGATGGCAAATCCGTTATTGTATTGCGAGTGTATATGATTAAAGAAAATTTTCAAGTTTATCCACTTATTGACAAAAAGAAGAAGGGACAGGTCCTGACTGACAAAGAAATCAAGTGGTTCATCCAAAGCTATACCGACAAAAAGATTGAAGATTACCAAATGTCGGCAATGCTGATGGCAATGTTCATAAAAGGCATGAACGTAGTTGAAACAGCTGCCCTGACAGATGCCATGCTTGAGTCAGGCGAGCAGTTAAAATTTTCCGGTAAAAATGTAATTGATAAACATTCAACTGGCGGAATTGGAGATAAGGCTTCTTTTATTCTAGCTCCTATTGCTTCTGCAGCTGGTGTAAAGGTTCCTATGATTGCTGGCCGTGGACTTGGTCACACAGGCGGAACAGTAGACAAGATTGAAGCCGTTAAGGGTTTTAATACGGCACTTGACCTTAAAACATTTCAAGAGAAGCTGAACAAGGAAGGCCTAGTCCTGATAGGTCAAACGCCAGATATCGCCCCAGCAGATCGCTTGATCTACGCACTTCGGGATGTGACCGCAACAATTGATTCAATCCCTCTTATTACTGCTTCAATCATGAGTAAAAAACTTGCAGAGGGCGCTAACGGAATTGTCTTTGATATTAAGTCAGGTACTGGTGCATTCATGCGTTCAACTAAGGATGCACGAGCCCTTGGTAAAAGTCTTATCGCAACATCGAAGCGTTTCAAGAAAAAAGCAGTCGCATTAATCACTGACATGAACCAGCCACTAGGCAATGCTGTCGGACATTCAAATGAAATTATCGAATCAATTGAAACTTTAAAAGGTAAGGGCCCCAAGGATCTAACTGATCTTTCAATTATCCTTGCTGCACATATGATTCACATTGGTGGAATCGAAAAAACTTTTGAAAAGGCTTTAAAAAAAGCCCACCACATGTTGGATTCAGGTAAAGCGCTGGAAGAGTTTAGAAAACTTTTAAAATCTCAAGGCGGTGATGACCGCGTGATTGATAATTACTCTCTATTGCCGACTGCAAATGAAGTTACGAAGGTCACAGCTCAAAAGGCTGGTTACATTAAAATGTTTCAAAATGATAAGATAGGTCTTCTTCTGATTGAGCTTGGCGGCGGTCGTAAATCAAAGTCGGACATAATAGATCATGCAGTAGGATTCAACTTCGAGAAAAAAATTGGAGATCAAGTTAAAAAAGGTGACACCGTTTTTGTCATTCATCACCATATACATCAAAAAGATGCTGCCGAAAAAATCAGAACGAGCTTCCTTAAGGACGTTTTAGTCATGTCATCAAAAAAAGTTAAAACACCAAAACTCATTATAGAAAAACTTAGCTAAGGTTTGTGTTATGGCCATGAACAAAGTTCTGGAATCTTCGCAATACATCCAGAGTAAATACAAAGTTAAACCCAAAATTGGTATTGTCCTTGGGTCAGGTCTCGGTGTTTACATCGATCAAATTCAAAACAAAACGATTATTCTTTATAAGGATATTCCCCACTTCAAGAGAACAACTGTTGAAGGTCATGATGGAAGGCTAATTCTTGGAGATGTTCATGGTGTTCCTGTAGCTGCTCTTCAAGGAAGAATGCATTCTTATGAAGGTCATCCGATGGAGGATATTGTTCACCCAGTGAGAACTCTTGCGGCTTTGGGAATCGAAATGCTTTTCGTAACCAATGCTTCAGGTGGAATCAATGCAGATTTTCATCCAGGAGACTTGGTTTCAATTGTAGACCATATAAATCTCTCGGGAAGAAATCCTCTTGTAGGCCCAAATATAGCTGAACTAGGTCCCCGTTTTCCAGATATGGGCCAGGCATATGACCCAGATTTGACTGCCCTGCTTAAACAAGTGGCCGCCAATCATCATGTGAATTTAAAAAGTGGAGTGTACTGCTCTGTTTTAGGCCCGACCTATGAAACGCCCGCCGAAATCCGAATGCTCAGAACAATTGGTGCTGACCTTGTAGGTATGAGTACTGTCCCGGAAGTAATCGCTGCCAACCACCTTGGACTCAAAGTGGCAGGGGTCGCCTGTGTAACAAACTATGCGGCGGGTATTAAGGCAGAAAAACTAAACCATGCAGACGTAAAGAAAGTGGCAGAAAAAGCCATGGTTGGATTTGCCACTATTTTAACTGAAACTATAAGTGAACTTAAAAAGTTGGGAAAAATATAAATGAGTGATAAGAAGTTGCGAGATCTGGCACAGGAAGCATCAACCAGATCCTATTCACCATACTCTAAGGCAAAAGTTGGATCAGCAGTTGAAACTGATGATGGCCATGTGTATCAGGGCTGCAATATTGAAAATTCAAGCTTTGGCGGAACTGTATGTGCGGAGAGAGTTGCAATATGGAAAGCAGTATCGGAAGGCCACAAGAAATTAAAAAAAGTTTATGTCTATACTATTGATGGATGGCCACCATGTGGAATGTGTCTACAAGTGATGACTGAATTCTCTTCACTCGATATGGAAATTACATTTGGCGATAAAGCAGGAAACGAGAAAACCAAAAAACTTGGTGAACTACTAACTCACGCTTTTACACCTGACCATCTCAAATAGACGAAAAAAATATGGAGAAGGAGCGAATGTTCCTTTTATTAAATGCAAGAAAAAATCTTCAATAGCTCGGAAGAGCTGCTCGAATCACTCCGTTTTTGTGTAATAGATTTAGAAACGACGGGTGGAAATCCGGAGACTGAGAAAATTATCGAAGTCGGAATGATCAAAATAGAAAACAGAAAAATCACAGAAGAAAGAAGCTTCTTGATTAACCCACAGAAAGATATTCCTGATTTTGTTCAAAAACTGACAGGAATCAGAAAAGCTGATGTTGAACACGCACCTAAGATTGAAGAAGTCATAGATGAAATCGTGCAATTCATTGGAGACACAATCCTTGTTGCTCACAATACTTCATTTGATGTCCCGTTTCTAAATGGTGTGTTGAAAAATCTTCAGCGACCTACCATGGATAATAAAGTTATATGTACTAACATCATGACGAAGTATCTCATCCCCGATATCATGAGTTCTAACCTGCAATATATGTCGCAAATTTTCAATATCACACATTCAAAAGCGCATAGAGCGATAGAAGATGCTCGGGCTACTGCATTTTTACTCTTAAAATATTTAGAGATCTTTGAAGAGAAAAAAATCCGTAAAGTGAATCAGCTCTATTACCCAAGAAACAAATTTGAGCTCGATCGTGCCATTTTCGAAAATGAAGAAGGACTGGACGAAGTGTTTAAGGTCCTTGAAAAAACTCAGACCCCGGCGATTCTTTCTGTTAAAGGCGACAATGGAGTAATCCTTACGATTCTGCCACTAAAAAATCCTTCCATCGAAGTTGAGGCCATGAAAGTGTTACTCGCTGATTTCAGATGGAGTCAAATTCACATACGTCTATCGGGTCCGTTTATTGAAGGATTGTTTTTTATGAATTCAAACTTCATAAAAATTCCAGAGACCTACAGAAAGAAAACAATTGAGTATCTTAAGAAACGTCATCCCCTTCCATTGGCACCGACATTAATTGATGAACACGATTTTGTAATTACGCCTCATCTAATTAGCGGACAATATATTGTTTATTCCTTTTTAAACTTCTCACCCTATTCCCAACTGGTATTTAAATACCCTTCTCATAAAAAGAAGCTCCATCAGTTTTTATCAGGGCAAGTTACAAGGTTTGAAGTTCAGCAGAAAGGGAAAAAGAAAGTCTACTTACAAAATGATATCAAAGATATTTTCTTAAGCTTGTTTCAAGACTCCTTGACTTCAGACCCCAATCTTTACCTGACTCTTAAAAACAGTGATATCAAAGATGAGCGAAAAACTTACCTCGACCGAATTGAGAAGCTGGCGCTAGAGCACGGGGATCCTTACAAGTTTCCCCTTAACCATCTCTAGGCGGGTTATAAATAAAACGAAGTGAATAGTCAGAAACCTGCAAAACAAAATTTTCAATTGTAAGTAAATTCTGAATAAGTTTAGAAAGACTAAGTGATGAAATATTCAATTCGTGCAATTGAATTTGAATTTCTTGTGAAGATTCAATAATCTCACCCTTAATGACCTTTTCAATTTGATTTTTTTCAGCAACGAGCAATTGGTGAGAATAAAGCGTCATGAGTTCACCCATGATGAGATAAAAAGTCATCGTTAGCAGACTTAAGTTTACAGTTGCCCTAAATTCAGAGTGACGAGATATTTCAAAAGAGAATCTAATGCCACTTTCAACAGTTCTAAAACGCAATAAATTCTGCGCCTGCTGATAACAAATGACAATAGGGCTAAGTTGAAGTTCCTGAGAGGTTAGACTTTTGGGGTTCACACGAGAAAAGCCTAGAAATGTTTCAATTAATTGTTTGCATCTGGTTGCACCATTTTTCATTTCTACAAGTGTGAGTCTTGCCTCTTCATTCAATTCATCGCCTAACATCAAAAGGCTCAGGGCCGCCTGAATTCCTGCAATTGGGTTGTTTAATTCATGAGCGATACTGGAACTGATAATTCCAAGTTCCTGCCCGGATGGAGTGTGATTACCATCCCCTTTTAAAAAGAAACTCTCTGTAAAAAAAACAAACAGGTATTTTGTTTCATCAAGATGGTGAACTTCTTTTCTAAAAACGTTATACGGAATATCGTTAATCTGGATTTTTTCGCGAAGTTTGTATTTCAAGCAATCAATTGGAGCGAGATTTAAATTAGAAAAGAGAGTATTATGTTGGTACACTTCACCTGTATGAGAAAGAAGCGCCACGGGAAACGGAATACTATCAAGGACACTCCCCCATAGACCGTCATCAAAGAATGGATCATGGATTTCTTGTTTAAAAGAAAAGAAATTTACGAGGGTATAAAAGAAGAATAATTTTTTAATGAGTCTTGAATAATCCGCATCATCCCAGTTCATTTCCAAAGCTAAAAATGTCCCATTAAATCTAGGCAAGCTAAGGAGGTTAGAAGATATTTTAATTTGAGAGATCTCAACCGATGTGAAGTACTGAAATTTTGCCTTCTCCACGTGATTTTTTACGAACTGATTGAGTACTTTTTCAATTCTCCCAGGATCTGCTGTATGGATCAGTTCCTTTTCCAAGTCGACTAATGCTTGAGCGTACGCGAGGAGATTTTCCGAGGTTAACCCTCCTGCTTGCTCTAAGGATTTTGTCGTTTCGAGACGTGCTCGAGCTTCAAATTTTCTAATATTTTTTGACCCTATCGAGTATAAATAATCTTCTTGAAGTCTAATAAGCGTCAGTACTCTGGGCTCAATAAGTTTAAGAATTTGCAAAATATCGAATGAATCATCCAAAACAGCATCGACTAGAGAGTTTTCTATGTTTTGACCAAAACTGAATAACCCCTGATTCTTATCAAGCAGACATAATTTAAACGAAGGGCTTTCTTTAATCAAGTGGAGTGAGTTTTCTGAAATAAAATCGACGGTCAAGCGTCCCGATGGCAAGGATGTGGAAAAAATATTATTTTCAATAGGTACTTCTTTAAAATTTGATAATAATCCATCCAAAGATTTTCTAAGGTCCTGTGACAAGGAAGGGTCAACCCTGAATGATATAAAACCAGAAAAATTAGTCATATATTAATTTTTGAAATATTTTTTACTCTCTTCAATTAAAACAAACCCATCAATATATTGCCCTTGAACTTTAGTTCCCCAATGAAGATGTGGTCCTGAAGTTCTGCCAGTATTACCAGTAAGACCTATCAATTCTCCTCGCCCCACGATATTGCCGGCCTTAACAAGAGTTTTTGAAAGATGCCCATAAACAGTAAAGATATCAAGGCCATGGTCTATAATTACCGTCCATCCTGTAAAAAAAAGATCATCTGAAAATACTATTTTTCCAGCATTCGCAGCAGGAACTTTGTCTCCTATTGCTGCTCGATAGTCTATGCCAAGGTGTTGGCCCTTTTTCTTTTTATTATAAACTCGCTTATTTCCATAGACACTTGTGACTGTACTATTTAATGGCGGCATAAAAGCTTCAGTAAAAAGAAAATCTGAAACACTTGAGTCATATATTTTATTTAAGACTATTTGTTCGGCAATAACTCTTTTCTCATCTTTAGGCGCAAGTTTTATTTTTTTAGGATCAACTTTTAAAACTTCCGCATGATAATGCCTTTCCTTCACAATGAAATTAAACTCAGATGTTAGTATTCCATTCAAAGAGACCTTGCAGCTAAATGGGGCCAGATCGGAAAAATAACTTTCGATCACAAAGGCCAGGCCAAGATTACCTTTTTTAACATATTTTACATCATGTCCATGACAACTAAGCTTCGTTTCATCCGAGGAGAGAGGAAATTCAATCCAACGAACCTCACCTTGGCTAATGACCATCGGTCTTGAAGAATTCCCCATCTTCATTTTCGTCTGTGCACAAGCCACTCCCATAATAAACAAGCCAATTAGAATAATAAAATTCATTCAACATCCTTCGTAACTATTCCCTGACCATCATAAAACTGAAGAACAAACTTTGAACCGGTTGGTTGCTTTTTGAATTGCTCTAATGATGAAACCACTTCTTTGCTTTGGGCCATCACAAAACTATAACCACGTTTTAAAACAAGTTTCGGATTAAGAGCTGAAAGAACGTGCTCAAAACGTTTTAATTTTTCAGAGAACCCATTCATTTTAAAACTAACTGCATGGGAAAGACGGATCTGGAGTTCATCTACGTGTTGAGTTGCCTCTAATATCCCAATGAGCTCTTCAGCTCGATCCTGCAGACGAATTTGTGACAATGCTTTTTGCGCTGTCTGTACCTTTTGCATAACAATATTGATCATTTCTCTAGGATGAAATTTATGAGTTAATAACTCAATTCTCTGATGAAGCTTAAATAGATCCGATTTTAAATGAGTCTGGCAAAAGTGTAGTCTTGCGTTGAGTTCTGTTTGTGGCTGAGAAAGAATTTCCGCTGCAGCAGTGGGAGTTTCAGAACGATGATCTGCAACATAATCACATAAGCTAAAATCAACTTCATGTCCTACGGCGCTGACCACCGGGATTTTACATTTATGAATGGTACGAACAAGCTCTTCATCATTAAATGCCCAGAGATCTTCAAGACTTCCCCCTCCACGAGTCAGGACAATCGTTTCGACTCCTTCAATATTTTCTGCTTTTTTAATCGCAGAAATCAAAGTTTTAGCAGCTCCATCTCCCTGTACCAATGAAGGAATAATAATGATGTCACACCAAAGAGAGCGGCGTTTATAGACATTCAAAAAATCTTGAAGAGCTGCTCCATGCTGAGCGGTTATAACTGCAATGCGCTGAGGAAACTTTGGAATTGATTTTTTATTTTCCAGATCAAACAATCCTTCATGAGCAAGTTTTGCTTTCAGTTTTTCAAATTGGAGTTTGAGTTGTCCTGCACCGGCCGGAAGGATTTTTTTTGCCAGGATCTGAAACGATCCTCTTTTTTGATAAACAGTAACAGGACCTAAAACAATAATCTGGTCCCCATTCTTAAGCGTTCTAATTAAGGGATTCCTTAAAGCGTCCCCCTTAAATAATGCACAGGAAATACATGCAGATTCATCAGAGAGCGTAAAGTACCAGTGACCACTTGAAGAAGTTGAGAGGTTGGTGACTTCTCCCTGAACAAAAACTTCCTGAAATTCTTCTTCCAGGAGATTTTTTATTGAGGAAACAAGGTCTGAAACTGAAGCGGCTTCAAATTCCATCATTTATTTAAAGTTTTTGTCTCTTTAAAGACATTATAACCTTGAAGGTATCTCATGGCCTGAAGCACCTGATAGTCTTCTTGGGCCTTGAAAGTTTTAAATAATTCATCTTCAACAATTTTTTTCTTCGTTTTTCGTTTTTCTAGTTCTTGCATCTTATGAAGGCGCTCTACTCTTTCGTCAGCTTCACGCTGTTTTTTCTCAGAAGTATTTTCAATCATTGCAGTCAGGTGGTTGCGCAAATCTTTTTCACGAATATAGCGATCCTGTCTTAGATTTTTTTCGAATTCATCTTGATCAACATCTTCTATTGTGACGTCAGGCATGATGCCCACGGCCTGAATTTTACGATTTTTTGGAGTCATATATTGAGCGATTGTGAGCTTTACTCCCGTCTCTTTATCCAATTGGGCAACTGTTTGGACAGAACCCTTTCCGAAAGACTGAGACCCCATAATGACTGCTCGTTTATAATCCTGAAGAGCTCCGGCCACGATTTCAGAAGCAGATGCTGATGCTCCATTGATTAGGACTACCATAGGAGTTGTAAGATCTTTAAAGCCTGATTTCTTAACATAACGAATATCTTTGTTTTGAGGATCGCGAGACTCGGTTGAAACAACAATTCCTTCTTTTAAAAACAATGAAGAAACATCTACTGCCTGATCTAGCAGGCCGCCTGGGTTTGAACGCAAATCTAGAATGATACCAGTAAGGCCGCCATTCTTTTCCGTTTTTGATTTCAAGGCTTTCATCGCCTCTTCCATAGACTCAGCAGAACGTTTTTGAAACTGAGTCAGACGAATGTAGGCAAAATGATCTCCAACGATTTCTGATTTAACTGGCTTAACCTTAATTAATTCTCTGACGAGGTTGAAATGCTTAATGCCTTCGTATCCTTCCCGAACAACTCCAAGATGAATTTTTTCACCGATCTTCCCACGCATTTTTTCCATCGAATCTTCTAAGGACATTCCAACAATTGGTTCATGGTTAATTTCAACTAATTTATCCTTAGGTAAAACGCCAGCACGGAATGCAGGGGTATCATCAATAGGCGTGATGATGTAAATAACTCCTTCACGTTGGGTTACTTCAAGACCAAGACCACCGAACTCTCCTTGAGTATCATTTTGCATCTTTTCGAAAAAATCTTTATTTAAAAATGCAGAGTGAGGATCTAATGTATCCATCATACCTTTGAGTGCACCTTCAATTAATTTCTCAGTACTCACGGGCCGATAATACTGAGTTTCAACGAGATGAAGAACTTTGTTAAAAAGTTCAAGTTGCTCGAAGCGAGAGCGATTTTCCGTAATCTTGGGGGCCGGAACTTTGATCTCTTTAATTTCTTTTGAATTTTTCTGTGCAAATACATTTAATGACAGGCAAAGAAAAAACAAGGTCGTGAAGACTGAATGCAAAGACATGAATACTCCTAGACTGATTATCAGTCTTAGATTTTACTCACTCCATTCTGGTCTAACCACAAAATAGTGTTTTGGGCGGTATTTTTCTTCCGTACTTCAAAGTAGAGATTTTGATCCTCTTTAGAGTCTTTTTGGGTATAAGCGAGTGTGTCGCCATCTTTTACCGTGTCATTTTTCTTAACCCGAATGTCCATTTTACCTAGAAGTACCGTTCGTAAATCGCCACCATGGTCAATTAGAACGACTTGACCATAACTAGCAAGATCCCCAGCAAAAACAACCTTTCCTCCACCTACGGCCTTGACTGGCTGAATGGAATTATATTTGAACGTAACTCCCTTGGCACTGGCAGTGTAAGTAGAGAAATCCTCAACAGGGTTCTTGAAGTAGCGATCAGGCCTTTTCTCAACAATTGGGGCCAGAGAAAAAGTTTTCTTAACTTCAGCAATTTTTTGACTTAGTTTGATCTTTTGTACTTTAGACTCAGCGAGTTTTTTACTCTGCACTTTTGACAAATAAAGTTCCATTGCAACTTTTTTTCTATCCTCAAGTTCTTTAATAACCTGTGAAAGCTCTTCTTCATTTGTCCTGAGACCAACGAGTTTAGCATCAAATTCAGTTACTTTATTTTCGAAGGAAATAAGTTCAATTTCCTTATTCTTCAATTTTATCTGAGCTTGCTTAAGAAGCTCAAAATGAACTTTCTTTTGCCAGTCTTCAGTCCCCTCATTTTCACTCTCGATCAAATAGCTTTGAAAGATTTGTTTGTTCTCTGACTGTGCCTTATGAACCTGAGCATGAATTTCGGTGAGCTTGTCTCTGTATAGTTTGACATCGCCTTCGAATTGGCGAATCTGTTCAACACTTGAAATATAAAGATTATTTTTACTGCCTATTTGTTTTTCTAACGAAGAAAGTCTGGCCCCAAGCTCCATCACTTCGGAGCGCGCATGAATAAGTCCGTCTTCGCGTCCCTTAATGGATGCAGAAGCAGTAAGTGCGAAAGTTAGTCCGATAATTACGGCCAATTTCATAAAGTGGGTTTCCATCTCCAGTCTTGCATCGAAAATGTCCAAAAAACGGAAAACACCATTAGTAAAATAATCGTATCAAAGAATTTTAATGTTCCATTCAAAAGACCTAAAGCGCTAAAAGTAACTACAACAACAGATAGTCCAACAGCAATCGTTTTTGATGCCACAAGTTTTTTTCGTTGAAATTTTTCAATAATATATGACCTTGATCTGAAAAGATCATAGCTAAGCCAGAAACTAATAATCCAACAAATTGCAACGAGAGCGATTACTCCCCAATCACCGGCCTTCCCGATAAATTTATAAAATGGATGAGTTTTCATAACGTTTGTGATTTCAGGATATTTAACATCAGTTGCAGTCAGATGATCTTTACCACCGAACTTAACTACTTGCTCTCTCAAAAAATCTAAGCTTTCTTGTGACAAAGATGGGTTGAGAGAAATTCGAACTGACTTAAAGTTCATCAAATCTGAATTTACTTGATAATCAGATCCAAGCTCACTTACCAATTGATTTAATTTTCCTCTGCTCTCTTCATAGGTCTTGTCTGTAATGCTCAAGACTCCAGGTAGATTACCAATCAGCCTGTTAAGCTTTAGCGCATCGACTTTTTCATCCATCACAGCAACAAAATACGGATTTACGATTTTTTCAGGTGTGATTTTTTCCACAACCTCTGCAATCCAAGGTCTATGAGTCAAACTAAAGGCAAGAAGACAGGAAAAGAAAAAGAAACTAAATCCACGAATAAGAGATTCACCCAATGATTTAAAAAATTCATTTAAATAAAACATGCGTGCCCCGAATACACCAAGCGACCCTGATCAAGATGAGCAATCTTGCCTGGAAACTGCTTAATGAGTTCTTTATTATGTGTGGCCCAAATAAGGGTCAAACCTTTCTTTTGATTGAAATGATTTAAAACTTCGAACAAACGATAAGAACTTTCTTTATCCAGAGAACTCGTTGGTTCATCCGCCAACAAGGCGGTCGGTTTAGAAAGAAGGGCGCGTATCATAGCAACTTTTTGCTTGAGGCCACCGTTACAATCTTCAATTTTTTGATTTAAATGATCATAAACGCCTAGCAAGCGAGAAAGATCTTCCATCTCTCGATAATAGTCATTTTTACTGTCATAAAGTGAGGAGTCGTACGCCATCCACATATTATCTTCACAACTTTTCTTTTGAAGTAAGCGAAGATCTTGAAATACTGATGAAACAAAATGTTTGGTGGAACGCTGATGAGGTAAAATGGCTTTTCCGGAAGTTGGCTCTAAATATCCACCCAGCACATTCAGAAGTGATGTCTTTCCGGCACCAGAAGGACCAGTTAGGAACAAAATTTCGCCGGGATATACAGTAAGCTGCACTGACTTCAGTGCCTTAATAGAACCATACTCCACCGAGAGATTATCGAGGTGAAATAAATAATTCTGATTAGTTGACCCCTGTTGAGTCCGACCTTGTTGTGGAAGCCGACCGGTTAACATCCTTGAAACCTGCCTATACTTTTCGGGCCCCATCATGGCACCCATTTAACGTTATGCAAACATTGTACCGAGAGACAAAACGGAAAGTAAAGGTTACGAGTCAAGCGCATACCTGACAACTCTAGCCGGGTATTATCCCCTCTTTTTTCAAGAGTTCATAGGCCGAATCAGAGCAATAGACGTTAGGCACGAAGTTAAATTTGGTTTGAAGATCACTAATTATAGAGTTTTCAACATCACCCAAAAGTTTCACGTCTCCATCTTCCATTAAAATCTTAGCAGGGTCTCTTTCGAGTAAGAGGTTTTCTTGGGATTTTGACTTTACTAATTTTTTACGAGATTTAACAAAAATAATATTTTTCTTTGGTAAATCTTCAACAATCCAGTCTTTTTCTGTGCCTTTCTTTCTTATGATATCCTTGATCTCTTTAATTTTTTCTTCTGCACGTTTAACTATTTTATCGTAAACATGATCTTCATCCTGACTAAGAATACGCTGTTTGAATTCTTCGCACTTTACTGTTCGAGGTGCTTTTCCAAAAAGCAAAGAAAACGCAAGGTCTTTGATGCGTGGATTTTTATCAAAAAAACCGCTTGAGTAGCAGTGATGAACTTGAGTCATAAAATATTGGTCATTAAAAGTATAAAACTTTTCTGGATCGTGCGTGATCATCTCCATCAGTTGAGAGTAGGAGTAAACCTTCCCCTTCTCCAACATATAAAAGCAAAGCTCTTCTGCTATGGCATCAAATCTGGCCCCGCGAGCTGAACGGATAACTTGAGAGTACCAAGCAAAACGGGCCATGAGAAAATCCTCAACAGCGTGAAGAGCATTATGATTGATAGCTAGGACTTCATGACCGTTTACGGTAGCGACTTTAAAATGGTGAAGCAAATAATCCCGATCATACGTTCCATATTTAATTCCTGAATAATGAGCATCTCTCAATAAATAATCCATGCGATCACAATCCACCTCAGAATGTAGAATTTGATTCGCAAGGATGCTCGAATCATTTCCCTTAACTAAATTGGAAATTTTCTGTGGATCCAGATGATACTTTTTCAAAATATAGGTAACGCCGCCGGGATAATCAGTATTTTTAATGATGTAAGAGCCAAGATGTTCATGATCATCGGGATGACCTTTCCCATTTTTCTCATGAGTTGTTTCACCATAACGGATATAGGCCATTTCAGTCGTGTGAGAGAACATAAATGTTCCCAGATCGTGCAGAAGTGCCGCCAGACGAATACTTTGGTGAAATACCTTCTGTGAAGACTGTATCTTGTCATCAAACAGTTCCACCTCAGAAACGCCTCTACCTAGTCGCTGCAGAATTTTATGAGCGTTAAACATCACGCCAATCGAATGACCATAACGAGAATGTTCCGCGCCAGGAAATGTATAGAATGTGAAGCCTAGCTGCTTAATCCACCTAAGGCGTTGGTAAAATGGAGTGTGAATGATCTCCCACTCTAAATTTGAAAGGTGGATAAACCCATAAAGAGGATCGAAGATGATTTTGCTTTTTGAACTAACTTCCATGTGTCCTGCGAAAATAAAAAGGGGCCCAAACCTTGGGCCCCTATTAGATCTTAATTTTTTTTAATGAAAAGTTGATGTCTTCTTTTTCGTTTTGCGTGACTTGGCCACTTTACTGATGGCGTATTCCATCAACATGAAAGCTTCGCGGCGCAGACCATTCTCATGGATGTATCGGTAAAAGTTTTCAATATCACCGTTGGTGCGGAAGTTTTTAAGTGTCATTACTTCAGGTGCCACACCGGCTTTTTCATCAAGATTTACTATTTTAGACATAAATACTCCTAGGATTCGTGTTATTTTACTTTTATCAACTCAACTCTTCAACATTTCTTATTGTTCACGTGCTTCGATCATTCCGTAGCTATGAAGTTTGTTGTAAAGAGTTTTTACAGTAATTCCAAGGGCTTTTGCAGCACGAGTCTTGTTTCCATTTAAGTGACCAAGAGTGTCAACGATATGTTTTTTCTCAAGATCAAAAAGTGTGAACTCAACATACTTAACAGCTGCCACCACCACTTCTACTTTTACTTCTTGAGCGAAGTCAGGAAGGTGAGAAGCTTCGATGTATTGGCCGTCTGTTAGGATATAAGTGCGCTCCATAACGTTTTTAAGTTCGTGAGCATTTCCTGGCCAAAAATATGAAGTTAACTTTTCAATCGCTCCAGAAGTTAAAACTTTTGGCTGAGATTTTCCAAGGTTAAGAAAGAATTCAGACATAACTTTTACATCGTCTTGACGTTCACGAAGAGATGGGATGCGAAGTGCAATTGTATTCAATCTGTAGAAAAGTTCTTCTTTAAATTTACCTTCTTCAACTAATTTCTTAAGGCTGATTTTTGAAGTGGCCACGATACGAATGTTAAGTGCAATTTTCTCATCGGTATCAACTGTGTTCATTTCACCGGCAACCATTGCACGAAGAATTTTTGTTTGGATATGTGGAGTTGTATGACCGATATCATCAATTATAAGTGTTCCACCGTTTGCTTGAACCATCAGACCTTTAGAGCTAAATAGTTCGCGGTCAAGTTGAACTTCGTTAAGAGCTGAACAAGAAGCAATCACACAGCCACCCTTACGCGCAGACCAGGTATGGATTTTCTTAGCTAATATCTTCTTACCTACACCGTGTGCGCCTTCGAGAAGGATTGGGAAATCTTGAGTCGAAATTTTCTTCGCTGTTTGAACCACTTCTAAGAAGTTCTTAGAAAGACCAATCATCTGCGAGTTATCTTCAAGGCCTTTTGTAACTTGAATTTCTACACGGTTTGATAATTCTTTTTCTTTAGCATCGATTCTTGTTTGTAATTCACGGTTAAGATTTTTGGCCATGAGATAAAGGTGCATATTACGAATCGGAGATTGAAGTTGAGTCAGGATATCATTAATCGCTGCAATATCTAGTTCAGAAAAGCTTCTATCTTTTTTAATTGATTGAACGTTGATAGTTCCGATTACACTTCCATCTACCATTACTGGAACACAAAGTTCTGCTTCAACGCTGTCATCACGGTGGCCAGATGAAGCAATAGGATCACGCTTAACTGAGTTTGAGTAGTAAGCTCTCTTCATACGAGCGACATAACCAGAAAGGCCTTGGCCTTTGTTTAAAAGTTTAGCAGAAGAAAGGGCCTGACCATTTTCTGAAAGAAGACGTGTACAACCATCTGAAAGAACTTCGAAACCAAGAACTTTGTGCTCGCCCATAATGTCCTGAACGAAGCCTGTAAGCTTGGCAAAAAACACGACTTCATCTAGGTTCGATAAAAGAACTGACGAAAGAGTTGCTAGTTCGTTGTGATTTGATGCGTTTTTCATGATTGTCCCCTTTACACTTAATTCACGGTTTGTTTAAATTTTACACAGTGCGTTAGTGAGGAGATATTACAATTTGTATGAATAATTTACAAGACTAAAATGCTGCAGTGTTCAAGGAATCTTCACTTTTAACAGTAAATTCGGCTAGTTAGTAAACTTTGCGGAGTAGCAACTACCGAAATCTTGGGTTAATTGGCCCAAAATCTCACCATCTCGATTCATGATGTAGATATCTTGTACGGCCTTAGTGCGGGACAGGACCCTCTTGCTAGTAAAAACAATGAATTCCCCGTCTAAAGAGTAAGAAGCTTCTTCGTTTGATCCAAAATCCTTAGTTAGACGGACCAGGTTATTACCGTCAGCGGCTATCCGGTAGAGATCGAAACCAGAATCAATCCAAGAACTGAACACTATATCCTTACCATCAGGAGAAAATCGTGGTGCCGAATTAAACTGACCTACGAATGAAATTCTTTTTACGCCTTTATCAGGATGCGATGGATCCATTGTATATATATGAGCACGGCCAGCGCGGTTGGAAAGAAAAGTCATTAGTGATCCGTCTTGAGTGATTGATGGGTCAACATCGTCAGCATAATGAGATGTGACATTTCTCATCTTACCTGAACCTACCTGCATTTCATAAATATCAGCATTACCTTTAAAAGAAAGCGTTAAATAAATCAAATCGCCTGAAGAGCTAAAAATCGCTCCTGAATTAATCCCTGGCTTGTCTGAAATCGTACTGAAAGATTTATTTTTTAAATCGTACATTTTTAAATCGATATTTTTAATGATTCGAACTTTGTTTCGTGAAACTTCCTTATGAGATGCAATGACCGAAAACATAATTTTTGAATTATCAGGAGCAACGGAAGGAGAAAGTACGACAGAATTAAAATGCGTAAGCTTTTCGACTCTATTTCCATCAAAGTCCATTATATAAAGTTCTTTTACCGTACCTTTTCCATGAGTCCCTCGATCAGAGACAAAAACTATTTTAGAATTAAAAATGGAGGTTTTGCCTGAGACTGCGCGATATATTCCATCAGCAATCTGGTGACCCATGTGACGAATATTATTTCGCTGTATTTTAAAAGTTTGAGTGAAAATTTCTTTACCAGTCAGAACACTCCAAGCTTTAAATGTAGCTTTAATTCCCCCTGAAGAAGATGAAATATGTGAAGCCACAAAATAGGTAATTCCGCTTTCTTTCCACTTTGTAAGATTTGGCTTGGAATAACTTGCTTGTCCTTTATCTGAATAATCTACATTGTTGAACTTGTGCTTATAGAAAACAAAATCATTACGGAGGATATCAATTAATTCATTCGAGAGACTTTTCTGATCTCCACCCAAAGATTCCATTTCGGCGTCATCAATAACGAATTTATCTTTATCAACACTTGCCTCACCCACTGCAATCTCTGCTACTGCCATTTGAGCAAAAGCATTAACCTGAAATAAAAGAATAAACATAATGAGAATCAATTTCATAAAGTACCTCAAAGAGGGAATTTCAGGATAATTCCTGAATTCGCTAACCTCGGAGCAACGGATGCTTCAGGTTTCGGAAAAGGGGAAGCGTCACGAATGGCCTTTTCGGCACGTGCATCAAACTCATTTTGACCGGATGTTTCTATTAAATCTGTTTTTACGACTTCACCAGACGCAGATAAATATATAGCAATCTTGCATTTTAGATTCTGATTCATCAGATAAGTTGGAAGCTTCCAATGTATCCTTACTAACTCGGGAAGGGTCTGAACATAGGCCGAGAATTCAGAGGTTTGCTCATTGGTATAATCCCCTACCAAAGCCGAACCTTTCGAGAGTCTATTACCTTCAATGATAAGTGAATCTAGATTTTTATTACTTGATTTTATTTTGCCTTTTTTGTTCTCAGAAGCGGATACTTTTTTACTCGAATAATCAGTAATAAGATTCATAAACGAAGATTTTTTCTTCGTCCCTTTCTCCTGTATGACTAGATCATCTTTTTTAATAACATCCTGAGCTTCGTCTTTAACTGTTGTTTCTAACTTTGCCCCCTGAACTTCAGGCTCAGCTTTCGCAATAGGTTCATCTTGAATTTCTTTGAGCTCTTTGATCGTGAACTTAGGCATTCCAACGACATCGACTCGAATTGAAGAGCGGATAATTTCTACGTTATTGTTGCTTGATAAGACATTGAGAATAGTTGAGCCAGCGATGTAAGCAACAAGGACAAGGAGAAGATGAACTCCAAGGGAGATCATAAAATTTCTTGTAAATTTTTGATCTGTCATCGTTGCACTAAACATTTATTGAGCATTCTCCACTTCTGTAACCAAAGCGATATTACTCACCCCGGCCTTCTTCAGACTTGCCATAAGCTTGGCAACTTTCTCATATTTCAGTTTGTAGTCAGCACGAAGATAAATAATATCGGTATCATTCTTTTTAAATTGTTTCAGGATTGATGGAATCAAATCTTTTGAAGTAACCAGACTTTTACCAAGGTAATACTGTTCCCCGGAAGTAATAGATAAAATCACAAGTTCGGGTTTTAATCCCAGATTATTAACTTTCTGTGTTTTGGGTAATTTGAGATCGATTCCGCTGATAAGCATGGGTGTCGTCACCATGAAAATAACCAAAAGAACTAACATCACGTCCACTAGCGGGGTTACGTTAATTTCTGAGACCGGACCTTTCTTACCACCGAGGTTCATCCCCATGTGATTAATCCTTCTTAATCAGAATGGATCTTTCAATCAGGTTTAAAAAGTCCTGAGAAAATGATTCCATCTGCGAATTTATGCGAGCAATTTGATTATTGAAGACGTTAAAAAACCAAACAGCAGGAATAGCAGCGGCAAGACCCACAGCAGTTGCAACAAGTGCTTCCGCAATACCAGGTGCCACAGCTTCAATACTTCCGCCTCCCATTGAGAGACCAGAAAAGGCATCGATGATTCCCCATACTGTCCCAAAGAGGCCAATGAACGGCGAGATCGAACCGATAGATGCCAGTGTGGAAACGCGAATGTCCATTCTCTCATTAGCAGAATTAGACCCTGTTTTAAGAGCACGCTCCAAGGCTTGAAAACCATGCTGCGTAAAATGCTGAGCAATTGTACCCTTATTTCCGCTTGAAAGCTTTTCTCCCACTTTATTTAATTCTTCATAACCTCGACGAAACATCAGACTCATTGTTGAGTCTTGATTCTCAGAGGCTTCACGATGAATTTCTGAAAGAGAGTTTGAACCTTTAAAAAAAGTATTAAACTTATCATTGGCTTCTATTACAAGTTTGAGTTCCTTATATTTCTGTAAAATAATTGTCCAGGATAAGACGGAGGCCAAGGCAAGAATGATAAGTACTAGCTTAACGACAACGCCCGATTCCCAGAGAATTTGCCAAATGTTTAGACTTCCTTGCATAAAATACCTCTATCTGAGAAGCTTACGGGCAGAAATAATTAACTGATCCCTAAATCTATAATATAAAAAAGATATCATCCAAATTACAGCTAGAAAAGGCATGTTAAGCTTCTTGTCTACTCGGAAAGGTGAAAAGTCGTCTCCCCATACCGGGTCAAGACCAAAGAAGGACCCCATAGGGGCAATGAACAGAACCAAAAAGCAAACTACGTTACTCCAGCTTTTAAACGATTGACCACTAAGGTAGATGAGTGAGCAATAACTTAAAACCACGTAAGGCATGAGACCGTAGTAATCAGGAACACTCATACGGAAAGCAATTGCAAAAATAATAGTATAACAAAAGCCTAAATATAAACGAGACGGGTGAACTTTATGATTCAAAATATCTTCCAAGTAGGCAATTAAGATAAATTCGGTACCAAAAAAGACAATGAGACAAAAGAAAGAAGCGATTTGAAAATACCAGTAGCCAATGTTTTGATCAACAAAACTAGTATTACCCATAGTGATATAGCTCATGACCATGAAAACAGAAACGACAATAACCTTAGGATCAGGCCAGCTCACTAGCTCATTAACTAATTCTCTGAAGGACTTAAGCTGATACAACCGAACTTTGAACCAACGATTCAAAAGAAACAGAGAAAAAAGTTTTGAAACAATCAGAATTTCCCATTGATTATTATGCAGCCATGATTCGACAATGCTGATTTCATGATCAAGTAAAAAGTGAAAGAATGCTCCGACGGAACTAAGAATAATAACTAAAAAAACAAAAATAGCTTGAAATACAGCGTAGTATTTTACATTTTTAATGAGTTGTCCGTAGGTCGTCTCTTGGTCACTCATCAGAGTATTTTCTCTTCGGGACTAATCCACTTTAATTGCATTTCTGGTGATGGGTAAAGCTTCAGATAATCTTTGTACTGAACATTCACTTTGAGAAAACTTTGCAACTTACCTAACAAGTGAAAATAAGCATTCCATAATTCAGGGCTAGACTTTAAAAACGAATCCATTTTTTTTGTCGTTTCAAATTGCTGCTGGAAAGAATACCCTTTCTGGTTAATCTGAGTGTCGTATTTGTTTAGTAGTTCTTCAATCATGCTCATGTCAGGCTTCTTACCGTAAAAATTTGTGCCAGCAAGTCTTTTGAGCTTTTCAGTTGAGACGGCTTTTTTAAAGTAGCCCCCTTCAAGACGAAAGTAATCCTCAAGCAATAAGAGAGAAATTTCAAGTTTACTCAAATCAAGTGATCGTATAAATGGAACAGACAGGAGGAGAATCATCTCCCCTTCACTTCCAGGAAATGAAGCCCTTACAAGGGTGGGTGTGTTTACTAAAAGAATTTTAAACTTTTTCTGGTAGAAGCCTAAACTCTCCAGCGTTTTACGAAATGATGCCTCAAGGCCATAATCAGGTTTTTCAAAATCCCAACCTAAAAGTTGAGCATTTTTAACCAGCCAATATTCACTCACAAATCCCCAAAGTTCATCCTCCTTTGGGTAGTTAAAGCGGTTTACTTCCAAATTCGTTTGTTCAATTTTTAAGACTGCAACTTGCTTGGTTTTCATCTTTGCTGATTGGGAAAGACCGTCCTGTTGAAGAACTTTTTTAATTGATTTGAAGTTCACAACCTCAAGCTCTTTTTCTTCCTGAAGCTTGGAGGTTTGACTTAAGGCTGAAATTGTAAAAAGCAGAACAAAACTACTGAACGCGAGTTTCGCCCTGAACATAATGGTCATAGAGTCGTCCCCAATAATAGAGCTCAGATAAATCCATATTAAGCATGTCAAAAAATTTTGGATATTTTCCCTGAATACAATCAGGTTTTGTTTCACTCAAAAACTGTTTCATAACAAATCCACGATAATCGGCAACCTGCACATAGGCCCATTCATTTGAAATGGAAACCTTGGAAGATTCGATGACTTTAACCGGATGAGCACATTGAATAGTGGTTAAGCTGGCAGAGGTTCTAACTGAATATTGATGTACATGACCAAACAATGGGTTCATATAAAATATGCCAACGACTTTTTCATCTGTCGAAGTGGTTTCAGCGAAGGACAAAATTGATGATAACAATAATATCAAAAACATCTATACCTTCCAGCGAAATTGAATGGTTTCCCAACTATGGCATTGAGGGCATCGCCAAAAAATTTCATCTGAATTATATCCACATTGTGAACAGTAATGTCTCGTAAGTGAACTTTGAATATTATTTAAAAGCCCTTTAGTGTGTTGTAGTGCTTCTTCCACTTTTCCAACTTCAATCAAAATCTTAATGTATTCCACTTTAAGAACGTCAGACTGGCCATGGTTTTTCATCCAACCATCTAGAAGATCAAAAGCATCTCCAGTCTTTTTTACGTCTTTTAATAAACGGATTTTTGAAAGGACAACAGAGGGTGAACTCATTAGATCAAGATCATTCAAACTTAAGAAATAATCTTTCAACTGTTGGAGTCTCTGTAAATATTCGTCTTTTTGGGGCAATTTAGAATTAAAAGAATCAAGAGAAACAAAAATAAAAGTGGCATACATCGGATGCTCTTTTAATAGCTCCAATAATACACCGTTTGCATCCTCCATCTTTCCTTGAACCAAGAACAACTTCAAGCGAAGGATTTTGGCCGATACAGAGGGAGCAAATCTAAAAGCATCCTCTAATTCTTCCACGCAGGCCTTAAACTGACCATGCTCAAACATGACTTTTGCTTTTTCAACTAGAATATGAGAAATCGTTTCAGACTGATTTTCTTGTCCAACCTTTGAAAGCATAATCCGATAATTATAGGCCTGGTCCCAATCTTCTGTGTCCTCGAAAATTCGACACAAAGAATTGATAACGTCTTGTTGATCACGGTTAATTCGGAGCACATCTTTATATGTCTCAACAGCTTTATCAATGAAACCACCCTTATCAAAATCAAGAGCGAGTTCTTTTAAGGCCTGAAGCCTTGTTGATTCAGAAATACTTTCACGAGCGATGAGTGAGCGATGAATAGAAATAGCTTTTTCAATTTCACCATTGGAACGAAACAATCCACCTAAAGCAAAATAGGTATCGATTGTTTCCCGGTTTAGATCAACAGCATTTAAAAACTCTTTAATCGCGAGGTCTTTATTCCCCTCAATTAGATATTGAGTAGCATTCAGAAAAATACGTGATTGAGCTTCAAATATAGAATGGCGATATTTTTTTGATAACTTAACTGCTTTATCTTTTTCAATGACGTAGTGGTAAATCAGAACCAAAGTAATCACAACCGCTACAACGGTTAAAATATGATCTTTTCCCCATTCTAACAGGAAAGTGAAGTCCATTCAGCTCCTACGGTTGATAAAGAAACGCTGGACCAGATGGACTGACGACTTTGTGCTTTAGTAAACTCAAAGTGTCCTCTCCTTCTTCCAGTAAATCAGATAAAGAGAATTTATTATGAGAAGGTTTCATGTATCTCAGACCAAATTTGCCTTTAAGCTTTAATTCTTTATGAATAGCTCTACCGGCCATCCACAATCCACCTAGCTCATCCACGAGACCAAATTCTTTCGCTTCATATCCGTGAAAAATTTGTCCTTGCGCCAATTCATTAATATCTTTCTTTAAGCGATCTTTTCTGACTGCTGAAATATCATCTTTAAATTGCTTGTGAGTACCCGCAAGCAAATCAGTTAAGAATGCTCTCTCTTCATCAGTCATCGCCCGAGCAGGATTACCAATATCTTTATAGCGTCCGGCCTTAATCGTTTCGGGTTTATACTTAGCAAATTTGTAAAGCTCAGAGAGATCCGCCATCTGCATAATCACCCCGATCGATCCGGTAAGTGTTCCAGAATTTGCCCAAATTTTTCTTGTGGCCGCCCCAATGTAGTAACCGCCGCTAGCTGCAACTGAACCAAAGCTAGAATAAATCGGTTTCTTTTGATCAATTCGTCTTACTTCCTCATAGATTTCCTGAGTTGGAGCGACAGCTCCTCCCGGAGAATCAATCCGTAAGATGATTGCCTTAATATCTTTCTCTTCTTCAGCAGCAAGAAGCATCCCTACTATCTTTTTTGAATCTCGAATCTCATTCTCAATTGTGATAACAGCAATCTGAGCGTTCTTTTGACTATTCAAAAGATCACTACCCATCGAGTCTGTGTCTTTGAGTTTAGAAACGGTAAAAAAAGCAAAAAGAATGAAAATAAAAAACAGGACAGTAACTAGAATAAAAATCCCAACTATCCCTTTAGATCGTTCGCGGCTCACAAGGAACTCCTTCCATAAGTTCTAAATAAGCCTAAAGTATAAACGGGATAAAGAGAAAATGGAACGTTTAACTACTTAGAAATATAAGCCTTTACTAGAACATTCTGTCTCTAAACGAATGATTTCTTTTTTGAGAGTTGCTGGAACACCTAAACGGCTTTTAGAAATTAGACGATCATATTCCTGAGTAAATTGATCTGCGGCTTTCGCCTCTTCAATCACAAGTACTGTTTCATCATTGGTATAGTTTGCTGCTTCTGACCAATTTTGCGATCCAACGATAACAGTTTTGTTATCAACAACTCCATATTTATGATGAAGCACATCGCCCAAAGCCAAAGTTGGAATTCCAAATTCTTTTGCAGGATTTTTCCAAGGATGGTTATCGGGTTCTAAGCTACAGTTTGGACTTAGCATTTCTATACCGGCCATATCTAAGAGCTCTGAATACTCACGGAAAGCAAATTTTCTTTCAACTAAAAAACCTAATGTAACGCCAGCGTTGTGACGATTTTCAATCACATCAGATAGTTTTTGATCTGAATAAACAAATAGCGCGGCTTTAATTGATTTTTTTGCCTTCGCTAGATGGGTGGCGATTAGGCCATTGCCAGATTCTTCCCAGTTGTAGCGCTGTGAGGTTGGAGAAAATTGAATGGTTATTTTTGTTCCACCAACCGTGACAATCTGTGGCCCACGGTATGTTTTATTATGACCAAAATTTCCACGCTTTCCATTGCCCCAAAGTTGCGAAAATTCCTCGTCGAATACTTTGGCAACAGAAGTAGCTTGAATGGAAATCATTGAGTTTGCATTACCTCGAGAGGTAGGCGCTAAAATATCTCCGTGAATGCAACTGAGAGTGAAATTTGCCGTACTTACAATCGTTGATTTCCCGTCAACAATCATAAATTTATGGTGCATCAAACCTGAACCATTTGAGCTATCAAAAGTATCATCCATCACCGGAACTTTTCCGACCTGTAACATATGAATAGCATCGCGACTTTCAAGCTCATCTTTACTGAATTTACCGTCTTTATTGACATCTACTAGAGCTCTAAGATCGGTCAGTCTTGATGCTTCATGCTCGTTACCATCATCATCTCTTTGAGTCATAACAGTGAAGTTATAATCGTGCTCAATCACCACTCGAACATCTACGCCTTGTTTCTTTTTTTCAACCAGGGCTTTTGCAACTAGCGGTAGCCTAATTTCCTGCACAGCAATAAAAATTGTTTTCTTAGCTTTTGCAATCTCACCTAAAACAATCTGTTCAAGGTCATCACCTGGTCGCGAAATATTGCGATAAGGATCAGTATAAGAAGTTTTAGGATTATGATTAAAATATGCTTTTACACCGCCCCAAACGGGTGCCGTGATAAAAATGCTTAGAAGCGTTAGTTGCCATAGTTTCATTAAGGAAGACCTTTATTAAACTAGCGAATAGTAGAGTTAAACTGTCCTATTCGGCGGCATCTTTGTCACCCACTAACTTCTAACACTGACATACATCAATAAATTTTACCTACTCTAAATGCCTGGAATCACATTCATCATGTAAAGTTTGTCATTAACGAGAAGAATCAAAAATATTCGTCCACTAACGGTAAAAGTGTCCCGACCCCCAAGGGCTTTAGTAATTTCTGGCGTAAGCCGAAAAGGTTAGTAGCGGAGACTCCTTAATCTTCTCTGCAAGGAAGCAATTATGAAAAATATTATTATTCTTGGATTTTTAACTTTTGTAACACTTTCGTACGCAAGTGAACCAATCGAAAAAGAATCAATGGAATCAGAAGAAAAATTTAAAGTGGAAAAAGCTGTGAAAGAAACAAAAGCCGGGCGAGCATTTGCTGGGTCGAAAGCAAAAAAAGATGTTGCTGAAGAAGCTCCTAGTGACGAGGGATCTAAGACTGAAGATTCTGAAGTACAGTACTGGCAATACCAGGAATAATTACTGGTTTCTTGTCCCAAACGTTAACTTTATCAAACTCACTCTTTAATTGTCCGCAAGCCGCTAGGATGTCACTTCCCTTAGTAGTGCGCACAGTACAAGTAAACCCTCGCTTAATCATATGATCTAAAAACCACATTATTTTCTGCTCTGAAGGTCGCTTATATTGTGAGCCAGGATATTCATTGAAAGGAATAAGATTAATTTTAGATTCTTTTGAATTCAACAAATCTGCCAAAGCCGTAACATCTTCCATCGAATCGTTCACACCATCAATCAGAAGATATTCATAAGTAATACGTCTGTGAGCTTTAAGTGGTATCTGCTTAATTGCATTAAACAGACGATCCAGATCATACACTTTATTAATCGGCATCAATTGAGTACGAACATCGTTCCTTGCAGAGTGAAGCGAGATGGCAATATTCACAGTAGGAAAATCAATGGCGAGTTTTTCAATCGCTGGAACCAGACCTGAAGTGGAAAGAGTAATACGACGCTGACCTAAACCCAATCCCCTCTCTGCCATAAAAATCTGAGTCGCCTTTTTCATGTTTTCGTAATTATGAAGTGGTTCACCTTGACCCATATAAACAATATTAGTGAGAGAATCACCTTCGCCTAAGTCATTTAAAAATTTCTGAACTGTCACATACTGAAGAACAACTTCTGATGCTTTCAAGTGGCGCTTTAAACCCTGAGTGGCAGTATGACAAAACGTACAACCAACAGCACATCCGACCTGAGAGGAAACACAAAGAGTTAAACGCTCCCGTGCTGGAATGGCGACGGTCTCAACTGTCTGACCATCAGTCATCTTAACTAAAAATTTACGAGTACCGTCTTTTGAAAGACCGCTCCAGACAATTTTTAATAAACTAAAATCATAATTTTCTGCGAAAAATGCTTTGGCAGCTTTTGAAACGTTCGACCATTCGTTTGGATCATGAATCCATTTTCTATAAACCCAATCAAACATTTGAGTTGCCCCAAACGGACTAAAACCTTTCTCAACGAGAAGTGCCTTAAGGTCATCGTAATTAAGATCAAAAAACGAGGGTTTCATGTGAACTATAAGTAGTGGATGACAAAGGGATTAGCAAGAAGAAAGGGCCTGATAGGACAAGTTTACAATCATGTTATTTAAGGTACTTAGAAACAAAAAAGGGCCCCGAGAATGATCTGGGCCCTTTTAGAATTAAGCGACTACTTATTCCATTCTTTAAGTCTTGTAGAAATTTTAGCAAACTTACCAATCTCTTTAGGGAAGTTTTCTTTTACGTTACGAGCAAGGATCTTACCAAGGTTACCGATAGAAGCCTCAATAACTGATATTGGAGACTCAACATTTTTCGCCGGGTTTTTTACATTTACGATAAGTAATAATTGGCAAGGAGTTTAAAGTATTCAAAAGCAACAATCAAAGTCGCCTGGGACGATGGTATCGATTTTACCTTCTGAGCTTTAAAGCTTTCCCTTAAATCTCTCTAGCATATGGAGAATTATGTGACTGTCTATTTCCTTTACGGCAGAAATAAGTTTATGCCATGAGAGCATCTCGTTAACCATTTTAATATCGAGTTCTGAGACCTCATGGAAAGCCATTGACCATTTTTCAAACATCCGCTCTTTTGCCTGGATATTAAAAATTTCAGTGATATTCGTATGTCTATCATCTTTTTTAATTTTAGATTCATATAAAGTATTTATTTTTGAAGCCTCGCCTTCTAGGAGTTGTAAAAAAACTCCTCCTTTAAAGAGCATAATCCCTGTTATTCCATTGTCGCTGTTGGACTTAGCGGCTTTTTTCGCCATTTCTTCTATCTCTTTTAAACCCATTCCTTTTTTCGAACTACTTACGTAGAAAATTTGATTCATAACACTCCATTGGTTCTTTAGTTATTCTACATTTCTTTTCGGATGAAGGAGTGAAGAATTTAGTCCTTTTTTTATGATAAAAATAACAATATCTATTTTTTTTAAAATCTTTCAATCTCATACCAAGCCCCTATGACAACGCTTGGACGTTATTGAAAATTTGCCACACTTTATTAAGAATTTTATAACAAAAAAACTTCATTCGAGCCTGGGATATGTGTCGCCAGAGGAGTTTGAAGAATTGAATAAGATAGATTATAAGGACGAGGAAAAAAATCGGCCTAGGGGTTTAACCATTAGCTTCATCGTCTCCAGTCAAGCAACCGCACTCCAGGCCCAAGAGACTAGAGTTTGCATGATTAATAGACTGTTTAAATGACTTACCTTTCATATCCAACGATTTATTGCCATTAACACTTTTTGAACCGGCAACCACTTTGAAGCCAGTCCTGGCCATTGCTCCATTTAAATTTTATTGAAGTCTTCAGGTTTACAAATCTAACTATACATTTTTGAGGAAAGCTTTATGGGCGCTTCATTCCCGAATCAAAGCACGCAAATGTTTTTGACGAAGCTCATTCCAGAGAAAACTATCTTTTTTCTTCGATTGTATTTCCCATTGATTGAATCTATCGATTTCTATTGTGATTTCTTCAATCTTCCAAAGCTTTGCCGTGCTCTGGAGATCTTTATCATATTGAGTGAGACGTGGCTTCTGGGCAAGATAACTGGTGTCTGCAAGTTTTATAAGATGGCCTTGCATAAAGCCGAAGAAACCACGCATTTTATCAAAGTCACCTTCAAGCTGAACAAGACGATCATAAAAATCGGAGAACTTTTTACGCGTAAACATTGAGGCCATAGCAAATTGATCAAGTCTATCCAAAGTAAAAAGACTTTTCACTTCAGCGGTAGAGACCTCTTTTGATTCAGGATAATTTAGCTTTAAGACTGTGCACGTATTATAAAAAGTGCTTAGATTGTTTTCCAATGCGTCCAGTATCCATGTTTTTGCATCATATGAAAGTGGTAATCTGAGATAGTTTGCCACAAAATCCAAGAGTTTATTTAATTCCCAAAAACGAGGTGGTTCGATAACAAGGGTTGCAATCTTAGCGTCCTTAATTATTTTTTTCCAACTTACACCTTCCGATTCATAACAAAGAATTACAAATCGATCACTAAGCTCAAGCTTGGCAAGTAGGTCTAAAATGTCCGCTTTTAAGTCTTGAGCCAAATGAATAAGAAAACAGTCTGCTCCGCCGAAGAGGCTCAGAGTTTGAAACTCTTCTTCAATCCAATTGCTAGTAACTTCTCCCGCCAATTTATGATGTATCGTCCTTCCCTCTGAACCTTTAACAAGAAAATCCTTCATCATTTTCATACAAATAGGATCAAAGGTGTTCATGGCCAAAAGACCATTGAAAGAAGCTAAATAATTTCGTTGAAAAGAAGAAAAGAAATCCCAGATTTGCCATTTAGAATGCATAAAGGATCATATCTCTAATTGAAATAGCGGCTTGCTCGGCCAAAGTCTTTGTTACTTTTCTTTGGATACCAGCATTCTGTGTCGCCGTCACACTAACCTCTTCGTTATCAAAAATCTCTCGAGTGTACTGAGACCTCAAGGGAATTGTATCGTTAAAAATAATTCTTGAAGTTAGTTTCACTTTATCACCAAGTCCGGATTTCAATAAAGTAAGCTCCTCTTCAGTCGGCTTTTTAATAATAATAATCTGAAGAATAAAAGAGACATCAGTAGTACCTGGTATGTAAAAATCTTGTCTAACATCCCCTATTGCTGTCCCTGCTTTGTCTTGAGCAACTCGAAGGTTACTCGGGACCAGTGTATCTTTCATTTTCTCCGGGGTTTTAATGATTCCGATTAAAATCGCATCTGACTCGGAATGGTAACCACTCTTGAGCTTCAACCCAGGATATCGAGACAAGAGACGATAAGTTTCTCGGGTAAAGTTATGTGACACTTCAGGTAAGTTCGAATAGTTAAAAAACATAGGAACAGATAAGCTCGAAATCCCATATTGAGATAAAGGATTATCCTGTTGAGCGTAGCGATAACCGCCACAACCAGTTATAAAGATCAGAATCAACAACCATTTCATCTTTAACCTATACCATAGACATCTTACGTGGGCTAGGTTAGTGGTTTATCTATGTTTAAAAAGTTGGGCTATAAAAGACTAAATTACGGTGATTTAGACCGGATTGATTCCCATGACATCAAGCGCGATGAAATGCATTCGTTATTTTTGACTTTTGACTTTCTGGATTTGATAAGAAAATGGCCCGAAATTGTAGGAGAGAAGCTTGCTGCAGTTACCTCTCCATTGAAGATTAAACAAGACTCACTTTTTGTTATTACCAAGCACTCTAGCTACTCTCAGGAACTTTCTTTTTCGTCCGAAATGATCAAAAAAGAGGTTTTCAAACAGTTCCCAAACCTAAAGCCAATTGTCAAAAAACTAGCATTTCAAACACAGGAAAACTTTTTTGAACAGAAGTTGATTAAAGAAAAAGAGCTAGCACTTGCTCCCAAGCTTCATCCACAAAGTCCAAAATATAAAATCCTCAAACAGGAAGCTGAAAGGCTTTTTAGTGATGTTGAGGACTCCGAACTTAGAGACAGTCTAATCTCACTTTTTATTCAATCTAAATAGTTCTAAAATCATAATGGAACCAACGTCGTTCTTTTTTACATCTAAATCATACTTATGAGAATATTGAGAAATACTTTCAAATAGTGCTTTATCTTCTTTCAGGACTATAAAACCTTTTCCTTCTGCGCTTATTGAATCTGAAATAGTCTTCAGTAATATTGGCCATGAATCAATTAAAAATGTACGAGCAATTGCCCTTTTTGGGTCTTGCGGTAACTCTCCATTTCCTGGTAAGTAATAAGGTGGATTACAAACAATAAGATCAAATTTCTGATCGGATTTAAAATCCGAAAATGATTTAATGATAATTGAATACGCCACAGAGTTTGATAAAAAATAACGGCAGTTTGTTTCAACATGTGACTGAAATTCTGCCTGAACCTCAACTAAAGTTAAATTTTGAGGGTTCAGCAACAAGGCCAACTCAATACCAAGAACTCCGCTTCCGGCACCTAAATCAAGAATCCGATCAGGTTTGATTCCGGTGGCCTGAATCCATTTAACGAGATTGATCGAATCTTCATTGAAACGGTAGAAGGCAGGCTGAGAATAATTACTCATGGATCATAAATTGAGACACTTCGTTTACAAGTCTTTCATCAATATCGCCCATTTCAATTAACTTATAAAGAGTGAGCATAAAATCTTCTTTATTTGCAAGATGCTGCCGTAAAAAGTTTCTCCTACGCGCAACGGCCTGACCGCCTTTACTAAAGTAAATATCGGCCAACTTCTCATCGGCAACAAGATAAATTGACCATAAAGTGTCGCTTTCATCCAATGTCTTTACTCTTTCAACCATTACATCAGAGATCAAGGGGTCTATATTTATAAAAGGCCAGACCCAAAGACTTTGCATTTCGGTTGAGTACTTTCCCGTCCGCAGATTTTTCATTTTTCTTTTTTCACTCATTGATAAAAGTCTATAAAAGCTAACAAAATCTGGAGAAACCCTTAATGTATAAGAAAGTGTTATTCTCTGTTTCATATCACTTGGCTCTATCTCATCGACGAGTTCAAGAAGATCGGGTTTATTTAAATAACTTTTGAGATATCCAATAAAAAGAAAAAAAACGAGACGGTCAGCTGGGTGACGAGAAAACTTCCTCAAAATCTTTTCAAGGTTAACTTCAGTCATTTTATGATAAATCGAAGAATTTATGGTGAAGCCTTTATAAAATGTTCTTGGAGGTTGGGAGATAATTGATTTTAAAATTGTATCTGAGCGAGTAATGTTTCCAATCATAAGATAAAGGTATGATTTTAAGAGCTTCTCAATATTAGTAGTTCCCTTAATCTCTGCAATTAGGCCAATAACAGATGTTTTTATTTTATGGTCAGTAATAAGGTTGAACTGAGAATTCAACATTTCTCCTAGTAGATCAATCTTTTGTTGCTCAACAGTACTAGGCTTTATATTGGAAGATTGAGAGGTGAGCCACTTTTTAACAGGATTTTTCTCATTCAGTTTAAGCATACAATTACGAACACTAATCAAAAACTTTTCATTAATTAAATCTGGTGGGTAGAGAATTACACCTAATTGAAAAATACTACTTTCTAGCTTTTGACAGTTAAATTTATCGATATCAAAGGAGCTGACAACTCTAAACCCTTCAAGATTTATCGATGGCCTAAAAACAACTTCATCAATTGAAACTTCAGATTCTAATAGTTTTTTTTTTTAGCAGAATTGTCATTCTGGGCATAAGCTTCGGCCATTATTAAAGATGTAGGATTTCTTAAATAAGCTTCAGGGTTAAAAAAAGATTTCAGAATAGACTTACGAAAATAAATGATTAAAACGAGGAAGATAAAAACAATGATTCCAAGATACTTAAAATAGCCTTGCTTGGGCTGTTTAACAATAACATCTGACTGCTTGGGTTGGGTTTCAGATATTATTTTTTTTTTCTGGGAATCGTCAGAAACAGTTTTAGAAACAGGACTAGCAATAGCTGGTTTTGCGACAGCTGCTTCTTTAATTTTGTTAATGTCTATTCCACCAATCATTGTAATATCGTCACGTGTAGGTTCGTAAACGCCTTTGCCTGATGAAGTTAGGATATCCTTGGCTTCACTAATTGGATTAAAAGTCTGTGTACTATTGCCCAACAAATATCTCTCTACAAGGTCGCTTTCTCTGATAAAAAACCAGTATCCATTACCACTACAAATCTCGTCGTCCTGCTTAATGGAACCATTCTGGTACAACTCATTAACCTTCTCTTTAGAGACAGGTCCTAAAATGTGATTCGACTTTGTTCTAATTAGCCAATTCTTTTCCATACTTTACCTAGCAAAAATACCTATAAGTGCTGCAAGATCTTGGTCACTAAATCTTAATCCTAAAGAGAATGTAGCACTTTGATTACCACTTTTAGAAACTAAATCTTCCCCGGCAATCCTGGCAAACATAACGTTCCATAATTTTACTTCGGTCATAAAACGTAAATTAGGACCAGCTTCTTTTTGGTAATCAAACAACTCAAGTCCTGTTCTGACTCCCCAATCTGGAAAGAAATAATCCATTCCAACTCCACCAGTCGACTCTATCAAGCCGGCACGGAGACCAAAACGCTGGATTCGGCGACCAATCTGAAAGTTGAATTTAAAAGCGTCTTTATTAATTTTACGCTTATTTGTGTAAACAGTTGGACCGTTATCAGTCCTTGTGTAAGTGTCAGTTTCTGATTCATTTACGCGGCCAAATTCATTAGTTACGACACCTAAACGAAAAAATCTTTCAGGGGCAGGATAGATATCAAGGTCAAAACGAGTGTCAGTTCCATTTCGCGTGTTCGCACCCGTAGATAGTCCAATATCGGCTTCAATGTTATTAATTCGGTTAACTAAACGGTTAACGCTGGAAAGTGTTTGTGAAACCTGATCCACAACGGCATCATCTCTTAGCAATTTCCCAATAGTCCCTTTACCATCTTTTAAATCGGCCATTATTATTTTCAAATCATTAACAGCAGTATCTGCCTTATCGAGAATTGGTCCAATTTTAGAGAGATCACCCATCAGAGAATCAGTTTGGTTACGATCGGTTTCAAAAGCGAGTTGCTGCGTAATCGATTTTACTTCATCAATAATTTGGTTAATTTTGTCTTCATTTCCATTCGTGAGTCTCTTAAGACTTCCGGTGATATCATGGATATTAGCAATGATCTCTTTGACCATATTTTTACCCTGTTCATCACGCAAAGATTCTTTAATCGTTTTAGCGATTTCTTTAATCTCTTTCAAAACCTCGCCGGCATCTTTAGATAATTCTTCAAAACCTTCTCCACCCTCAGCGGGTATCATTGATTCTGCGGGGAGTTTTTCTGAGTTCTGGTCACCTAAAATTATATCTAAATATTTATCACCAAGAAATCCTACACTCTTAATTTTTAGACGTGAATTATTGGTGAGCTTAATCCCTTCAAGCATTTCAAAAGTAAGGAGAGCGCCTTCGGAGCCATGAAGTTCAATCGATTTAATTCTACCGGCATTAATACCCGCAACTTTAATAGACGATTTTTCAAAAATCCCTGATGCATCTTTAAGCACAGTTTTATAAGTAACGTACTCACCAAAGCCGGATTTATTTGTTGTAATTTTAAGGGACATTATAACTACGCTGGCCAATGCAGCTAAAGTTAACAGTCCAACTTTCAGTGGGTTCAAGAATTTTACTCCATCAAAATTCACAACAGTAACTATCTGTTATTAAATTAATGATAAGCGATTTCGGCTATAACTCAAGGAATCTTCGTATGACAGGATTTTCCGATTTTTTGAAACTTTCCACATCTAAATGCTCAACTACATGGCCATTTTCCATGAAGACGATTTCATCTGAGTATTTTAGTGTGGCATGAATATCATGCGAGATGATAACTGAAGTAAAACCGTTATGGACGTTATTATAATGTGTCTCCCTCATCAGATCATAAACCATATGTGTTGTTATGGGATCTAGTCCAGAAGTTGGTTCATCATAAAGCATAATATGAGGATCAAGGGCCAATCCACGAGCAAGCCCTACCCTTTTTCTCATACCACCTGAAAGTTCTGAGGGTAAACGGTAAGCTGCTTCCTTTGAAATCCCAACCGACACTAAAAGCCCCATTACCTTATCGGTAATTTGTTCTTCAGACATTTTGGTGAATTCCCTTAATGGAAAGGCAACATTTTCAAATGAAGTTAAAAAATCAAATAAAGCCGCGTACTGAAAGACCATCCCAAAATTTCTGCGAAATTCTCTAAGCTCAAGTTCACCTATGTGATTGATGGCCGTTCCTAGAACTACGACGTCACCAGAAGTAGGCATCGTTAATCCGAGAATATGTTTCATAAGGGTCGTTTTACCAGCGCCCGAAAAACCCAGAACTGTAGTGATTTTATCTTTTTTAATACCAAAGTTAACATCATCCAGAACTGTGGCCGCGCCAAACTTTTTAGTAACGTGCTTAAATTCAATTGAACACTGGTCGTTTGTCATAATATTTTGGTTAAAAAGCTAGTTAAGAAAAAATCCACTACAAGTACAGTGATCATTCCCCAGACCACTGCTAAATTTGTTCCTTTTCCAACGCCTTCAGCCCCACCTGTTACAGAAAATCCATGGAACGTACCGATAATTCCAATTAAATACCCAAATACAGCAGCTTTAATAAGACCTTCTGCCACCATCCCGAGATCCATGAAATCACTTATTTTCGAAGAAAATATCGCATCATCAATCTGAATAACTTGAGTACCAATAAGCCAAGCGCCCCCGTAGCCAATCAACAAGAAAATGCCTGATAGAAGCGGCAAACTTAAAGTTGCGCCAAGAATTCTTGGAACAGCAAGATATTGGTAACTGTTGATACCCATTACTTCCAAAGCATCAATTTGTTCAGTCACTTTCATGCTTCCTATCTGGGCCGCCATAGCAGCTCCACATCTTCCGGCCACCACTAGGCCTGTGAGTACGGGTGCCAATTCTTTCGCAAGGGCAATTGTTACGATTGGACCGATAAATGAATCAGCATTAATCACTTTCATCCCAACATAAATTTGAAAAGCAAAGACTGCTCCAGTGAATGATGAGGTGAGAAAAATAATAAAAATTGATTTATTACCAATGAAATATATTTGATCAAAAAGAAGCTTCCACCGATAAGGTGGCTTAAAAGTCCAAAAAATGGTCTTCATTGTATAATTAGTAAAACCGCCGAGCCCCAACAGGAGATCCAGAACAGTTGTCCCTAAAATTTCTATACGTTTTTCAACCATTTGCTTCATTAAAATTATTTTACCTTATAAATTCTTGGAATTCGATTAGTTACTCCACACATCAGATGATAAGGAATTGTTTTCATCGAAAGTGCGAGGTCACCAATTACGCGATTGTCATGATTCCAAATCTCGATTTGGTCTTCAGACTTTAATTTACCTGCAACGGAAGGATCAAACATCAAAAACATCATGTCCATACTTACACGAGCAAATATTTTACCCTTGTAACCATTTACAGTGATATCTGCCCCACTTGCAGTGGTAACGCTGAAATCCGCATACCCAACAGTTATGACTGCAATAAAACCATCTTCAGGGGCAACGTTAACGCCGTAACCTACCGGTGTACCTTTCTTAACCTCAAAAGTTCTCAAAATTTTTGTCACAAATCTTGATATCTGGCTGCCATCCCATATTCTTGGTTCAACACTATAAGGTCCGTAGAGCATAAGCCCTGGCCGAACAAAAGTTTCGTCTTGACCAATCTTTTGTTCAATCGCTCCGGAATTAGAAACAGAGGTTTCCTGAACGCTCACCCCGGCATCTTTAAGAATTTGTTTCGCCTGACTAAATTCACTCAGCTGCTTGTGGGTTTTATCACCATCTTTAAATTGTTCAGTTGAACGGGCAAAATGAGTCAAGAGATGCTTTACCCCACGGGTCTTTAGGCGAGGAGCATATTTAGCAAGCTCTTCTAAACTAAATCCCAGACGATTCATACCTGTATTTACTTTTAAGATGATCGGTAATTTTGACAACGTTGGATTCGACAAGACGGATTCTAAATCAGATGGCTGATGTAGAACGGGCGTAATTGCAAAATTGGAATATGCTTCAGAAAAATCAGGATTAGAAATTTCTGTATCTGAAAAGACCATTAACTCAGCATTTAGATCAGGGCATTCATTAAAAAGGTGAATCGCCTCGCCAAGGGTGGCACAACCTAGTCTTTTGATTTCACAATCTTGAACTAAAAACTTAGAAATTGGTATGAGTCCGTTCCCGTAGGCATCCGCCTTCACCATCGGAAGGATCTTTGCCTTAGTCAGACGCTTTATCTTATTTAGATTTTCCTGAAGCAAACCAAGGTTTACTTCCAGAAATGTCGAATGTCTCATTATACAGAGAGTCTTTTGCTGTCGCCACGGCCCATTGTCATCAATCGATTTGTTTCATGTTGAGACGCCATGTCTTCAAATTCTTTTTCAAAGATCTTAAGGTATTGTGAAGAAGAAGCAGGAATTAGTTTGAGAGTTGGCATCATATCTTCACTTAGAACCTGAGAATTATCTTCAAAAAACTTCCAAAAACTAAACTGACGAACAAATGATTGAAGCATTTGGAATTCTCCCTCGAGATCTTCTTTGGGCACAAAGAAGACAACGTGCCATGGCCCAAATAAAGAAAGTTTCGTGGAGCTATTAAGCCTTCCCGAAAGCTGAATAAAAAAGTCATTAAAGAAAGCAGACCAGTAAAACTTGTTTTGCATTCTTTTTTTGGCGATGTTCACAATTGGAATCAGACTAAGACAAACAATCCTAGTGTCAGATTCAATCCCCGTCTTTTGCATATTATCCATGCTATCTAGCGCTTCCCACATAGGTGTAAACTGGGAAGTCAGATGAGGAACTTGTTGGTGAAGTTTTAAACGGCGTAAACTTGAACTTAACATGGATTCAAAAACATCCCATGGAAAATTCATCATCCGTTCTTCTTTAAAAGAAACAAAAAGCACTATATCTGGACACTGGTTGCCTGCATGAATTTTTAAAAGAACTGGTTCAATTTCAAAAAGATCATTGGCCACTTGAGTCGCCATATTTTGAGCAAAGACTTCAATCCCATTATGATTTGCCTGTCCTAACCAAAGTGATGGAAATGGATGATGTTTTTTTCTTGAAATTTCTGGGGAAATTAACTTTTGACCAGATTGGTTTAATTCGTAAACACCATATCCATCAATTGCATCCCATTTTTCAAGTTTTGAAATAAGCGCCTGAGTAAAATCCTGTCTTAAAGAATCAACTTCGATCTCGCTACAAAATTTTCTCATAAATTCAAAATGAGCTTTAAATTCTTCAGCAGTACTGCGGTCAGAAATAAGACGTTGTGAGCGAGTCTGAAGTCTTTGAATCCGCATCTCAAGATCTTTCATTTCTTTTTGATGTTTAATCATGTCAACTCTTCGATTCACAAGACTTATGATCTGAACATTTAAAGAGCTGTCATTGTGGATATAACCAAAAGGGTTTAAACCATATGTCGACTGTAGAAGAATTTTCGTTGATTCTTTTGAGTAAAAAACATAGCAGAGAGACTGATCAATAACTTTAGGATGTTGCTTGAATTGAACACTCCCCTGACTCATTTTAGTTACATCGACGATCACCAAATCAGGCGTTTGAATGTTAGAAGCAACCCAGAATTCATCTAGATTCTGAAAATGATAGGCCAGAATGTTATTTTGTCTTAAAGCCGATGCAATTTCCTTGGCCGAGGCCAGGTCATCCATCAAGATGGCCACGGATAATTCTATTCCTTGAGTTGTGGTTTGCATGGGGTCCTCCAGACCGTATGATACTTTCAGTAATGCTATCGCACCAAGTAAACGCATGTAAAGGTTTTGAGAGGAAAAAGACCTCTATAAGACATCTTGTGTCATTTGCTCAAAAATCTCAAAGGTATCGTATGAAACTTTCCATTTTCCGAAGGACGTTGAATATCAATATGTAGGTGTGGTCCAATGCTGGACTATTCGGGCAACCGTTCCACTTTCCATAGCATAAACCGATGTTGCCGCAGGCACCGTGAAATCATAAATAAATATAAATTGATCTTGGTGTGTATCACCTTTGTTTGTACCAAAATCAACTGCCTGTTTGGTCTCCAGAGGCGCTAAAACGGATTTTTCATTCATGAATGCAATTCTACCTGGATGCCAATTCCAGCTTCCGAATTGATCCCTCTCAATCCCAACTTGAAAATCTTTCGCATTAACAAATACAGTTACTGGAAAACACGAGTTGTTCTTAATAAAAGCTCTTTTACCCATTTCGTAGTGAAGTTTAACGGCTTCGGGAACGAGGAACAGAGTGCTTCGCGTTAAAAAAACTCTTTTCGCACAAAGCCATTTGGGCCCTTCTCATATCGAGAAATATTTATTATTAAGTCACAATCTTTAATGAAAGGCAGTTTTATGCAAAAAAACGAAAATAAAGTCGATGCTCAGATTAATCTGATCAAGATTGTGGCGAATACGACTTTTGAATTTGAAATAGATCAGAATACTGATTGGGTTAAAGATATTCTAAAAGAAATGAATGAAAATGCTACGGAGAAAACCCCTGACGCTTACTTGGCGGAAACGAACCTGGTCATATTCGGTGAAATCGAGAAAAAAAATAAGCCTGATATGAACGAGTATCTCCTGGCGAAAGGTCATATTGAGGCGGATTATGTCACAGAATGTGTCCGCACTTTAAAACCCATGAAAATGCAGCTCAACGTTCCTTTTAAGATTTGTTTTGTGGATGAAACACTCGCCACAACCGAACTTTTTGCAAATCTTGATGAGACTTGGATTGAAAACGACACCTACGAAATCTATTTCTATAATAAGAGAACGATCGATTTTCAGGAAATGATTCATGAGCAAATTTACCTAAATTACAATCAATATCCAGTGCTTGACGCAGATGCCAAGTTGCTTGGAGTCGATTGGAGAAGTCCGACTAAAGCTTAGGTAATTTTCAGCTTGGCAATGAGAGGAATCTATATTAGAAATAGAAGCTCATTTTTACAAAATTTACAAAATTAGAATTTGAGTAATATCCGGAGGCATTTGTGGCAGTACCTAAGAAAAGAACCAGCGTTTCGCGTAAAGGCTTAAGACGTGCTGGTCAACATCATAAACTTTATAGAAAGTTTCCTCAGGGATGTCCTAACTGTGGTGACTCAGTTCTTCCACATCACGTTTGTCCTTCTTGTGGCCATTATAAAGGCAAACAAGTTCTCCAGATTAAAGTGAAGGCCGATAGTCAGGCAGTTCAGGCTTAATTCAAAAAGAAAATAAAACCAAAAAAGCCTTCGAAAGAAGGCTTTTTTGTTTATTAAGAGGTCGCAATGCAATTCAACACAAAAATCCTAGGCACCGGCAGTTTCCTTCCAGATAAAATTCTCACTAATGATGATATTGCCAAGCGTGTTGAAACAAATCATCAATGGATTGTTGAAAGAACTGGGATTCATGCAAGAAGAATTGCAGATCCATCAAAAGATGAAACGCCAAGTGGAATGGCAAAAATAGCGACACTAAGAGCGCTTGAAGCGGCAAATCTCACTCCGAATGACATTGATCTCATTCTTTTCTCTACTACTATCCCAGACCAATTTTTTCCTAACACTGCATGTATGCTCCAGCACAAACTTGGCATTACAAATGGTTGTGGTGCTTTAGATATCAATGCTGCATGCACTGGATGGATGTACGCAATTCCTATGGCAGATGCCATGATTAAAACTGGTCTTTATAAACACATTCTTGTTGTTGGTAGTGAAATGACTAGCTCTTTCAATAATTGGGATGACCGTAACACGTGCATTCTTTTTGGAGATGGCTGTGGAGTTGCGATTCTTGGCCGTGCTTCTGAGAACGAGGATGCCAAAATTTATTCGACTGTGTTAACTGCTGACTCAACTAAAAAAGACCATCTTACTCTTCTTGGCGGCGGTGCCTGCAAGCGAATCACGCACGAGGTACTCGACAAGGGTGAAAACTGGGTTGCCATGAATGGTCCTGAAGTTTTTAAATCAGCTGTTAAAACTATGGCCGCATTAAGTGAAAAAGTTATTCAGGACTCCGGAAAAACAATGAACGATGTTGATTGGTTTATTCCACATCAAGCAAATCTTAGAATTATTGAAGCCGTTGGCAACCGCTTTGGTTTTCCACAAGAAAAAGTAATTGTGAACGTTGATAAATACGCCAATACATCTTCAGCAACAGTTCCTATTGCGCTTGATGAATATATTCGATCTGGAAAAATTAAACGTGGTGATAATCTTCTGTTAGCGGCTTTTGGTGCAGGCCTAACTGCCGGAGCTGTTTTCCTTAAATACTAGGAGAATCAAATGAAAGTTACAGTCGTATTTCCCGGGCAAGGCACGCAGTATGTAGGGATGGGAACTGTCTTTTCAGGTCATGCCCATTTTGCCAGCGCCAATTCAGCAACAGGATATAATCTAGAGAAATTAATGTTGGAAGGCCCAGCTGAAGACCTCAAATTAACTGAAAACACTCAGCCTGCCATTGTGACTCATTCTTTGATCATGTTTGAAAAATTGAAATCAATTCTCGGACTTAAAGATATTAAGATTGAACGGGTGCTTGGACACTCAGTTGGTGAATACGCCGCATTGGCAGCAGCGGGTGTTGTAGAGTTTTCTGACGCCGTAAGGGCAGTTCACTATCGTGGTAAATACATGCAGGAATCAGTTCCACAAGGGAAAGGGACCATGTATGCGATTCTTAAACAAAGTGAAATAACTATTAGAGAAGCTTGTGAAGCTGCCTCAAATTCTGAAGAGTCAGTATCTCCTGCCAACTTCAATGAACCAAATCAGATAGTAATCTCGGGTGACAAAGTTGCATGCGAAACTGCAATTCGTCTGATGGGTGAGAAAACCAACGACAGAGTAAAAGCGATTGAATTACAAGTTTCAGCACCCTTTCATTGTGCTTTGATGAAACCGGCCGAAATCAAATTGAAATCAGTCTTGGATGAAATCACGTTTCATCCCCTCAAATTCCCTTATATTGCAAATGTTGATGCTCATGAATATGCCACGGACACAAACCCAGTTACGATAAAAGAAAACCTATTAAAACAAGTTTGTGGAAGTGTTTTATGGACTCAAAGCATTCAGAAGCTTCCAGATGAAACAATCATTATAGAATGTGGACCGGGCAAAGTTTTGGCCGGATTAATAAAGAAAATAAACCCTAACTTGAAAGTCATTAGTCTCGATAACGAGACAGGATTTTCTGAAGTAGAGGCCCTATGATCGCAACTTACTCAGATTTAAAAGAAAAAGTCATTTTAGTAACCGGTGCCGCAAGGGGGATTGGAAAAGAAATCAGCCTGGCATTAGCTTCTCAAGGTGCACATGTGGTTTTCAATTACCGAGGCGATGAAACTAAAGCCGCTGCCTTAAAAGAAGAACTGGTTGCAGTAGGTGGCAAAGCAACGGGCCTAAAGTTCGATGTTACTGATTATGAGGCCATGACTAAAGCACTTGATGAATTTACTAAAACAGTGGCCCCTATCTCGGGACTAGTTAACAATGCCGGAATTTCAAAAGATACATTGCTTCTAAGATTAAAACCGGATGAAATAAATTCGATCATTGATACAAATTTGAAAGGCTGCATGTTGGTCACCCAGGCGCTTTCACGCAATTTCCTTAGAGCTGAAAAAGTTTCTATCGTTAATATGGGTTCAATTGTAGGTCTCATGGGCAATCCATCTCAAGCTGCCTATGCTGCTTCGAAAGCTGGGATCATTGGATTCTCAAAATCAGTTGCTAAAGAACTGGCTTCAAGAAACGTACGTT
Source organism: Bacteriovorax stolpii (assembly GCA_945905815.1). Lineage (GTDB taxonomy): Bacteria > Bdellovibrionota > Bacteriovoracia > Bacteriovoracales > Bacteriovoracaceae > Peredibacter. The sequence continues at coordinate 37,186 of CAMDQH010000003.1, read as the reverse complement.
GTAACGTGATTTGTCCGGGATTTATTGAAACAGAAATGACCGCGGCTTTAAATGAAAAAGCGAAAGAAGAATATTCTAAATCAATTCCTCTCACTCGCTTCGGAACCACCGATGAAGTTGCGTCACTGACTTGTTTTTTATTAAGTCAGGCCTCATCTTATATTACAGGCGAAGTTATCAAGATTGACGGCGGTCTCTATATATAATTGAGGAATTATGCAATTTTTTTTAGCCTTGGCCCTGCTCGTTTCCATGTTCGCTGAGGCAAAAGAGACTATTGACCTGCGCACTATAGCAGAAAAAAGTTCCTGGAAACAAACTGGCCGGGCCGATGAAACGGCAAGATTATGTCGTAACTTTCAAAAACATTATCCCTCTCAAGTTGCCTGTCGCACTTTAGGTAAGACTCCAGAAAATAGAGATTTATTTTATATCGTTGTCGGCAACCCAAAAGATCCTGTTGTTTGGGTCCAGGCCGGAATTCATGCTGGAGAGATTGATGGAAAAGATGCAGTTTTTTTACTCCTATCTGAGATATTAGAAAAAAAAATAAAATCAAATACACTTAAAGGACTTTGTCTTGTCTTTCTTCCCATCATGAATCTTGATGGCCACGAAAGATTTGGAAAGTGGAACCGCCCTAACCAAATTGGCCCAGAAGAAATGGGTTGGCGAACAACGTCTCAAAATTTGAATTTAAACAGAGATTTTATGAAAGTGGATGCTCCAGAGATGAGAGACATTCTCACTCTCTGGCACAAGATGGATCCTATTCTTAGCCTAGACCTACATGTGACTGATGGTGCCCAATTTCAGCCAGAGGTTGGACTGATTGTTTTACCCAACGATTACCATGGATCAAGTTCTCTTCATAAATTTGGTAAGGCCTTTGAAACTGAACTGGTAGAAAAGATGAAAAGCAAAGGTCATCTGGCCCTTCCCTTCTATCCTAGCTTTGAAAATGATAAAGACCCCCTTTCTGGTTTTTCTCGCTACGTCGCCACTGCAAGATTTTCTCAAGGTTATTGGTATAACAATAATCGTCTAGGCATGTTGGTTGAAACACATTCCTGGAAGGATTATTCGAATAGAGTCAAAACACATCACGATACCGTGCTTGCCTCTTTGGAGCTTGCACAATTAAATAGCAAATTATGGAAAAAAGCTGCGAGTGAATTGGATAACCAAAAACTTGCTGGAACCAACATTGACCTCGAATATAAGCATACAGATAAATCTCAAATTATTGATTTCCCAGGTTATGAGTTCAGTAAAAAGAAATCCTTGGTTTCTGGAGACGAAGTTCTTAAGTACAATCCATTGGTTCAACAAATTTGGAAGGTTCCTTTTTACGAAGAACTAATTCCAACATTAACCGTAGAGGCTCCGCTCGATGGTTATTTTATCCAGCCTTCGGATTTTTCATGGATATTACCTAAGTTAAAAGTTCATGCAATTAAGTATCAAAACTGGATGAAGGACAGTCCAAAAGATCTCAAAGTTTACAGAGCTACAAAAACTCAGTTTGGAGCAAATTCTTATGAAGGCCACCAGACTCTGAGTGTGGAAGGTGAATGGAAAATGGAAGACGCTCAGTTGCCCAAAGGATCCATTTTTGTTCCAATCAATCAACCTAAGGCTCGCTTGATTGTTCAACTATTTGAACCGCGCGCCCAAGATTCATTTATGAGCTGGGGATTTTTCAATAAAGCTTTTGAACGAAAAGAGTATATGGAAGATTACGTTACTGAAGATGTCGCAACGGAAATGTTAAAGCGACCTGAAGTAAAAAAAGAATTTGAAGAGAAATTAAAATCTGATGCCGAGTTTGCAAAGAGTCCTGAAAAGCGCTTTGAATTTTTTTATAAGAAGCACGCTTCATGGGATGAAAGAATGAACAGATATCCAGTCTTTAAAAAATAAAAAAAATGATCATTAAAACATGCAGTTAGGCATTTAGCTTCTAGTCCTCCCGCTCAATGATGAAATTTCTACTCATTTATTCGCTAAAAATTTGAAGTCTTTTTTATTCAGCTAATCTTTGGTATAAGAAGCAAAATCATACCAAGGGACATCCATGAAATCGCTCTTTTTAGGTTTTCTACTTATTTCATCTCAACTATATGCTTCAGAGGCCCTTACCACGAGTTCAATGGACGAGGCATTTGCTAAAGTTGAAGAAAAAGCCCAGCAGTATGGACGTGAAAACGTGCTCATGGTTTTTGATATTGATAATACTCTTTTGACAACGACAACCGATCTTGGATCAGACCAATGGTTTTCATGGCAAGAAAAAATAATGAAGGATCCAAATTGTAAGCCAACTTGTGTATCTACTAACGTTGGAGAATTAATTGAAGCTCAAGGTGTTTTATTTACTCTTGGTAAAATGAAGGCAACTGAAGAAAATCTAGCTGCTAAAATTAAGCAGCTACAAACTTCTGGCCAAAAAGTTATTCTACTTACATCACGCGGGCCAGATTTTAGAAGTTTAACTGAAACTTCTCTCTCTAAAAATGCGATGGTATTCTCAGCTTCAACACTTAATGAAACTAGCGATGTAACTGGCACTTACTTACCTTACGATATTAAGAATTTAGCATGCTCTGGCCTAACTCAGGCCGATGTTGATAGTGCTGGTTTAAAAGATGCACGTCCTGTTAGTTTCCAAAACGGTATTTATATGACGGCCGGACAGAATAAAGGCGTTATGCTTAAAGTTCTTTTAAACAAATATAAGCAAAATTATAAGGCCATCATCTTCGCTGATGACCATCAAAGACATGTTGATCGTATGCAAGCGATCATGGGGAACATCTCAGACGTAACAACTTTCCGATACGCTAAAATGGATCCGGAAGTTCAGCGCTTCAATGAAATGGATAAAAATGAAGTGGTTCAAAACTGGCTAAAATTACAGGCAACAATTAAAGAAATTGGCTTCTAAGCTGATTTAGCCATGAATCTGAGAAGCCTTCCGCTAAGAAACGTTTCTATTTAAAAATTCCGCCTAAAGAATAGTTTTAAGGGCCCGCAAAAGCGGGCTTTTTTATCATTAATATTGATTACTTGCGCCCCCTTGATGACTCCTGGTGTTAATCATAGAAATTGACGTCAGGACACACATCTAATAAATTACGGCATCTCACATTTTGGAGGATTTAATGGAATTACAAGAAAAAGTAATCAAGCTCGTTTCTGAAGCTACAAAGATGGATGCTGCTAATATCGGCCTTAACACAAGCTTCGTTGATGATCTTAACCTCGATTCTTTAGACATGGTTGAACTCATGATGAAGATGGAAGATGAATTCGGAGTAGAAATTCCGGAAGATGAAACAGAAAATCTTAAGTCTATCGGAGACGTGGTAACTTACCTAAAAACAAAGTCACATTAATCGAAACGGCCTCCGCAAGGAGGCTTTTTCGTTTTGAGAGTATTTTATGAAACTAAATCGCGTAGCTGTAACTGGAATGGGTGCGATCTGTGGTCTAGGGAATTCCCTGGATGAAGTTTGGAAAAACGCACTGGCCGGAAAATCTGGTATAACCACTCTTGAGCGTCAGGTGACCGAAGGTTGGCCTGTTACTTTTGGTGGAGAAGTTAAAAACTTCAAACTAGATGAAAGTCTCATGTCACTCAAGGATCAAGATCGCTTCGATCTTTTTAATCAGTACGCACTTCACTCGGCTGATGAAGCGATTAAGCAATCAGGACTATTGGAAGCTAAATATGCCCCCGGTAAGATAGGTACTATTTTCGGAACAGGTCTAGGCGGGTTTCCTCACATCGAAGCAAACTTCAGAGTCTTTTTAGAGAAAGGTCCACGTCGTGTGTCTCCTTTCTTTATTCCTTCCGTCATTCCAAATATGCCAGAAGGTTTAGTTTCAATTCATTATGGATTTCAAGGGATCAACTTCGCAGTTGCTTCTGCTTGTGCTTCAAGTGCTCACGCCATTGGGTTAGCTGCTTCAGAAATTATGATGGGTCGACAAGACGCCATGATTACTGGTGGAACTGAAGGTGTTATCACTGGCTATACCATTGCAGGCTTTGCCAGCATGAAAGCTCTTTCTAAGCGCAATGATGAACCTCACCGTGCTTCACGACCTTACGATATTGCTCGTGACGGGTTTGTCATGGGTGAAGGGGCAGGTATTTTAGTGCTCGAAAATTATGATAAGGCCGTTGCTCGCGGAGCACGAATCATAGCAGAAATTATGAGTTTTGGGGCAAGCTCCGATGCCTACCATATCACTGCTCCACACCCAGAAGGTTCAGGTGCTCTTCTGTGTATGGAACAAACCATGGAACTCTCTGGCGTAAGAAAAGAAGAAGTTGGCTATGTGAATGCTCACGGAACTTCAACTCCACTTGGCGATGTTGCAGAAACTCAAGCGATCAAAAAAGTTTTTGGTGCTCATGCTTATAATCTTAATGTGAGCTCGACTAAGTCCATGACTGGTCACTTACTAGGTGCGGCCGGTGGTCTAGAATCGATTTTCTGTATCAAGGCCTTGGAGACAGGAATGCTTCCTCCAACGATCAATCTTGAAAATCAGGATCCACTTTGTGATCTCGACTACGTGGCCAATCAACCGAAGAAAAAAGACATCATGTATGCTCTGAATAATTCTTTTGGCTTTGGTGGGACGAATTCTTCAACTTTATTTAAGAAAGTTATTTAAACGACATAAATAACATGATTGCATTGGCCAATATAAAACTATTGATTAATCGTTGGTAGTATTTTTCTTTCGTAAATTTAAAGACTCGTTTTCCTATCAAATATCTCACCGATATAGCGATACCACTTCCTATTAAGTACTGTGCAAGAAACTTATGCCCCTGGATAAGTACTAGTACTGTGAGCTGAAAAGTTGCCATGAACGCATAATCAAAACTAACTCCGGCCATAACTTTTTTCTTTTCGGAATAGAGACTAGATACTAGCGGTGTAAGAACTGATCCACCCATATTTGAAAGATCATGGATCAGACCCATTGAGGCCAACGCAATTTTTAATTTTTTTCGCATACAACTTATATTTTTTAAAATCTCAAATAGCTGTTCCAAATAATAATATCCCTACTCCAAAAAGAGATTGAACAACTGCCAGTACTAAAATTAATCCATAAATGATCGTATGATTAAATGTTAAAGGATAATGTTGGTTTGGATGACGTAAGGTGCAGAAATTACATGGGGTGTCCATGTGCGTAAATAGCTAATTTTTATAGGCATAGCCCTCAGTATTTCTTAAAATACTGCAAACCCCCTCGGAGACATTCACAATGCAAAATTCGCTCAATCATACGGATCCTGAAGTTTATAAATGGATGATAAAAGAACAAGAACGCCAGGAGCTTGGTTTGGAGCTTATTGCTTCAGAAAATTATTGTTCGAAAGCTGTGATGGAAGCACAGGGATCATGCCTTACAAATAAGTATGCTGAAGGTTATCCGAAGAAGCGTTATTACAATGGTTGTGAATTTGTTGATGAAATTGAAACTCTTGCAATTGAACGCTTGAAACAAATATTCAATGTGAAATACGCAAATGTGCAACCACATTCTGGTTCAGGTGCTAATATGGCCGTGTATATGGCGATGCTTAATCACGGTGATACATTTTTAGGAATGGATCTTGCCCAAGGCGGACATCTTACTCATGGTTCTCCCGTGAATTTTTCAGGAAAACTTTATAAGGCCCTTCATTATGGTCTTGAGCGTGGTACTGAGACAATTGACTACAATCAGATGGAAGATATTGCGAAGAAGGAAAAGCCTCGCATGATCATTGCTGGAGCTTCGGCATATCCAAGAATTATTGATTTTAAAAAAATCTCGGATATTGCTAAATCTATCGATGCTATTTTAATGGTTGATATGGCACACATTGCAGGATTAATTGCTGCTGGACTACATCCATCTCCGATTGAATTTGCTGATGTTACGACTTCAACGACACATAAAACGCTTCGTGGTCCTCGCGGTGGTTTGATCATTACCAATAATGAAGACTTGGCGAAAAAATTTAATTCGCTTATTTTTCCAGGAATTCAAGGTGGACCTTTAGAGCATATCATTGCAGGTAAGGCAGTGGCCTTTAAGGAAGCGCTTGATCCATCATTTAAAACGTATCAAGAGCAAGTGGTTAAGAATTCTAAAGTTCTTGCTAAGACACTAATGGATAATGGAATTGAATTAGTTTCTGGTGGTACTGATAACCATCTTGTGTTGTTAAAAACTGACTCTGTAAATATGAGTGGGAAAGAAGCTGGAGAAATTCTTGAAAAAGTAGACATTACTTGTAACAAGAATATGGTACCAAATGATAAGCGCTCTCCTTTTGTGACTTCCGGAATTCGTCTTGGAACTCCAGCAGTAACGACGAGAGGATTCAAGGAGAATGAAACAAAAATCATGGGCGAGCTAATTGTAAAAGCACTCAAAAACCCCACTGATGAGAAGGCGCAAAAAGAAGTGAAGAACGGTGTTCGAGAGCTTTGTCTAAAATTTCCGGTTTATGGATAAGTGAGAGGATTTAAAATGAAATGGGTCATACTTTTATCTTTATTTGCCTGTTCTACACCGAAGACGCCAGTAGCATCACCAACCGAAAGTGATGCTAAGCCTGTAAGTCCTTACACTGTTAAGCCGTGTCTTTGCATGAAGATCTTCATGCCAGTTTGTGCCGTTGGAGTGAGTTACGGAAACTCATGTGAAGCTGAGTGCAATGGCCATAAAACATGGACGGAAGGAAGTTGTAAAAAGAAGTGAGACAGTAAGAAAAATAAGGCCAAATATAAGATATTCCAGATAGATTCTTAGCGTTGTTTTACGTATTTTCTAAAGGTTAAGTCACCTTTATCTACAAACAGGTTAATAATATTTTCAGCTATTTAGCTTCCAAACTTGTCCTCCACATGATATTTATGGCCTAAGAAACACAACATCTAGTCTAGGTCTACATTATGAAATGTCCCTACTGCTCAGCCGAAGATACAAAAGTTTTAGATTCTCGTAACTCTGAAGAGGGTTGTGTAATCAGACGTCGCAGAAAATGTGAGACCTGTCAGAAGCGATTCACAACTTTTGAAACCGTCGAACTTTCTATGCCCATGGTCATAAAACGTGATGGTCGTCGAGAGCCTTACAACAAAGATAAAATTAATCACGGTATTAAAAAGTCTTGTGAGAAACGTCCTATTTCAGCAGTTCAAATTGAACGAATTATAAATAATATCGAAAAAGCTATATTGGATATTTCTGATAAAGAAATTCAATCTAAAGAAGTTGGAAATCTGGTCATGATGTACCTTCGCCATTTAGACCCGGTTGCATACGTAAGATTTGCTGCCGTATATAGAAAATTTCAGGATGTTGAAGAATTTGTTAATGAGTTAAAGCATGATGAAAACAATCAATTCAAAATAGCATCATCGTTACAGAAGGATGACAGCCGTGAGTACTAAACGCGAGGCACGTGAGTTTTGCCTTCAATTTCTTTATCACTTTCAATTGCCTGCGTTCATTGAACTAAAAAAGGAAATGAACTCCATTGATATTTTTACACGGATGCAAGAATTCAAGCAGACTCTTGGCATAGAACTTACTTCTGAAGGCCAGGCGTACGTTGCAACGATCGTAAAAGGTATTCTTGAAAAACAAGCAGATGTAGAAGAGATTCTGGTAAAACACCTTAAAAACTGGAAACTCTCCCGTGTATCAAAGATTGAACATACTATCTTCATGATGGCGATTTACGAGCTTAAATATCATCAAGAAGTTCCAGGTAAAGTTGTAATCAATGAAGCAATCGAGCTAGGAAAAAAATATTCGACCAAGGAATCATCAGGGTTCTTGAACGGGATACTTGATAGCATCTACAAACAAGAATTAAAACGAAATGACTGATCTTCTGGCCCAAGTCACTCCCCTCACCAAAGGTATCTTGTGGTTCGCCGCAAACGAAATAGGCGTGCAGCAGAGCTTTTATAAAGATATTGATTACCTACTAAATGGTCTTCTGACTGCAACCAAAAATTCATCTCCTGATTTTAAGAGCCTTGTACTTATTGGTGAAAATTTTGGAAATAATTTTTACGTTATGGCGGGGCAAGACATCGCCGAAAATGATATCAGAAGTTTTTTTGGGCTCATCTCTAATCAATTAGAGGGAGAATCCGAATTTCTAGTCATTGATGAATCTTCTTCATTTGAAAAAGTGCAGAAACTTATTCCTGAATTGCTGAAAAACAAGTTTCGTCAAATTCACTAAGAAGAGGGCCCGAAGGCCCTCAAATATCTACAACGAAATAATCTTTGTCATCTTCAAATCATAAGTTACCCATCTTTCAAAAACATTACCGTCCTTATCAACAGTAAAAAGCTTCCCACTTCCATCAATGAAATAATTAGAGCCAAGCTTTGCCATTGCCTGAATTCTTAAACTCACAGGGATAGCAGGCATGATTAGGGAGCCATCATTTGCAACTGTATAAATCATGCCCGTGGTGTCTACAAAATAATTCCCGCCTTTTTTGACGATGATACCAACGCGGTCCTGTCGTTTATCAATAATTCTCCCATCTGATGTCACTGTATAGAGAACTCCCCGATTGGTCATAAAGTAGTTCCCACCGTAAGTGATTATGTCTGAAGCCTTTAAGCCCTCAACTTCAGCTTGAATATACTTACCTTCACTTGTGACAACAAAAATCTCGTCTGCATCATTGGTAAAATAGTTACCACCAAATTTTGTTGCTGTTTTAATTTTTTCATCATTTTCAATGAGATTAACATAGCCTTGATTGTTGATTCCATAGAAGGCTCCATTGTCACCGATAAAATAGTTAATCCCTTTTCCAACAACTTGCTTAGGCAGCATTTCATATTTTCTAAAAAGCGCACCATGCTCATCAACTGTCACAAGCACATTGGAATCTTCAACCAAGTACTGACCTCCCTTAACAGTCACACGACCCACGGGAGTGTAGTGACCAAAGTCATAAACATACCCACTGGCATCAACAGATAATGTAATCCCATTCTCTAAAACGAAATACGATTGAGAAAAAGCATCCAAAGATAAAGTTGCAAGTAAGGCAAAAACTAATTTTTTCATCTGCGAGTCCCCTTGATTATTAAAACCTGCAGCGGACTATACTCAAAGCGTTTATGCTTTTCCACAATCTGATGGAACATTATTAATACTCAGGTAAGCCTATGAATGGCCTTGTGTTTCCTTAAGGTGACTCTTAATGCTGAATGGATGCGTAAGATGATTGATGAAGAGCGTGCATTAAAAAAAAGGGGCCTTCTGGCCCCCTGAGAATTTAAATCGAAAGTATTATTGCGTCTTTTATATCGTGTGCTTTCATCTCTCTCTCGAAAATTGCTCCTGTATTATCAACAGCAAACAATTTCCCATCTTGATCTACAAAATAGTTCTGACCAAGTTTAGAAATTGTTGCAACCTTCAAGTTGATGGGAAGAGATGGCAACATCAGGAAACCATCTTCTGAGACTGTATAGATGGCATTGTTAGAATCAACGAAAAAGTTTCCACCCATTTTTTTAATAGTGCCTACTTTCATGTCAGCTTTTGAGAAGACAAAACCATCTTTTGAAATGGTATGAACAACACCTTTGCTTGTTTGAAAAAATGTCCCACCAAAAGCTGTTATTTCAGCAGCATTTAAACCTGCAACAACCGTTTTAAAATAGTTCCCCTTAGAATTCAGAGTATACAGATCAACCAGTGGCTTTTTATCATCTGGTTTAACAGTGAAGAAGTTCCCACCAAATCCAACAGCCTTTTTGGTTGCTGCATCCTTATCAAATTTATAGAAAAATCCAGCAGCATCAAAAGTTATAAGTGCTCCGCTATCTGAAATTAGATAGTTGTTCCCTTTACCTTTTAGTTTCGAAGGGGCCTTCTCATCTTTACGATATAAATACCCCATACTATCGATAGAAATTATTTTTCCTTCTTCCGCGAAAAACTGACCACCCGTCAGAGTTACTTTATAAGGAAGAATGAAATGGCTAAAGTCGTAGACGAAAGCGGCCTTATCAGTAGTTAGAGTGACTCCATTACCAAGAATCATGTATGACTGAGAGTAACCATTGAGGGCAAGCATTAAGCTTCCAAGCGCCAGGATTTTTTTCATAAAACTCCTTAAAGAGGACATTGAATTTTAAACTGGAGGGAATATAGGTCAAATTTAGATATTACGCCACCGCGCGTAAAAAGTTTACTCGAGGGTTAAATAAAGCCCTCCGGAGAGGGCCTAACTACTTAATATTGAAGAAGATCTCTGGCGGCGAGTAAGATTCGGTTCATGTCCGGAAGTGTAGCACGTTCTAGGATTCGGTTAAATCCAACAGGCGTAAAAGTAGAGCCTACGCGTTTAACAGGAGCATCCAAATGTTCAAAGGCGTGCTCATTTATAATACCGACTAACTCCCCACCAAATCCAGCAAAGACCTTGTCCTCGTGAACAACTAAAGCGCGGTGAGTTTTTTTAACAGTTGCAACGATCGCATCGTAATCAAGTGGATTCAATGAACGAAGATCAAGCACTTCAACATCAAAACCTTCTTTTGCAAGTTCTTCAGCAGCTTCAAGTGAGAAGTGAACTGTATTTCCATAAGTGATGATCGATAAATCTTTTCCTTCACGGCGAATGCGAGCTTTACCAAAGGGAACTTCAAAGTCTTCAGGCACTGGAGTCATTGCAGACTTGGCGTTATAAAGTGCTTTCGGTTCAAGATATACCGTTGTACCACGAGAGCGAATTGCAGTTCTTAAGAGTCCGGCAGCATCGTCAGCAAAGGCCGGAACAACCACACGAATACCTGGCAATGTGCAAAGAGTACTTTCTAAATTTTGTGAGTGGTAAAGACCACCACCGATATATCCACCTGAGGCCAGACGAACTACTAAGTTTGGAGAGAACTTACCGTTACTTCTCCAATAATCATGAGAAGTCTCAACCATTTGTTCCATTGCTGGCCAAAAATAATCTGCAAATTCTGCACCTTCTACGACACAGCGAATTTTGTCATTGAAGCGAGACATACCGTTACCGGTTCCAAGAATATAATCTTCAGCAATAGGACCGTTGAAGACACGAGTTTTTCCGAATTCTTGTTGCATGCCTTTAGTGACGTTAAAAATTCCGCCCTTCTCTTTGTTCGCAACGTCCTGCCCCCAAATATAGGTATCTGGGTTATGACGAAATTCAGCCTTAAGAGTTCCATTTAACGAATCGATGAATTTCATCGGTTCACCTGTAAAGTCATGCGTTCCATCAGTGTATTTCTGAGGAATATAAGCTTCAGGCACAACAAAATCAAAAATTGATTCAGGAGTTGGATTAGGAGCTTTCACGGCTTTAGTGTGAGCATCAAGAAGTGTTACTTTCGCTTCGGCTTCAATTTTCTCAATTTCTTTTTCGGTGAATATTTTGGCCTTAATTAAATCGGCCTTGAACTTAGGCAACGGATCTTGTGCTTTTGCATCTGCAATCTCTTTGGCATCTCTGTACCACTCGTGGTTATCAGAGTTGGAATGATTACCAATACGGACACACATTGCATGAACAATTACCGGTTCCGATTTTTTGAGAGCGTGATCACGAGCAGTAATCATGGCATTCATCGAATCAAAAATATCTTTTCCATCACACTTAATAATTTGAAGATTTTTAAATCCGGTAAAGTTATCACAAACGAACTCATTAGCAGTCTGGTCCGCTTTAGGCACAGAAATTCCGTATCCGTTATCTTGAAAAACAAAAACGACTGGAAGCTCTTCTTTAGAGGCTCCATTAATCGCTTCGTAGACATAACCTTCCGAAACAGAAGATTCACCTTGAGAAGAAAACGACACACCTTTGTGCTTATAAGTTTTCATCGCACGCCCAACACCAACTGCGTGCAGGGTATGGTTACCAGTACAAGAGGAAACGTTATGAATATTCCAATCTGGTTTAGCAAAGTGGTTAGACATATGACGTCCACCGGATGCCAAGTCTGTAGCTTTAGAAATACCATTCAGGATAAGTTCTTCGGCAGTCATCCCTGCAGATAAGGCCGTAAGCATGTCTCGGTAGTATGGAAACAAGTGATCAGTTTTTTTATCAAAGACCTGACCAATAGCGAGTTGAATACCATCATGTCCAGCATAGGGAGCATGATAAGACCATCCGAGGGCCTGCTTGAGATAATTTGGTGCACGCTCATCAATCATGCGACCTAAAATAAGAAGATTTAACCAACTCTCGAGAGTTTTTTTATCTGTTGTTTTTATATCATGATGTTTTACGACTTTTAAACTCATAGGATCTCCACTTCGGTCTAGGACAGCTATTTAGAATCATTAAAACTTTGGAAATAATTGGTATCACAAAGGCCATTTTTCGGCAAACAATTGAGAGCAGATTGACGCAAGACAAACATTATTCACCTAGGAAAGCGACACCCCACTCTTTAAACATGTTTTCATATTTAATCAAGACGACAGGGCGAACTTCGACAGAATCCAGGATAGGAAACGGTATGAGTTGCGGTTCGTCCACATCAGGTTCTTTTTTGTGGGGAATCAAAACGTATAAGCTACGATTGAGATTTGAGAACTCCAGACTTATTGAGACCGGAAGAACTTCATCAAGTTGCTTATTATATTGTGGGTAAATACAATAAAACGGAAAATCAGGAATTTTAACTTTCCAGTGCTCCTCAAAATCCTGAAGGGCAATCGCCGGGTACTTCATTTCTGTTAGGTCTTGCAGCATCCATTTAATAGTCGCTTCTCTGGTGGCACAAAGTCCCCTCGAAAACTGCATTTTATCTTGAGGTAAACGAATGTCATAAAAGAGGTAATCATAGCGAACATCTTCAACTTCAAACCGGTCCTTTTGAATGATCTTACCTGACCAAGATTTTTTGGTATCTAACGGAGGTGTTGTGGCAAGAAAACTTAGTTCTTCTTTTGATGTAAAAGAGAAGGTGAATTTTTTTTCTTCGTGAATACTTTCAATGTATATATTGGGCTTCAATGCATGAACTTCGCCCTTTCCAGGATAATATTTAGCATCGATCCCAGAAGACGATGCTCTATTTTTCCAAACGCCTGGAAAATGAAGATTTGGGTAATGAAAATTTCCCTGATGGGCCCACCAAGGGAGCGACTTCGGTTGGTATACGGCAGAAGGAAAGTTCGCAAACAAACTTTCGAATGTGGGCCCCTTCTCATTACATCCCTGGCAAGTCACACAACCGGCAATATCACTTTGGAAGCGCTGAATACATGAATACCCCGTTTCCTTATTCCATGAACGGATTTGCCCTACCTTACAGTTTGCCAAGGCTTGAGAAGCAAAAAAGAGAGCAAGAAGCGAAAATAAAAACTTCATTTCTTCACCATCTTAATTTCAATATTGCTAACGAGATCTTTAACTTTTATCTTTTGAAAAAACTCACATCCCTTTTCGTCCGAAGCTCGCACTTGATAGTCACCAGGCCTTAAATAAAATTGAAAACTTCCTCCAACTGGAACTTCAGTATGCATTAACAAGAGACGCTCCTTGTATTGATCTTTATCAAGTGCAACCCACACCATCACCGGACTCGAGCACCCTTGAGGCGAAATGACATTTCCCTTCACTCCCGAAGCGGACCATGCAGATAAACTGAATAAAATGAGCAAAACTAGCGCAGCTTTCATGCCTTATTTATCGGCAAAAGTGCTAAAGGTTATAACTTAAAAATACCTGACCAAAACAGTCCCTCGGAATCACTGAGCTTTTCCTTGATAAACTTCAAGTCTATGACTTAAACTGCCGAAAACTCATACATAAACTTTTGATGGAGCTCTTATGGCCAAGACTGTAGCTGACGGCTTTTTCGCCGATCCACGACTTAAAGAAGCAAAGAAACTTATTCAAGAAGCACTGAAAGAACATCAAGGACAAATCACCTGTGTGAAACCTGCGGACCCAGAACTTAAAGAAAGTTACGATCAGCTTTTAAAGAAGATGGCCGAGTTTCGAGGGGGAGCTCTTTTCTATAACTACCTTGGAACAGGAATTGGCAATGGTCCCTTCGTTGAGCTTGCCGATGGTTCAGTGAAATACGATTTCATCACAGGCATTGGCGTACACTACATGGGCCACTCTCATCCTGGTGTCATTGATGCTCAGATCAATGGGGCCATTTCAAACACAGTCATGAACGGACACCTTCAACAAAATACTGACAGCGCAAAACTGGTTGAAATTTTTTCTAAAGAAGCTTGTAAAAATGGTGCCGAAGTTAAGAACGTTTTCTTGACTACTTCTGGTGCCATGGCAAATGAAAACGCTTTCAAGATGATTTTTCAAAAGCGCTACCCAGCTGCTCGTTTCTTTTCTTTTGAAAAGTGCTTCGCCGGCAGAACTCTCGGAATGGCGTGGGTTACTGACAAAGCAGCTTATCGCCAGGGTCTTCCCAAGACGATCGACGTAGATTATATCCCATTTTATTGTGAAGCTGATCATGCCGGATCTATCAAATTAGCAGTAAATGCGATGAAAAGATCCATGACTCGTTTTCCAGGTCAGCATGCTGGTTTTATCATGGAATTAATTCAAGGAGAAAACGGATCGTGGGTTGGAAACACAGAATATTTCGAAGCTTTGATCAAAGTTTGTCAGGAAAACAATATTTCCGTTTTAGTTGATGAAGTACAAAGTTTTGCTCGTACGCGTGACCTTTTTTCATTTCAATATTTCAAGCTCGACAAACATGTTGATATTGTCACGGTTGGTAAAAATTCACAGGTTTGTGCAACACTCTTTAAGGATGATCACAAACCAAAACCGGGTCTTATGTCACAAACATTTACCGGATCATCTTCACAAATTGCTGCCGCTAATTTCATGATTAATGAAATGGTGACTGGTGGATACCTTGGCGAGAATGGGAAAATCGAGAAACTTCACAGTCATTTTAAAGGTCATTTAGAGCGGCTAGAAAAAAAATATCCAGAGAAAGTTTCAGGTCCATTCGGAATTGGTGCGATGGTGGCAATGACTGTATTTGGCGGTGACGAAGCAAAAGCAAAAAGTTTCACTATGAAGCTTTTTGAAAATGGCGTTCTGTCTTTTATGGCCGGAACAGGCCCAACTCGAGTTAGATTTTTAATGCCAATCATGGCAACTAATAACAATCACATTAATGAAGTTTGCGAAATAATCGAAAAAACTTTGAATGAGATGACCTAAAATGTTCATTATCCGCCCGATTGAGGGAAAAGATCTTGATGGCCTGATGGAACTGCTGGAGAAATCTGGACACGGTTTAACATCATTGCCAAAAGATCCGGAGGTCCTTAAAAAGCGGATCCGGATGTCTGAAAGAAGTTTTACCAACCGTGAAGAAGTCGCAAGAGGTGAAGATTATCTGTTCGTAATGGAAGAGTTATTTACGGGTAAGATTGTCGGTGTTTGTGCCATCATTTCTAAAATTGGCGGATTTGAGCCTTATTATTTTTATCGTGTTGAGAAAACTCATCATGAATCAAAAATGATTAATATGAAAAATGATATTACCTCCCTGCACTTTCATTTTATTCACAATGGCCCTGCAGAAATTTGCTCGCTCTTTTTACATCCCGAATTTAGAAATTCTCAAAATGGTCGGTTTCTTTCCCTGTCACGATTTCTTTTCATAGCCGAAAATCGAAAATTCTTTGAAGACCAAGTTATTGCGGAAATGAGAGGAATGGTAAACGATTCAGGTCATTCCCCTTTCTGGGATGCAGTCGGGAAGCATTTTTTCAAAATTGACTTTCCAACAGCAGATTATCTTTATGTAAAAAATAAAAAATTCATTGAAGAGATGATGCCCAAATATCCTATTATTGCCAATCTGCTACCTGAAGACGCAGCACATGTAATTGGTAAAGTTCACCCAAATACGGAACCGGCGAAGCGAATTCTTGAGCAAGAAGGTTTTAAATTCTCTGGAATGGTAGGAATTTTTGAACCTGGCCCCGTATTAATTGCAGATCTGGATAATATCCGTTCGATTAAAGAGAGTGTGGTTGGTGAAATTCAGGAAATATCTGATAAGTCGCTTAAATCAGAAATCTTTATTATTGCTAGGATGAGTTCAAATTTTCGAGCGGTTCTTGGGACAGTAGTTAAATTAAAATCCGGTGGTTATAAAATCTCAGGGGTCACTGCTGCAGCGCTCAAGCTGCGACTCGGGGATAAAATCCGTTTTGTTTCATTTCGTGCCAAAGAAGTTAAAAAGAAGAAAGTTACTAAAAAAAAATAACACGTCTCCCCTGATTTTACCCTTGTTAATGCGACCGCACCTTTGGTCAAATAGAATAAAAATATTATCAAAGGTCGCTCATGAAATTTATCATGATGGTTATACTTCTCCTATCTTCCATTCCTTCTTTTGCAGAAGAAAAAATCACTCTTTTTGTTACACTGTCTCCAGCAGGTTCATTCCAAGCTGTAAGTAAAAAAGCTAAAGGAAATGTTATTAAAGAAAATGGTGTTTTTACGGCAGATAAAATTTCCGTCAGCATTGAATCATTTAAAACCGGAATTGATTTAAGAGATGAACATTTTTGGAAGCATATGCAATCAAGCACAAATCCTAAAGCAACTCTTTCAAACCTTAAAGCGTCTGGCGGTAAGGGAACAGCACAATTAGAAGTAAACGGTAAAAAAAATCCCGTTACTATCGTATATGTTGAAAAGGGCTCAGAGATTCTGGCCAAACTTATTGTTAAAGCGTCTGATTTCTCTCTACCAAAAGCTGAATACCTGGGCGTTGGTGTGGACAATCTTGTTGCAATAGAAGTCGCGCTTCAATTCAAAGCTAGATGAAATATTTTTTTTTCTTTGTCTTAATTCTATCTTCGTGTCAGGACTATAATTCTAATTCTGGCGATAAAGGCAGATATGGCCCAGTGGAACTAAATGAATCAGATCCAAATTTCAGTAAGGCATACTTCATTCTTCAAGATAGATGTGTCAGTTGCCACGATCATAAACATGATCGGTGGGCCGAATTTAAATCAAATGCTGATTGGGTTGCCGATGGTCTTGTTATAACAGGGCAACCGGCCACTTCCGAACTGATAGTACGAATCGTAAATAATGGCCAAGTCTCTTCAAACATGCCTCCTAGTGGAGGCTCTCTGCCAGATGCCGAATACAACGCCTTAGTTAAATGGGTAACAGAAATCCCATGAAATATATTCTCCTACTTCTCACACTCTTTTCAGTTAATGCTTACTCCTATTCAAATTTTATAGGGCATGGATATACATCATGCCTAAATTGCCACTTCAATCCATTTGGTGGCGGACCACTAAATGATTATGGCCGTGTTGTATCTGCGACAGCAATTAGTTCGACGGCATTAACGCCAAAATCATGGGATGAAGAAAAAGTGGCCTACATGTCTGGGTTTCTCTTTCGTAAGCCCAAACAAGAGTGGCTGAGAACCCAAGTGAATTATCGTGGCTTTAGAGTTGTAAGAAATCCTGGGTCTTCTGAAAATGAAGAAGCTAAGTGGATCAATATGCAATTAGATGGCAGAGTGATTCTAAAGTTTGGTGAGAATGACAAATTTATTTCTGTTTTAAATTATGGATACGCTCCCCTACCATCAGAGACTCCCAAGGGAACAAAGTCTTCTGAGTGGAGAAGTCGTGAACATTACGTTGGCTACCGCTTTACTCCAAAGTTTGGTCTCTATGCAGGGCTAATGGATAAAGTTTTTGGGATTAAGGTTATAGAGCATATCGCCTTCTCAAGAGTTTCCCCTCAGGTTACTCAGAATGATCAGGTTCATGGTGTAACAGCACACTATATCGGTCAGGACTGGGAACTAGGAGCTCAGGGCTTTGTTGGAAATTTGTCTCAAGACGCTGACCTCAGAATGAAAGGTGGAAGCGTCATGCTCGAAAAAACGGTATTCGGCATCCATCGTATCGGTGCCTCAGTTATGAGTTCACAAAACGAATATTTGAAACTGCTCTCATACTCTGCTCATACCCGCTTGAATCTTAAAGAAGGTTCGTCAATTTTAGCCGAACTTGGTCAAACGAATAAAAAAACTGAAAATGGATCAGATGATACGACTGCTCGCTTTGGTCTTTTGCAAACCTATCTCCGCCCGTGGAGAGGATTATACTTTTTAGCTAATATTGAATACTTCAACCGAGATATAAAACAAGACGATTACACATTAAGGTGGGGTCCTGGGGTTCAATATTTTTTGAGTCAACGGATAGAACTTCGCGCGGACGTTTACGACACAAGAAGTTTTGCAACTAAATCCTCAACCCGAGATAGCTGGATGTATTTGCTCCAGACACATTTATGGTTTTAATCACATTATTTTTGTCTTTATTCATGTCATCTTCGCAAGCCGCAGTAAGTGAGCTTCAAAGAGCCTTTAACAATAAAGACTATAGGAGCATTTCTGACATTTACAGAAGTAATATGCAGAAAAATTACTCTAGGAATGAGTTAATCGAAATTTCGTATTCACTAAGGAAACTAGGCTTTTTTCGGCAGGATATTAAACTAAATATAAGATTAGTCAAAAAGTTCTACTTGAATCAAAATCAATCTCTCATGATGGCCATCAAACGTGGAGACACGATTGATGGTGACAGATACCCAGAAGCCTTAAAGGTCCTATATTGGAATCTTTTTACCAGCTATGGAGAAATTCTTAAAGGCTACAATGAAGACTCAATTCTTGTAGAAAAAGATAATAAGTCTTTCGGCCTGTACAGTAAGATATTGAGTGAACTTGAATTCCGCGAAGGAAAAGTAGATAAGCACAATGATGAAATAATGGCCCATAGGCAGTATCTCACAAACAAAATCTACAAATTTAAAACCAGCTGGTTTGTTCATTACGTAAGCTGGCAACAAGATGCAACTCTTAAAAGCAACACGGGAGCGGAAGCAGGTCTCATCATTACAAATAAAGGCTTTTGTGCTGGTGGTGAGCTGGGCTATGAGAACTATCAATATCATTTCTACTTTGATGGTTGTGTTCTCTATGGGAGTGGTGGTGTAAAAAACAACGATCAGGACTCGATTGATAACTACCAGCAATCGAACATTCCTGCTTATGGTGTTAAGGGTGGACCTGGGGCCTCTATTATTGTTTCATCTTCAAAATCGAGAATAGGCATTAAACTGCCTATGATTTATTCCGTCCAAGAACTAACGACACCCATTCAGACAGGTTTCTCAGTAGACCAGGAATCTTCTCTCGCCTTTATGGCCTCTCTTCATTCCAGGTGGCAGTTTAATAAATGGTACCTACAAACAGAACTTGGAAAATATATAACGCAAGAGCAAACATTCTGGGGTCTAGGAATTGGTAAGGAGTTTTAATATGAACAAAGTAGATCCTTCTCCTAGGAAAATAACTAATATTCTGATCAATCCTAAATTTCAATTTAAATTGCTAAGTTATTTTATTGGTTTGTTTTTAATTTCAACTACGAGCCTATATTTAACGACATATCTTTTCTTCTATCGATTAAAAGAAAAAGCTTTGAATGTAGGAATCCCAGACGGGCATGTTTTCTTTAATTTTATAAAAAATCAACAGCACGATCTTGATACTTTATTTATTGGTCTGGCCATTTTCAACTTCTTTTTATTGATAGGAGTAGGCTTTATAATCTCCCACCGAATTGCTGGACCTATATACAAACTCAAGAAACAGCTAAGCGTTATTTCAGAAGACTCAAATGATTTTAAGTTAAGACAATCTGATTTTTTTCAAGAACTTGAACCTCTGGTAAAGGCCCTTAAGGAAAAGCGAGATGTTTAACAAAACATTAATATTTGCGTTTTTAATTGTCGCTATCGGGTGCTCAAAAAAGACTCAAAACCCTGATTTTTCGGATGATTATGTCTTAATAGAGTTTGCTGCCAAACTGGAAGAAGATCATTTACGGATTTATCCTGAACCTTTAGAAAACTTAAGTCAAAAACAAGCCGAATAAAGTTAATAGACGTTTCCTCGCATTTTCACCTGTGTTAAATATGGCTCATGAAAGGAAACCTATTAATAGTAGATGATGAAGTTGATCTATCATGGAGCATGAAAGAGCTTTTAGAAGATGAAGCTCATCATATTTATATAGCGAATAATGGTGAAGAGGGTTTAGCGATTCTTAGGTCCCAGAAGATTGACTGCGTCGTTTCTGATATCAAAATGCCAGTGATGGATGGACTACAATTTATTGAAACGGCAAGAAAGCTTGGATTCAACATGCCTTTTATTTTCTACACTGGCCATGGATCATCAGAATTAAAAAAAATCGCAAATCATTTAGGTGCCACGGATCTCTTAACCAAACCTAACTATTTAAATCTTGAGATTGCTATTCGAAACGTTTTGAGCGCCTAATTACTGGCCGCTGTTAGTACTCTCAAAAATTTTATCCGCCGAAGCTGCTACAAATCCCTGATAAAGCGTTCCATCTTTCATTGGATATCTTTTTGCAAATTCATAAAAACATGCTGGAACAGTTAATTTAGCATCTTGAAAAGTCACTTCAATATTATTTGCCAGGATAGAAGATTGCTCTAAATAAACTTCTTTAGAGCCTTTAACTTCCCCGCCGCTGGAATTTAACTTGAAGCCTTTGCTTTTCAAATAATCATTAAGAATAACAATATCTGAAAAATTTTTCAGAGCATTTATTAAAACAGTGAAGTGATTTGGCCGATATCCAAAAGCGGCAACCCAAGCTGCATAATCACTTTCCTTTAAGAGCTCTCGATACTGCAGGCTTGTGACATTCCAAGGACGACCACTGGAAACAAAATCAAACTCCAGCTCTTTGCCCTTTGGAACTTGGTCAACGAGACCATTTATTAAAACTTGTGTTTTAGTTGAAAGCTCTTCGATTTTTAATTCAGAGATGAAAATTTTGGGGACGTTTTTATCAGCATGCTCGAAATGTTTTGCATAAAGTTTCTTCTCAGGAAAATGATAATCACCAATGTATTTATAACCTGATTCAATGAAAGGCCGTGCTACCACATCAATATTTAAGCGTGGATGATTGAAGGTCCTAAGAGCGATATGATCATTTTCAACCCTTTCACCATCTTGGATGAAAAGATCTGAAATTTTTTGCGCTAAAGGATTAATTTCAACATAATCCTTCCACATTTTGTCCAACAGACCAGATAAGGTTTTAACTGTCATTACATAGCTCCTTGAAGAGACACTATTGTAGCAAAACTCTGCTTATTTGGTAGTTGATCTTTGAGCTGAAGCTCCGCATTATCCTGTAACTCTTAAAACAAAAGTTGTACAATGAGGCATTAAAACTCAAAGGACTTTTATGCAGATGTTACTTAAAGGTGACTACTTTAATGGACGTTTCTCTCACCCTGAAGGCACGAGTGCTTTAGTTGGGGTCCAAGAGAAAATTTTAAAAACATGTCCTGGAGAATTAACACTCAATCTTTGGGAAGCTGGTGTCTATTACGAGCATACCGAAAAAGTTATTGAGTCTGCACAAAAGGGATTTGATGCTTGGAGAAAGCTTTCTTTTGATCAAAGAGTTGTTTATCTAAAAAAATATCAGGAAGCAGTTCGAGCTCGCAAAGATGAAATTGCTATGGCCCTTGCCCTAGAAGTCGGGAAACCTCTTTGGGAAGCAAAAACCGAGGCTGCTGCTCTCGATAGCAAGGTAACCGTAACCATCACTGACTCCCTTGAAAGAATCAAGCAAGAAACAATTAAAGATGTTATGCCAAAAATTGATGGGCATGTGGTTTATAAACCACTGGGCCCATGCTTCGTAATAGGCCCCTTTAACTTTCCGTGCCATTTGGCGAACGGCCAAATTTTATCTGCGTTACTGGCAGGAAACTCAATCATTTTTAAACCATCTGAGAAAACCATCTATTCGGCACAGCTAATGATTGAATGTTTTCATCAAGCAGGATTTCCAGAAGGGGTAATCAACTTCATCAACGGAACAGGACAGACTGCTGGAAAAATAACGATTGATAAACGTGTTAGAGGAGTTTTCTTTACCGGTTCGCGTGGTGTTGGTTTGCGTATTCTTGAAAACACTTACAAAGATATGGGTAAACTCGTGGCCCTTGAGTTGGGTGGCAAAAACTCCACCATTATTCACCATGATACTAATATTTCTCACGCACTTCCTGAGTTACTACGCGCATGTTTTTTAACTTCAGGGCAAAGATGTACTTCAACTTCAATGATTCTAGTTCATCGAAAAATCGAACAGGAGTTCATTTCACAATTTAAATCTCTCACTGAAAGAATTAAAGTGGGTCACCCTACGAAATCAGCAGATCCATTTATGGGTCCACTCATTGATCAGCATGCCGAAAATCTTTATTTTGAATTCTGTAACTTCGGAAAACAAGAAGGTGCAGAAGAAATTGTTTCCCCTCGTAAGCTCGATATTGGTTTCGAAGGACATTACGTCTCCCCTTCTATTCATTATGCTAAAAGACCGGATCTGAAAGGAAAGTTCATCCAGGAAGAAATTTTTGGGCCAAACTGTTTTTTTGTTCCTTACGATGATATTGAAGAAGCTATTCAAATTGCAAACTGTACTGAATACGGTCTGGCCGCATCTGTTTTTACTAGAGATACTGAGATTTATAAATTATGTCTACGCGATATTGATGCTGGTTTATTAAACTTAAACAGATCTACCGTTGGAGCAACAGCACGCATGCCTTTCGGAGGAGTTAAGAACTCCGGAAACCATCGCCCTGCTGCTGTATCAATGATTGATCATTGTGTAAGTGCCGTAGCCTCTCTTGAGACATTAGATGACAACAGCTCAAAAATCACTGACGTGGTGGGATTAAAAGATTAATTAATGGAAATTTCTGCACACGATAATAAAGAGGCACTAAGAAAAGAACGATTTTATATTTTGATTCTTTCTGCAATTCAAATTATTCATATTTTAGATTTTGTTATCATGATGCCGCTTGGACCTCGATTTATGCGAGTATTTCAAATAAATCCTGCGGAATTTTCTTTTCTTGTTTCGGCCTATACTTTCAGTGCAGGAATTGTAGGTTTTTTTGGTGCCTTATATGCCGACCATTTTGACCGTAAGAAATTTCTCATGTTTAATTTTACCGGATTTCTTATTGGGACCTACATGTGTGCGGTTGCTCCAAACTATCCAGCTCTTTTGTTTGCACGAATTTTTGCAGGTGCTTTCGGTGGAGTCCTTAATGCCTGTGTTCTTTCAATGGTTGCTGATCTCATACCTTTTCACCGCCGAGGTGCTGCTATGGGTGTCATCATGTCAGCATTCTCTATTTCAAGTGTTCTTGGCGTTCCCTTAGGGCTATATGTTGCCCAGATTTTTGACTGGCATGCAGCCTTTTATTTAATTGTTATTGTTGGGTCTATTATCTGGATTCTGGCTTTGATGATTCTTCCATCTATAAACGTAAGAACAAAAAATCTCAACGTTAAAGAGAACCTAAAAAACTTTCAGCAGATTCTTTGTCAGAAGGATTATCTACAGAGTTTTTTACTTACAAGCGTACTTGGGTTTGGCGTTTTCATGATTGTTCCTTTTATTGCAACCTATATGGTAGGAAATGTAGGGCTTACTGAAGCTCAACTGCCTTTCATTTATTTAATCGGAGGGACATGTACGATTATCTCTGCGAGGATAATTGGAAAGGCATGCGATAGGATTGGAAGTTACAGAGTTTTTAAATTTGTGGCATTTGCCTCTATCATTCCGATTTTTCTTCTAACGAATCTTCCTCATGTACCTTTGGCCTTTGCCCTTATGAGCTCATCGCTTTTTATGATGTCAGGTTCAGGTCGATTTATTCCGGCCATGACAATTATAAGTGCTGTCGTTAAACCGCAAGAGCGCGGTACATTCATGAGTCTTGAAAATGCTGCCAGACAACTATCATCTGGGGTTGCTTCACAACTTGCGGGCCTAATTATTGGAGTTGGGGCGGCGGGTGCGCTTACGAATTATAATATTGTTGGGTATTTTGGGATTGCTACTTCCTTATTGGCGATTTTTATTGCTTTCAAAATTAAAACAAAGTTTAACTTGAGATAAAACATGGGTCTAACATCTGGCCACTTAGCTGCGATTTTATCTTTTTCCATGTGGGGTTTTTTTCCTATTTACTGGAAATTCTTTCCAGAAGTTCAGGCCTGGGACCTATTTGCTCATCGACTTGTCTGGTCATTCATCACACTCATTTTAATCCTAACTTTCAAACAAGAAATTCGTTCTCTTAAACGTATATGGCTTGACCCTAAAATTAGACTCATGCTTATTGTTTCGGCCTTTCTCATCTCCTCAAATTGGCTGCTCTACATCTATGCAGTTAGCATTGGAAAAATACTTGAAGCAAGTATGGGGTACTTTCTTAATCCACTGATTAACGTTTTCATGGGTTGGATTATCCTCAAGGAAAAAATCCGGCCCGGTCAATGGCCAGCAATATTTATTGCACTTGTCGCTATCATTTTAATTGCTCTTCAAAGTGGTCTAGCTCAATTCCCATGGATTGCTCTTACACTGTCTCTCACTTTTGCCATGTACGGGCTCATTCGAAAACTGGCACATGTCGGTTCTCTCGAGGGTCTTGCTTTTGAAACTTGCATCATGATTATTCCCACACTTGTTATTTGGCATTTTCAACCTAGTCGACCAATTGATATTTTCTCAGAACTACCAGGTTGGAAAGTTCTCTTGTTAAGTTTCTCCGGTCTAATCACTTGTGCTCCCCTTGTGCTTTTTGCCTATGCTGCTCGCAGGCTTCCTCTTGGAACGCTTGGCTTTCTAGGCTATCTTTCACCTGGCCTAAAGTTTATTTGCGGATGGCTCATTTTTCATGAAACTTTAAGCCCAGAGAGGATGCAGGCTTTCACTCTTATTTGGATTGCTCTTGCGTGGTATACGATCGAATCTGTTTTAAATCGCCGTTCACTAAGTCGGGTAAAAGTATGATTAAACTTAATCAGGCCAAGATCGTTTTTGATTCCCGAGGTGTTGCTGGCCTTCACTCTATAAATCTTGAAATCCCCAAGGGATCTATTTTTGCTTTGATGGGTCCAAACGGAAGTGGAAAAACCACCATTTTAAATGTTCTCACAAAAAAACTCCCTCTGGATTCGGGTGATCTGGAAGTCCAAGGAAAGATTCATTTCTTTGAAAGAAAAAATCCTGAGCATGATCTAAATGTTCAGCGCTTTTTGATGGAATCCGTTCAAGACCAGGAACTTGAGACAGATAAGAAACTACAACTTTCACGTGATATGGCCGACATCTTCGAATTTACCTTTCAACTACGGCAGAATGTAGGCCAACTCTCACAAGGCCAGCTTCAAAAAGTTCTCATGGCAGCTGAGCTGATTAATCAACCTGATATTTTATTTTTAGATGAACCTTTCATTCATCTCGATCCTATGTCGAGAAAAGAAATACTCTTTTCACTTTTTACTTATTTAAGTCAAAGAGAAGTCACAGTCCTCTGGATTACTCATGAAAAAGATGAGGCCCTTCGTTTTGCTGATAAAGTAGGACTTCTTCAACATGGAAAATTTGAACAAGTTTCATCACCTGTCGAAATTCTTCAGGCCCCACGTAATCTCTTTGTTGCGCAATATTTTGGTCATCAAAATTTTCTAAAAATTTCGAGAGAGAATGGAACTTGGACAACACTATGGGGTGAAGTTAAATCTAGTCTTAAAGATCATGAAGGATATCTTGTCGTTCCTCCTACGGCTTGGAAAGTTGATCCTAACTCCACGTTTGAAGGAGTCATTCTCAGTCAATATCCACAATACTTCGCTTGCGAGTTTGAAATTGAAATCTCTGATAAACGTTTTAAAGTCAGTCTACCTCTAGATACTTATTCAAATTGGGAAGTAGGGCAGAAGATGAAGATTTCGCCTGATTTGCGACACTGTTTTGTCATTCCCCTGTAATTAAGATAAATAAATTCAATAAGTTAACGACTCTTTCAATCCGCAACAATCCTAGTCTAACCCTCCTCATTTATGATAACTATTCATTATGGCCGTAACCTATTTTGATAAAGACAATTACCAGCGCAAGCCTGAGTGGCTCAAAGTAAAACTTCCTCAGGGCGATGACTTTAAAGACATCCGAAATAATCTTCGTGAAAAAGGTCTCGCAACAGTTTGTGAAGAGGCCAAGTGTCCGAACATTTCTGAATGTTGGAGCGGTCGAACTGCAACCGTCATGATTCTCGGTGACACTTGCACTCGTGCTTGCAAATTTTGTAACGTAAAAACGGGAAACCCAAAAGGCTTTCTCAATCCTGAAGAAATTCAGAACACCGCCAACATGGTGAAGATTATGAATCTTCGTTATGTAGTCATTACAAGTGTGGACCGCGATGACTTGGCCGATCATGGTGCCGGGCATTTTGCGGCAGTCATCAAAAAAGTAAATCTGGATCATCCCGAAACTAAAGTTGAAGTTTTAATTCCTGATTTTGATGGTGTTGAAGAACGGATGCACGCTCTTGCTCAGGCCATGCCTTTCGTCATTGCACAAAATATAGAAACAGTGAAACGCCTTACGCATCCAGTGAGAGATATTCGTGCAGGTTATGACAAGACACTAAATTGTTTAAAATTCTATAAAGAGAACTATCCTCGCATTCAAACCAAAACGTCTATCATGGTTGGGCTAGGTGAAACTTGGCCTGAAATCCAGGAGACACTTGAGGATCTTCGTAAAGTCGGAGTTGATATCGTCACATTTGGTCAGTACCTTCAGCCAAGTAAACGTCATTTAAATGTTGAAAGGTTCTACACTCCAGAAGAGTTCGATGAATTAAAACGCATGGCCTTAAAGATGGGTTTCAAATTTGTGGCCTCCGGTCCATTAGTCAGAAGCTCGTACAAGGCCGGGGACTTTCTGGATTATATTGAAGCCAATCCTCAGCTGTGATGTCTTTCTTATCAGAAATTTCCCTTCGTGATTTCGAATTAGATCAAACCAACATTTATGAATCAGGCGAAAGAACGATAATAATCAAAAAATGGAATTGGGATTACAAGTTGGCCCATCAGTTCCAACGTAAATGTTTAGAGCTTTTGGAAGCGTCACCAAAGATTCGAATTATTATTTGTTGTAGTCATCCAAGGGTTTTCACTAATGGTAGAGGTCTGCAAAAGCCTAAAAAAGGTGAAATATTAAACCTTATTGAGTTTGATAAGTCCCAGGCCAAGCACCTGCCCTTTCCTTTTTATCAAATCGAACGCGGTGGTGGTTTAACTTTTCATCATCCCGGCCAAATGATTATTTACCCCATCGTGCGACTTAATCCTAAAACTCTTTCGCTATCTAAGATGATTGATGACCTTTTTGAATTTGCCATCAGCATTCTCCATGAATGGGAACTAGATGGATTAAATCACGAACAAAAGCTTCTTGGTCTATGGCATGGAGATAGAAAAATTGCTTCTATGGGGATCGCTATTGAAAAATTAACAACATTTCATGGAATGGCCTTAAATTTCTATAAAGATGAAGAAATGAGAAAGGCGCTTAATGCTGTAAATCCATGCGGCATAAGCGCAGAGACTTACACATCTGTTGAAGAGTTAATAGAACTGAAGAATAAAACATTAGATCAATTTGCTGATAAATTTTTGCAAAAACTTACTTATTCGTGGAAATAGATTATTTCCCCTTTCGTACTTTTTCATCTTTAAGATAAAGATCAGTTAAACCAATCAGGCTCTTGCCTTTGTTTTTTAATAATAAAAGTTCAGACGTTTCAATTGTTTGTTCCAGGATCAATTCAGACTGAGGCTTCCATTTCCAATATTTACCATGATGGTAGGCGCCATTTCTGTCCGCTATAAGCCCAGAACTATTTTGAGCAATACCTTCCTCACCAATTAAATCATCACCCAGTTTTAAATATTCCTGATTTGAAAGTGTTAGGTGGTAAAGCGTTGGAAAAATATCTTCGTGGGAACCAAAATTATTTGGATCATACTTCTTAGGTTGCAATCGCTGCGGAACTGAAAGAAAAAATGGAACAGCAAATCTTTTAAACTCTTCATCTAGCCCTACTCCTTTAGCGATCCAAAAGCTGTGATCACCAGTAAGAGCAACCACAACCTGATCATTGAGAGCAGTCGTTTTAATTTTTGTTAAGAAATCGCCAACTTTTTGATTAGCATACTGTAGGCCTAAGAATCTTTTATGGGCAATATCATTCCCCACTGTTACTTGCCCCTTAATGTCTTCGTTCATCTCAAGTGGCAATGTATTGTAGGATGATGGGTATTCAAATGGAGGATGATTTGAAGTTGTGAGAACTAAAAAAAACTGTGGTTTTGTAGCAGTTCTTAAATGTTCTTCAATAAAGGTATAAAGATATTCATCAAAGACTCCCCACTCATTTCCTAAATCTTTGGACTCAATATTATAGAGTTCAGGCATGGCCTCTTTAATTTCGTCAGCTCCCCACAAATTATCATAGCCCTGAACTGATAAGTATTTCCCCAAATCTCTCCATCCAAGCTTTCCACCATAAAGAAAATGAGTCTCATAACCGACTTTTTTGTAAGGAAGATGCCCAGAAATATCCAAAGGTGTCTTCATAAAGTCTGACTCAGATAGGAAACGCGCCCCTGGACGGATAACTTGAGAATTGGCAACAGAAACAAGACTCCCTATTGTTCCGTTTTCCGCGGAAAGAAAATTTTTAAAAAGTATGCCTGATTTAAAATGATCACTAAGCGTCCCAAGAATATTGAATTTTGGAGAATTTCTATCGTTCCAATAAGTTCCAAAACTTTCCATAACAACTAACACAACATGGGGAGGATGCTTTGCGGCTTCCCCCTTTAAAGGTGTTTTTGCTCTTAAAGCATCAATTAACGTTGTACCCGTAGGCTTTTTAGAGAAAGCTGTTTCATAAGCTGTTTCCCAGTTTTTATACCCATAACTGTTCAGATAATTTACATTATTTTTTCCGAATGTCTTTCTGATCTTTAAAGCGCGATTAAATGTCAAAACACCGTTGAGGGAAACTTCATTGATAAATTCATTGGAACTGATGTGAGCATCCTCAACAGACAATGGTAGGCGGGTGAGGCTACCACGCGCAAAAAGCGCAAGAAACCCTAAGCCAAATACAAAACAAATAATGAAGCGATAATCAAACTTCTTTGTTTTAAGATCAAAATCAAATGGAGAAAAAAGAAATTTTAAAAATCGAAAAAAAGCATAATGACCTAGGAATATCACTGTTAACCATAGGGGGAGATTATAATTTTTCCATATTGTTGTTAAGAGGGCCATGGTGTCATCTTCAAAAAAACCAAAAAAAAGAATATTTAAATGATCTTGAAAATACGAATAAAACCCATAGTCACAAATATAGAGCCAGATAAGTGCGCAGTAACCAAAGGCTAGAAAACTAATGACCGTGAATCTAATACCTTTTATTGTGAATTTCCCTGGAATAAGGTAAGCCAAATTCATGACAATAAAGGGTAGAGCATTGATGTATCCCAACGGAACCAGATCATACCTAAGGCCCAAAAGCATGGCCGTCTTAAAATCTTTCATTTGAAGTTGCAATTCAGTCATATCGCCAAATATAAATGAAAATACAAGTCGAGCGATCGTCATCAATATAAGCATGATAAGAAACAGGAATATCTGATTCTTGATCCAACGCCAGTAATAGTGCTTAAAAGATAAATTCATAAATGACCCCTGCAGTAGAGATCATAACAATTATTACTCGCTTTGGTCACCAAACATTAGATTCCTCTCGAAATCTTCTGGTGAAGTACAATTACCTTTGGCCTCTTCCATCGTAATAAGACCATCCTTGTAAAGCTGGGTAATGGCCTGATCGAAGCTCTGTGCGCCTGTGGTATTCTTCCCTTTTTCAATATACAAATAAATTTCTTTGGTTCTAACTGGGTCAAGAATCGACTCTTTAATACCCGGATTATTGATCATTATCTCTTGGGCAGCAATTCTTCCCTTACCATCTGAGGTTTTAAGCAGGCGCTGTGAAACCGTTGCGTGAAGGTTGTCAGCAATACGAACTCTCACTACATTCTGCTCCTCTGGAGGAAACATCGAAATTAAGCGGCCAATAGTACTCAAAGCATCGGTTGTATGAACTGTTCCGAAAACTAAGTGACCTGTTTCAGCAGCTTTCAGGGCAATTGAAATCGTTTCAGCATCTCTCATCTCACCAATTAAAATAATATCCGGATCTTGACGAAGGGCGGATCTCAGAGCGGAGGCAAAATCAGCAGTGTCTTGCCCAATCTCTCTTTGAGTGATTCTTGCTTTGATCGGTGTATGAACATACTCAACAGGGTCTTCAAGCGTTAAAATATGAACCGCTGAAATCTTATTAATATGATTAATCATGGCAGCGAGCGTAGAACTTTTCCCTGAACCGGTTGCACCAGTTACCAAAACTAATCCGGCATTCGCTTCAGATATCTTGTTAATTACCACTGGAAGCTTGAGTTCTTCAGTTGTCGGGATCTTGTCACTGATAAGACGTAAAATAAGACCTAGTTTACCTTGGTAGCGCATGACATTGTACCGAACACGGCAAATCTTAGGGACAGAAAAAGAGCCATCATGTTCTTTAATCGTATCTAGTTTTTTTAAAACTTCTTCGTCCTTAATCATCATTGAGCAAACTAGCTTCAAATCATCGTTGGTTAGAGGATCTAGTTTTACGGGGACTAAGTCCCCACGAACTCTAAAACAAGGTTTTTCATCAGTTCTTAAATGGATATCACTGACTCCTGCTGCCGAAGCAGATTTAATAAGGTTCACAAAGGCTTCTTTGGTCAAGGCCATGATTTAAATTCTTTTGTTAATGATTTCAAATCCTTTATCGACCAAACAGGGTAATAGGTTTAGGAAACTCTACATGTCCGACAATCACCGTCAGGTTAACTATCTTCGCTATCCCTCCGAAGAGGACTCATGGACAATTATTGGGACAATGAGGAAATTTTTCTGGATGGAGATCATTATTTTGATCGTCTTATAAAGGATATTGAAGAAGCGAAAGAACTAATCACTGTTGAGATTTATATTTTTAACGATGACAGTCTGGGAAATAAAATGGCCTCGCATTTAATCAAGGCACACCAAAGAGGTGTGGAAGTTCAAATTGTGGTAGACGGCGTTGGAAGCTACAGTTTTTTCGATAGGCTTTATACTATATTCTTAAATGCAGGAATTAATGTCAAAATGTTTCACCCTCTTCCTTTTTATCATCCCGTGTATGGAAAGATGAGTTTAAAAAAGAAAATCCAAACATTTTTCACTCGATTATGGCGACTTAATCAGCGCAATCATAGAAAAGTTATTACCATCGATAGCAACATTATGTTTGTCGGAAGCTATAATTTTTCTGTTGAGCATATCGAAGAATATAAAGAAAAAAAATGGAAAGACATGGGTGTCCGGGTTAAGGGACAAAATGTAAAAATTGCACTTCTCCACTTTAAAAAAATATGGAAGATCAGAGACTACTTACGTTACCGAAAAACGATCAAGCATCTAATCACTAAAAACCTAAAGGATGCTCCTCTAAGACTAAACCATACCCTATTTATGAAACGCTTCTATTACCGTGACCTGCTCCAAAAGATTAATCGCGCGAAGGGAAGAATTTGGCTTATGACCCCTTACTTTATACCAAAACGTAATTTAATTCGTATTCTTAGTAAGGCCGCTCAAAGAGGAGTGGATGTTCGAATACTTATATCATCAAAGACTGATGTGAAAATATTTCAGTCGCTCCAGTTTTTTTATTTCCCTTACCTGGCCACGAAGGGTGTAAAAATTTTTCAATACGTTGAAACCGTTTTGCATGCAAAAACATTCATCATTGATGATTGGATGACAATTGGAACAAGTAATCTTAACCATCGAAGCATTTTACATGATTTAGAGGTCGACCTTTCCATTCAAGACGAAAACAATAAGATTAAGATAGCAAATGACTTTATTCAATCCACTCCCTCTCAACAGGAAATAACAAATAAAAGTTTGAAACAAAGAACAGTTTTTGATAGGTTTTTGGCCAGACTTTTTTTTATTTTTAAATACTGGTTTTAAATGAAGATAAGAATACTTTCCTACAACATTCATAAAGGCTTCACGATTGGTAATACCGATTTCATTTTAGATCAGATAAGAAAAGCGATGAGAGAAGTAAATGCGGACGTACTTTTCCTTCAGGAAGTATTAGGTGATCATAATGATAGCAGGTGTAGCATTCCAGATTGGGCTACGGCCATTCAGTTTGAATATCTCGCAGATACTGTTTGGCCACATTTTGCCTACGGAAAAAACGCAATCTATGCAGAAGGCCACCACGGCAATGCTATTTTAAGTAAATTTCCGATCGTAGACTGGTCTAACAAAATTATCAGCACCAACCGTTTTGAGCAACGTGGGCTATTGAAGGCACGTGTTCTTGTTCCTCAACTTGAAAGAGAAATTATATTGGCCAATACTCACTTGAATTTGACCCAAGGTGGGCGAGACCAACAAGCAAAAATGATTATTGATGACTTAAAAAAAGAATCTGCCACACCATGGATTTTAATCGGCGATTTTAATGACTGGAATAAAAAAGTTTCAACGCGAATTGAAGCAGAATTAAACGTAAATGAAGCGTTCAAATTTCTACATGGAAAATATCCACCCACATTCCCAAGTTTTATGCCTTTGCTGTCTTTAGACCGGGTTTTTCTAAACAAGATGACGGCGATTCAGGCGATCACTCTCAAAGAAGGACACTGGAAAAAACTTTCTGATCATTTACCACTATATGTCGAAATTGAACTTGAAGATTAATTGATTACAAACTTATGCCCACGTGAGAATGCGTAGCATTTACCGACAAATCGTATTTCATTATCGCGAACAACGATCCCTGCACCATCTGGACAAGCATAGATAATTTTATCTGAAGAGCGAGTGTATTTATTGAACACAACATCATAGCGGGTTGATTTTCTAAAGTGTGGAAAAAATAAAAAGTCGACTAAATTTAAAGCTGCCAGATTCTTTATATTTACAATATTTTCATCTCGATCAAATTCTGGATATCCGGCCATCTCAATATTCTCAGTCATCATAATTGCACCGGCAGAAAGACCGGTTAATAATCCACCTTTTTGAGCAAAGGCCTTAAGTTTGGGCAACAGTTTCGCCTTGCGAAGACTATTTAAAAAATAAAAAGTATTACCGCCTGCCAGATGAATAGCGTCACTTCGCATCACCTCATTAAAGAGAGTTTGGTCAAATGGCACATCAATTGGAAAATGAATGAACCTGAAAATTTTGAATTTAGAATAATGTCGAACAAAAGATTTAAACTCTTGTTCAGAAAGATAAGATGATGACGGAATGAAGGTAACGACTGGATTTTTTTTACCCAGAAGTTCTATAAAAGCTCGATCAAGATGTTGGTTTTCTTTTTCGTCGCCACCGCTATAGAAAACAAGATTCATAGCCCCTCGCGGCACTCTCGAACAATCGTGTGAAAATTCTGCATGATGTTCTTATGCCGCTCAGGTGTCTCATGTACAACTATTTTTTGATCGGGGTTCAAATTTTGATAAGTGGCAAATTGCTGAGAAAGCTCAAATAGCTCATGGCCAGTCAGCTTCGGTCTCAATTTTTGTACTTTTTGAACAATATAAGTGATGGAGTCCCCAGTTACCCGGTCGTATTTATTGATTACTGACGCCCTCATGGTCATTTCAAGCAGCTGCTGACCTCGACTCAGATCAAGCTCTCTTTCGATGGTATTGATGAGAGACAAGTAGTTAGACTGAAAACGGCCAATCTGTTTTTTACGAAGATCGGTAAGCCTCAAATCACTTTTGCGTGCGTATGAAGACTTAATTATTTCCGTAAATTCCTGAGAGCTTAAGCTTGTATTTCTGGCGAGGTAAATTTGAGGAAGTTCCCGCAGAATATCCCGCATACAGAAAATGGCATCACGGTTAATACCATCCGGTACTTTGTAAGGGCCACGCTTCGATTTCGATCTTTCAAAATAACTGAATACTTTTCTGAATTTTGTCACTTTATTCAAATGATGTTTAAGAAGATGATCAACATGAGTTTTCTTAAAACCTATCTTTTGCAATAAATTACGATTTTTTGAATCCACAAAATGCTTATCAAAATATTGCATAATAGAGTGTTGCTTAAAGTGAGAGAGAGACTTTTTCTTTTTGGTTGAAAGAAAATCAGCAATCTGAACGAAGCACTGGACCATATAGCGGGCCTTCTGCCTCTGCTCAAGAATGGTCGTAGAAAATCTTTGAACATCATCATATCGATATTCAGCATGAAACAGACCAAATTGACGAATGGATCCGTAATCAATGATCCCACCATCCATCAAAATGTTATCTCCATCCCAATCTAGCCAGCAAAAAATGTATTCATCTTCGAATTTAGCTGCAGTTTCGGCTAACGAGCGTGCCACTTGATGGGCCATATAATAATACTTATCTTTGTCTGACTTAAATGTTGTTTGTTCCCATGCCTTATTTTCAACCTGACGAGCAATATAGTAATCAGCAACCTGTTTTAAAGTTTCAAGATTACCTTGTTTCAGATGCCCAAAGAAATGACTGGGTCTGATAAGATTTGGATTAGCGCGAACATTAATCGCAATACCTTTATCATATTCAAGTATCGCCAAGACTCTTTCTGTTTTAAAACCGTTTTTGCCTAATACTTCTGAGAAGAAGAGTGTTTCTAATCCCTCAGCAACTTCAGATAAACCGCAGCCATAAGAAATGCTTGGGTCACCAGTCTGATAAAACTTTTTATTAATATTGCAGGCCGGAGAAAGTTTTGTTCCACCAGTTCCACAACTTGAAACGTCCCAAGTCGTACCATTGTGACGAACGGTTCCGTTCCAAACGGTTCTTCCATCTCCAGATGTTCTTCCCATCTTGTCTGGGTGCTGAAGCTGAAGATAGCGAGTGGCCATAAATGTATTTGGTAAAACATCTTCTTCAGGAATTTTTACTTTATTAATAACATCGTATTCATTGATGATAGTTAAACTGAATGTTTCGAGAATTTCTTTTTCAAGTTCTGGAGTTAGTGTTTGCGGATGACTTTTTGCGATGAGGCCCATTTCTTTAGCGAGGTCAAAATTGAAAAATGCAACTTTACCACCCTTGCGGTAACGCGCCTTGTATTCAACTCTCCCGCCGGGAACGTTCTTCTTAAAAGGATGCTCACCATTGAGGTGCGCAAAATTTGAATAAGATCTTTTACCGACTTCATCTATAGGACATTTTTTGATCTGGTTCATTAGCTTTTATCAATCCTTCGATAAAGTTCCTAAACAAAAATCCTAATCTCAGTATAGGACCATTTTACGTAAAGTTGACAAAAAAATGTAGATAGGCAAAAAAATAACCCCTTATCCTGACTCTACTGGTCTCCTAACCTAATATTAACGATCTTAACCGAACCCTGTCTCACGGAGGGCCGGTTCGGTGGCATACTGAAAGTATCAGGAGGGTTTATGAAAGGACTTTTTTTAATTTTGTACGTTGTTTATAGCCCGGTGCTGGTTGTTCTCTATTGGAGAAACTCTATCAGAAGTCTCGATGACGTTCACGGGCCTTTTGAACTGCAGACGTCGGAATAAATCCTGACGGAAAATTAAACATAAACTTCTGAAGGAAGCGCATAAAACGCTCCCACAAACAAAACTCCCTCGTCGTCGAGCTTCCAAATTAAAACCTTGCCCTCATGAAAGGGGTGCCAGAATCGATCTTCACTGAAGATATTTTGAATATTTTTACCGATTCCGGGATTTGATTCAACGATACTGCAAACCCTGGCTGAGTCTTCCATAACTCTAAGAGCAGATGCCCTAAAGCCTGTGAAGACGTAAGCATTAAATGCGATACCTTCTAATAAGTCCCAGCCGTCTTTTGTCCACCTTGCCACTTACGACCTTCCTCTGATTCTTCAGTTACTTTCATGATCTTGGAAAGTCGGTCTTCAAATGAACGCATCCGCTCTTCCATATCAACAGTCTTTTCTTCTTTCACACCGGCCCGAACAAGCATCTGGTTGTATGCCGCCAGAAGATTTAGGTAGTGCTCCTGAGAAATAATAACCTTGATATCAGATCCCTTGCTGATCACCTGAACTACCTCATCACCCTTCACATCAATTGCGCTGGGGCCTTTCTCTCTAAGAGTTTTGAAGTTAATAGTTTCCTTTAAATTCATCATTTCATTCCACCTGGTTAAAAGACATAATAAGTGTATCATATTGTCACTTTATTGTCTCTTGGTCATCTTTTCTTAAGTTAATTCAGGTAGTTGATTAAGTTCTGCAACAAATGCCAGAACCTAGATAATAGAACAAGTCTTTAGGGTATAAAGTTGGGGTATTTTTCAATTCTGCTAGATTTCAGATTATATGTGGCATGAACTACTCTACATCAAAATCAAAATACTGATCAGGATATGGCTCAGGCTTAAAAGAATAGTGCCACCACTCCTGAGAAAAGTTTTTGAACCCCTTCCCTTCCATCAGATCCTTCAAAATCATACGATTCTTTCTCTGATCATCAGTCACTTTTGGTGAGTCGGTATTTGAGAGATCATCAAAATAATCAAAAGCTGACCCCATATCCAGTGATCTTCCACTCTCCATCTCCACCAGAGTTAAGTCCACCGCACTCCCACGAGAATGACTGGATTGTTTAGCAATGTAGCCTTGTTCAAAAAGCTGCAGACGAGTAAAGCCAGGGTAATAATGTTCTTTTATCTGGGAATTCGTTTCAGGTTTTTGCGCCCAGGCCTGAAAGAAGGTAACTGCCTTTACAGGGCGATAACTATCGTAGATTTTAAGGCTCAATCCTCTTTTCTGGGCTTGTGCTTGAACCAAACACAAAGCCTCTG
Source organism: Bacteriovorax stolpii (assembly GCA_945905815.1). Taxonomy (GTDB): domain Bacteria; phylum Bdellovibrionota; class Bacteriovoracia; order Bacteriovoracales; family Bacteriovoracaceae; genus Peredibacter. Next base: position 124 of record CAMDQH010000003.1, on the reverse strand, counting down.
CTGGACCTTTAGCGAGATACGCCTTCTTGGCCTTATACCCCGTCACAATTTCGCCGGTAAAGTTTTCAGCAGTGGCATAACTCATCTCAATCTTCATAGATGGACAGGCATCTTTTAGAGAAAT
>CAMDQH010000002.1 GCA_945905815.1 Bacteriovorax stolpii | reverse complement strand
TTTTCGTATAAATATGGCCGTCAACAAGAGGTCATGGGAATCGGAGCGAGTGACCCGGATGCCATCACAATTGTTCAAACCATAGATGCTCAAGGTGAAGTTATACTTAGCTACCTTCGTAATCCTAAAAAAGCGGATGAGATTTGGGTCATAAAGGGTGAGATTGAACCGGATGCAATTCCAAATCCAGAACAAATTATGAAAACGATCCTTCTTGAGAAAAAGAAATAATTAAAGTCTCCTTCGAGCTTAATATTACCCACATCTTTTAACAGGTGTGGGTTTCCCTCTCTCTTTTATTTCCAATCCTGCCCTGATCCTTGCTCGTTGATTGCAATGAAAGCATAAAAGCCTGAGATTCTCTTTTTTAGTCGGCCCTCCTAGCGCAAATGGTATGCGGTGATCAAAATTGAGACGATGAACAGAGCCACAATTAGTGCATTTCTGATCTCTTTGATAAATTTCCCGTTTCAGTCCGGCCGGAATAACTCTACCCACTTTCGCCGGCGAAAGTACTTTTCGTAGTCGCTTAACTTGTTTGAATTTATTTTTCTCTACCGACTTAATAGCTATTTTTGCCATAAACTGAACCAACTCATCCATGGACAAATTTTTGCCCAAGAGTGCTTTAAGTTTATCCAGCTCTCTCATGGTTTCATCAGATAGCACAATCGCGACTTGTACTTTATCTTGAGAAACTCTTCTCTGAGTATCTTTCGGAAGATCTTCTTTACCAGAGAGCTGAAAAAGTTTTTGTTCGCATTCTCTTTTAGATAGTCCTTCAATTTTTTTGAGTATGCCGCGTTTTTCAGAAGTTGAGCTGTCTTTAAAGAATTGATTCATCTGAGAAATATTAGACAGAGTTAGCAGACCAGATTCAATTTTTACATCTATCTCTGGAATCTCAGCAAGGAGCCTTGCTGCTACAATTCGTCTATACGCGCTCGCCTCAGAGTAGCCTAACTCCCGCAAGCAGTAATCGAATAGCGAAGAGTATTTTTGTTCTGAATAGAGTTTGCGGTGATCAATTTCCTTCAGGTGATGCAGAACCCTGGACGTCACCTCTCGCTCGGAGATCACCAATTTTTTTGTATCAATAAGTAAAATTTTATCTGTTAAATGTGAAAGCTGCATGATAAACAATACGGAAAAGATACGGATATGTCAAATAAAAAAAGGACTCAATCGAAAAAAACTAAAAAATCACTTCCGCCGGCGGAAGTGCAAATAGGGAGTGGTAATTAATAGTAAGATGCAAATTGGCCTTTTTCATTTTATTTTGGTGTCATTTTGACAATTAAAACTACCTTTTATCCCATTAAACCTTGGCACGATTCCTGCTTTAAGAGATTCCAAGAAAGGAGCTGCTAGGATGGTGACTCTTTAAGTGGCAAGGAGCCAGCTAATGCTAATGGGAGTCTTCAAATGGAACTGATGATTGCAGCAATATGTTTAGTATCGATGTTGTTTGTTAGCTTGGCGTTTCAGCGCGCTTCTTACAAGAAAGTCGCTGTTACGGTTTAACCTATGTCTAAGTCGGTAAATATTACTTTCCTCATAATTTAGCTTCAACTAAGGCAGTAACATTGGAGAATGAAGTGTTCTCTCTTCTTACTACTTCTCTTGGCCTCCTGTTCAAATCCTTTTCAGTCACCGGGATCACTTAATTTTAAAACAAAACAATTCAAAATAGATCCTCTTCGTGAAGCTGAACGATTACGTTTGTTGCGTGAAGCAGAACTAGAAAGACGAAGACTCTTTCTCGTCGAAAAAGAACAGGCGTGGAGTAAAATTGTCATCGAAGCCAATGATAGCTTCAAGGTGATTGAATCGACGATTAAGACTAAGTGCTTTGCCTGTCACGATGCGAATACTAAAACACCTATTTATGGCCGAATTTTAAGGAGTGTAAATCCTATCTATCGTCACCAAAAATAGGGTATTGAAGCTTTGGATTTTTCTCAGAAATTTCCTTTGGTTGCGAAAGGAAAACCTTCTCAAATAGCACTTTTGAATGCCATCAAAAACGAAGTCCTTGATCGTTCCATGCCTTTGAAAATTTATACGAATGTTTATAGAAACAGAAAGATCAATGACTCTGATGAAGAGAAAATCTTGGCGTGGGTAAATCCTCTTATTGACACGATAGAGGAATTTGAAGAACGATTTAAAGAAACAGAGATCAATCTAGATACTCTGGTTCACAAAATTCTCGATCAGAAATGCTTCCGCTGCCACGCGAATGGAAATGACAAGGGCGGCTTTGAAAACATGCAAGATACGAAGGCACTCTTGAAGAGTCGTCATGTGAATCTAACTAATCCTAGTGAGTCAGAAATCTATAAACTTAGTCTTGAAAAGAAGATGCCCCCAAATAGGCGCGATGCCCTTTCTGATGAAGAACTGCTTACCCTTAATGAATGGCTCGAAGTTCAGGCCAGAGAAACACCACCAAATCCATAAAGTCACCAGATTGGTGTCATTATTTCACACATTGATGGCCTGGAGCGGTCTATAAGTTGGCACGATTCCTGCTTTAAGGATTGCAAGAACAGAGCTGCTAGGATGGTAACTCTCAAATGACGGCAGGGATGCAGGGACCAACCCAAAAGGAGCGAATCAAATGGAACTGATGATTGGAGCTGCAGGCGCTATGACTATGATGGTAATGAGTTTGGCCTTCCAGAGGGCATCATATAAGAAAGTGACTGTAAAAGTTAAAAAATAAGATGGCCCCCAGAAATGGGGGCTTTTTAATGTGGGTGGCGCATGGTACTTCGTTTGCATCTAAACGGAGAACCAATGAAAAAATCAATTTTAGTGTTATTACTTCTCTCTCTTTCAACGACACTATTTTCTCAAACAAATTCCTTAGAAGAATTTTCACAAGAAGTTAAACAGCTGATCATCGCCCACAGTGATAAGCTTGATGCTAATGAGCAGATACTTGTAAGAAAAAATCTTCGTAATATTATTAATGTTTTTAAAATGAATGGTTATGGCATTCCAGTTGGGTCTTCATATATTTGTGACAACAATTATAATCAATTAATCAACGTAGATAACGGAAAACTTATTTATGATTTTAGTTTAATAGAACACTGCCAAGAAGCTTTAAGAAATGTCAAAGTCGGTAAAGGTTTTTGTGATTACAACGATAATACATTACGCTTGTCTGACGGTTTGTTTGTTTTTGACTTCTCAAATGGAGAAAACTGCAAAGAAGCGATTGAAAGTATTTATTCAGTGAAAAAATTCTGTGACTATAATGACAACACGTTAAGAAGATTTGATGGAACTTTATTGTATGATTTTAGTTCGAAGGAAGAATGTTTAAAAGGGTTAAACTAAGCTTCCTTCATCGCATTTCTTTGTGTCCGTTTTTGCAGCACGATCGACATAAAAAATCCAAAATAGAAAATCACGGGCGAGATGAATGCGTATACGGCCATACTTACAAGGAAGTCTTGCCCATCTCTGGCCATAAAGTACGCCACAACTAAAGTTAATCCTTGCGATGAAATTCCGGCCAGAAATGCCTTGGCCCGGTTTAAAAGTACCTGCTCCTTTAATTGAATCGATGAAGTCTTTAAATAGGGAAGTAGGATCAGGCCTAGTATTGCTGGGGAAAATATCCAAAAGGGCGCAATCTTGGTTGGATAAATTCCTCCAGAAAATCCCGTTGTCATAAAAGCTGCAAAAAAACCAAACACTAGAAGACCGATAAGAATGAGCGCAATTGTTTGAGCAGTTCTTATGAGATTCATAGGAGTGATGCTTTTAGAGCTGACTCAAGGCCTTTTAATCCATCTCGCAGTTCTGATTGAGAAGGCCAGCCAAAACCTAAACGAAAGCTACGGTCAGATTCTTCAAACCAGTGTCCCGGACCCACGTATGTTTTAAATTCAGAAAGTAGTACGTCGTAGAATTTAATAATGTCGACTTTGAGCTCAGGTTTAATTCTTGGAAAACAAACCACGCCACCAGAAGGCTCAATCCATTCAAAGTAACTTTGGGTTTCCATCCATGCCTTAACAATTTCAAACTTCTCTTGCATATCTTTTTTGATCGCAGGGAAATAATCATTCCGTTTTGCAAGATAGCGGTAAGCAATTTCTTCATCAACTACCGAGCCACAGATAAAGATCTGCTCTTTGGCCGCAAGGAACAGCTCCTGAAGCTTAGGGTTTTTAGTAATCAACCAACCAATTCGTATTCCTGGAAGGCCATAAGTTTTGGATAGTGATGAGACAGATATAACTCTGTCAGAAAGCGAAGCTGCAATGGGAAGCTTGAACTTAAATGACATATCTCTGTAAGTTTCATCAAAAAGTAGATATGCGTTGCTGGCCTCAACCACTTTAATAATTTCTTTCAGGTCACTTTCAGAAATCATTGTGCCAGTAGGATTATGTGGACAGGTGAGGGATACTAGTTTTGTTTTAGGCGTAATCAGCTTTTTTAACGCCTCGATGTCGACTTGAAACTTGTTTTCAAAAGTCATTGGTAAATACTTAATGCTAGCACCGATTGCCTTTGGCGTTTCAATATTGGTCGCATAGTTAGGTTTCGCAACGACGAGTTCATCCCCGGCCTCTAAAAGTGAAGTAGAAATCATAAACAGAGCAGAGGCCGCTCCGGCAGTAACGAGGACGTCTTCAATTTTAAGATTAGAGGCTTCGCCTTTAAGGATTTCTTTACGAAGACCTGGATGTCCTACATGATCGCCGTAGCAGATCACGAGATCGTTCATGTTCAAGTCTAGGTCTTTAAAGATTGTGTCCGTGTAAGAACTTTCTGAGAGATTGTTTTTAATGGTTGAATAACCCATTTGCTCAGGTGACTCAATTTCAATTGGCATGCGTACATATTTCATTTTAAAATATCCTCGTAGAAGGCCCCAAATTTTAAATTCGGGTGATCAAGTTGAATTTCAAGAATCCAGGCGTTTGGAAGGAGTTTCTCTTCGCATTCGATAATCGCGCCTTTAAAAAATACATGGTGAGGAAAATCACTTAGGCGGTGTCCATCACTTCCCATATTTAAAACATAACCATATTCTTTAGCGCGGTTTGAGGCCCAAGTATAAAGTTCCGGACCACGTGCCATGTTATTTTTCCAAAAATCGCTTACGTCCTCAAAAATTTTCTTTGATGCTTCAGCAATCTTTTTGTACTCATAGTTTGAACCTATGGTGAAAGTTTCCCCATAGTCAGCTTCATGGCCATCAATTACGGGCCCGATATCGATAAAAAAGAGATCTTCTTCCTGGAGAGTATGCGGATCCGAAGGTTCTCTGAAAATTTTTAAAGTATTTGGCCCGAAACGAAGCTTGGCCGGGTGCCAGTTTTTATCTACGGTATGTTTGGCACAGATTTTTTTGTATAACTCATGTGCATCTTCTTCCACCATGCCGGGTCTAATTTTGTTCGCTAGTTCATGTGTCATATCTCGAGCGATATCACGAGCGTGATGGAATTTAGTTAGATCAAAGTTTTCGCCAAAATCTTGAATCGGCATTAGATATTTGCCTTAACCAAGTCAGAAGCCTTCTTCCCGTCAAATTTGCCCTTAATTAGTGGTTGAAGTTCTTTCATCACGGCACCCATGTCTTTAGCGCCTTTGGCCTTAATGTTTTTGATAAACTGAACTACTTCTGCTTCAGAAATTTCTTGAGGAAGATATTCTTTTAGAACAGCATATTCTTTAAGGATTTTATCATGAGCTTCAGTACCGGCCGGGTACATTTCAATTGAGTCCATGAGACGTTTAGCGTGAGAAATAGTCACTGATAGCTCATCAGTGGGTTTTGCTGAAGTATTGTTTTTAATATATTCAGCTTTAAGCATTCTCAAAGCATCTAGACGCTCTTGTTGTCTTGCTTTCATGGCCTCTTTAATATCGTTATTTACTTTTTCCATTAATGTCATAATATTCTCCTGATTTATTAGCGTTTTAAATTTTGCATACTTAGTTCTAATGTCATTTCTTTGTGAGATCTGAGAAATTGAAAGAGTGTTTGAAGCTCATCAATACTTTTTGATTCAATTCTGTATTTTTCATCCATATACTGAGTTTTACCTTTGAATCCCGATTCTTTTAATAATCTGTTCATGAGCTTTTGAGCATCTTTATCAAAGCCAGAGGTAAGAGTTAGAGTCATTTTCTTTTTCTTAAGTCCAGATGAAGTGATCTCAGATTCTTTCATTCCACGCATACCAATCCCGCGCTTACCCATATTCGTTCTAAGAATATCTAGGATCGATTTAATTTTCATATCATCTTCGGCACTGATCTCAATTACGTTTTCGTCTTCTTTATAATCGGCCATTGCATCTGAGCCTTTAAAGTCAAAACGTCCGATGATTTGCTTCTCGGTATTTTTAAGAGCATTTTGTAATTCCATTTCATCAATTTTTGAAACTAAATCAAACGAAGCCATTTTAGTCCTTTATTTTCGTACGTGACCATTTCCGGTCACGATAAATCTTGTTGTTGTCATTTCTGAAGCACCCATCGGTCCATAGGCATGAAGCTTTGAGGTTGAAATCCCAAGCTCTGCTCCTAAACCTAATTCTCCGCCATCATTAAAACGAGTAGAAGCATTAATAGCAATGCAAGAGGCATCAAGAGAGTTTAAAAATTCCTCAATGACACTTTGTTCTTTGGCAAGAATCGCCTCTGTATGATGTGAGGAGTATTTCTTAATGTGGTCAATTGCCTCTGCATGATTTTTTACCATTTTGATAGAAATCTTTTTATCTAACCACTCAGTTGCATATTCATCTTCAGTCGCGGGATTTTTAATTTCAACTCCTGCTGTGTTTAGCGCCTTCAGGATTTCATCATTCTTGGGATATTTCTCATGCAAAACAAGAGTCTCTAGAGCGTTACACACTCCAGGTCTTTGAGTCTTGGCGTTTAGGATAATTGCCGTTGCATCTACTTCACAATCAAAATGTACATACAAATGACAAAGACCCTTGTCATGCGCCACAACTGGCATGGTCGCATTGGCCTTAACATATTTAATGAGATCACTTCCTCCGCGAGGAACCATCAGATCAATGTATTGATGAAGTTTTAAGATCTCTGCTACATCTTCACGAGTCTCAATCAAACTGATCGATCCTTCCGGAAGAACTGATGCAGTTGCTTGATGAATAATTTCAAAAAGTTTACGGTTGGAATGTTGTGCTTCTTTGCCGCCCTTAAGAATAATGGCATTGCCGGATTTAATGGCAAGTGCTGCACCATCTACCACCACGTTAGGTCGAGATTCAAAAATCATTCCAATTACGCCCAGAGGAATTCTTTGCTTTTGAATAAGTAGCCCATCAGGGCGAGTATGGGATTCAACAATCATACCGACCACTTGTTTTTGATTGGAAACACTGGTGCACATGGCAGAAAGAGCGAGAATGCTTTTTTCATCCAGTGCCAGTCGATCTAACATGGAACTCGATAAGTTATTTTTCTTTGCCTCTTCAATATCTTTTTTATTTTCATTCAGAATGGCATCTTTATGACTGTGAAGTGCTTTAGAGATAGAATCGAGAGCAGTGAGACGCATTTCTTCCGGCAACGCCTGAAGCTTAAGACTGGCCTCTTTCGCTTTAATAGCTAAGTTTAAAATACTCATAGTTCGTCCTTCTTAAGCAGCAAGTTATCTTTGTGAATGGCAACTTTTGAATACACATGTTCCAAAAGCTCGTTAATCTCCGAGGACTTCTTACCTTTAATAAGATCTAGTTCCTTGTCACCATATTCCGTCAATCCCACTGCAAGAACTTTACTCTTATGACGAATTTGAATAACGTCACCACGCTTGAATTTACCTTGAACTTTTTTTATACCAACAGGAAGAAGGGAAGTGTGACTATCCAGAAGCGCTAGGGAAGCTCCTTCATCAACTACGACATAACAATCATTTTTTACCAGCGTTGAAAGCCAAGATTTTCGGCGAGATTTTTGTCTAACCGGATTACCCTTAAAGATCGTGCCGCCTTTTTTATGAAGTAAACGCGAAACTGCTTTATCTTCTAGAAAAGTTCCAAGTATAACATCAACACCAAGAGGTGTTAGTTTTCTCACGGCCTTAAGTTTTGTTTCCATTCCACCTCGACCGACAGTCGTTTTAGTGGCAATTTTTACAGCGGAGAAATCATCTCTAAAATCAATTTCTTCAAAGTGCTTAGCATCTTTATCTTTTGGGTTTTTATCAAACAGCCCGTCTGCTTCAGACAGTAGAATAAGTTTTTCGGCGTCCGATGCCTCTGTCATCATAACTGCCAGCTGATCATTGTCCCCAACAGTAATTTCTGCAAAAGAGACAGTGTCGTTTTCATTCACAATTGGAAGGACGCCATTTTCAAGAAGTGTGTTAATAGTGTTACGAATATTTAAAAACCGTATTCTTTCTTTAAAGTCTTCGTGAGTGACAAGTACTTGAGCACATGGCCAGTTAAATTCTGCAAGAGCGTCTATGTAGGCCTGCATGAGAAGTGGCTGGCCTATGGCCGCTGATGCTTGTTGAAACGAAATCATCATTTTTTTTTCATCAGGCTTTTTGATTAGGCCTTTTGCAGTGTTGATTGCACCAGAAGAAATAAGAATAGGGAAATACCCTTGGGTTTTTAAATCATGAAGATCACTAATGATACTTTTGATCTTTGTGGGGCTTACGCCACCCTTTTCATTTGTAACGGCGAGGGAGCCGACTTTAACTACTATACGGTGTTTCATATCTCATCCTTAGAGCTGAGATTTTAGCAGTAAAAAGCCTAAAAGTTATTATTTATGCGAAGCACAAGTCGTTTAAAAGGTCATCTCCGGTACATTTGCCGGTATGACTAATTCAGCCTCAGTCAGTTTTTTGATTTCTTCTACGCTTACACCAGGTGCTCGCTCTAATAAATGGAATTTACCATCTACTAGTTTAAGCACTGCTAGATCTGTTACAACGAGCTTGACGCAGTTAACTCCAGTTAGTGGAAGGGAGCATTTCTTTAAAATCTTTGAGGCCCCATCTTTGGATGCATGAGACATCGCTACGATAATATTATCAGCGCCGGCCACGAGATCCATCGCTCCGCCCATACCTTTTACAAGTTTGCCCGGAATCATCCAACTTGCCAGGGCTCCAGTGGCATCCACTTCAAAAGCGCCGAGCACAGTTAGATCTACATGCCCGCCACGAATCATGGCAAATGAATCAGCTGACGAAAAAAAAGCTGCACCTTTAATGACCGTAACAGTTTGCTTACCGGCATTGATGAGATCAGCATCCACTGTTTCATCAGTTGGAAATTCACCCATGCCAAGAATCCCATTCTCACTTTGTAGCATCACTTCCATTCCCTTCGGAATGTAGTTCGCAACTAGAGTAGGAATACCAATTCCCAGGTTTACGTAGTAACCATCTTTCATTTCACGGGCTATACGTATTGCTATTTGATCACGAGAAAGTGCCATATAAATTCCTTCTTATTTTTTGATAGTTCTCTGTTCAATACGCTTTTCAAATATTCCTTTGATAATGCGATCAACATAAATACCTGGGACGTGGATGAAGTTAGGATCAAGTTCACCAGGCTCCACAATCTCTTCGACTTCTACCACAGTAATTTTTCCTGCAGTTGCAATCATGGGGTTAAAGTTTGCTGCTGTCTTTCTGAAAATGAGATTTCCAAATGTATCTGCTTTCCAAGCTTTTACGAGGGAAAAGTCCGCTTTGGGATAGGCCTTCTCAAGAACGTATGGGCGGCCATCAAACATTTTAACGTCTTTACCTTCGGCAATCAGTGTTCCGTAACCAGTTGCAGTGAAGAAACCTGGAATCCCGGCACCAGTTGCGCGAATTTTTTCTGCTAGCGTTCCCTGAGGAGTTAACTCGAGCTCGAGCTCACCAGAGAGTACTTGTTTTTCAAATAGCGCGTTTTCACCAACATAAGATGAAATCATTTTTTTTATTTGTTTTTTTTCAAGAAGTAGTCCGAGACCAAAACCATCAACGCCAGCATTGTTGGAAATACAGGTAAGACCTTTGGTTCCTTTTTCGTAAATTTTTTTAATGAGGTTTTCCGGGATTCCACAAAGGCCAAATCCACCAACCATCAAGAGCATATTATCCTGAAGGCCCTCTAAGGCCTCATCATAGTTTTTAACGACTTTGTTAAATCCGGGCATTGTGATCTCCTTAAAAGAGAAAAATAAGTGCGACAGTGATCTTAGGTTTGCTCTTGGGGTTTAAGAGCTTCCTGAGTGTAATGCTTGTAAATGGTGAACATACCAATCGCAGCAACCCAATGCCAAACGGCGTGACCTTGTGAGAACCAACCGTGACTTTCAGGATTACACCATAAACGTTGTCCGTCAGAAATAGAGAACCCAAAAGCGACAATCAGTGTACCGATAGTGGTAGCGAACCAACCGTATTTAACTGGGACCACTTTTTTGGCCATTAGCTCGGTTGCCAATATGATGAATCCAGAAATGAGAACAATAACTTGAAATTTAATTTCTGAAATATACATAGCATGCATGGCCGCAAGGTAAATTAATGCCAAAGAGAGGTTAAACCATTTAAGTTGATTGTATTTTAAATGTCCCAAACGAATGAGGTTTTGCCCTATGGCCCAACCTACGAAAAAAAACATTCCAACAAAATCTAAAATCTGAGATCCGTAAAAATTAGATTGATGATAGAAAAATGACATCGCTCCCATAAAAAATATGATGGGTCCAAATTGCTTTAAATTAGAATTATGCTTGTGCTTGATGCCAATATACAAGATGAATATCGCAACGAGCATATAACCAATGTTTGACCATGTGTTAGCTGGCTCAGATACCCAATTGCACAAGGTTTCTTCACACCACTTAATGTTTGGGGCGCCAGTTCTTTCTGTGATATCAAACCAAGGACACATTGATCCATGGGGATTTTGATAGGCCATTATAGATCCAATATTTTGTCGACTAATTCAGGATAGTCGATAAATGGATTACGATTTTTTTGGTGTTCGGCAATCAGGCCATGACGGTTTTTTTCCACTTCATCAACAGGATCTGATTTATGCCACTGACGAAGAATCATTTCTTCTGCAGGTCCAATAAAAAGATTGTAGCGAGTGGCAAAATAGAAAAGTGATCGAGCAACATTTCCTCTGTGAGCAACAGGAGGTGTAAACACAAAGTGGCCGTTTATGTCACCTAATTGCGAAGCAGAGCAGTTTTGAACGTTCAGTTCATCGTGGTTAGCACCAACATTACCGAACTCGTAATTACCTCGGCGGCCGTTAGCACTTGAATCAGTAGGGTAGAGATGGTGCAAGTCAGATTTCTGGGTGTCCTTGCCAAAGTTTCCATTAAACTTACTCTGAGGCCAAGTATGTTCAATGTTCACGATGTTACCCATATTAGAAATATCGCTAGCTTCATTAAAATAGAATTTCTTTGCGCAATATACGTCTTTAACGTAATTGCCGCCATCGTCTTTTTTGATGAAAAGTTGCCCAAACATGATGATGCGAGCTTTGTCATAGCCGACGGGAGTATGACGGAAGCATTCGCCCTTTAAACAACCTGAGCCAATAGTGTCGTAGTTACCTTCAACAACGGTGTGCTCTAAATTGAGAATTTTAAATAAAGTATCTTTGGTGGACTTTGCTTTATAAAAAGCTTCACCATAATAAACGTAGTGCCCATTAGGAAGTTTGCGATCTGTTGTCGCAAATAAGTTCAAAGAGTAAGAGAGAAGAACAAAACACAGAAGTACTGAGCTACGCATTCGAATCCTTTGAAAATTTTCAAAATGCTATGATGGCAAAACTTGGATGTCACATTAAAAAAACTAATACGTTAAAAAAGTTTAAGGGACGGTAACGCGACATGATGTATCCTGAAATAGATCTGCAGTCCCATAGGCTGTTGATCGGTATGAAAACCACCGACGCCTAGCATATAGCTGGTATCGTCCTGACGCACTTGATAAACGGAAGTGAAGCTTTCTTTTCTCTCTCGGCTACCTAGAAATTGAACATTCTCAAACAGCACTCCGAACATCTTATGTGAAAAGATATAAGCTAATAAAAGTTTTTTCTCAATTTGAACTTCTTCACCTGGTTCTCCGATGATCACGTTTCTCCAATCCGCCATTAGCAATTCACTGTTAGGTGAGCGAAGAGTGTCGATTTTATAATTCCCCATAATCACAAAGCCTTTATGGCCAAGAACCATCTTGCTCTCAATATAATTGCGAACGTATTCACCCTTACAATTGACTTCTTGACAGTTGAAAAATGGAAATTCAAAGTTGGAATTCATATACTGTCTACCAGCAGCGAAGCCTAAGATCGAAATCGGAAAAAATTCTAATTCTGCTTTTGCAGCGTTTATAACACCGGAACTGCTCACACCTATTGAAGGTCGGATCAGACCATAAAGAATATCTTTTGGTGCTTCCTTTTTGCCCCAAAAAACAAAATTATATCCGCTTTCGGCATAGACTTCAGCACCCAACGAGGGAAGTGTTCTTCCTTGAACGCCGGCATTAAAATCAAATTTTGTTGGAGTGGCCCAAGAGTTTAGGGTAGTCATGAGAAGTAAAAAATAAATCATGGACTGATATTAAGCTACGAATGCTCTTGATACTGAGCGTAAAGAGCGATTCTTTCTAAGGCTTTTTTTAACGCCTGGTTAATTGGCATACGGTCTTGAATAAGTCCCGGATCTATTTGCGCCAGACGGTAAGACCATGTAATGAGCATTGGAGTTTTATCGGAAACCTCAGATTCTCGGATTTTAGTCAGATCAGGATATTTTTCTCGGATAAGTTTGCAGACCGATAGCGTGACTTCTTGATGTTTATTATAAAAGCCCGCAACACCAAACATCCGACATAATGATGGTCTTTCTTTATAGACACCACATTGACCTTTAGAACCGTCGGGAGTGTGCGGCTCATACATAAGGCAGTGATCCTGAGCTGGTTCTTCTAGTTTATCCAGCCACTCTTCGAGTTTATTCTCATCCAGAATCCGAAGAGCGAGAGGAAACATTTCTAAAACCGACGCTTCTACTTCAGGATTGTTGCAGCATTTTCCGCACCCCACTAAACAATTAAGACCTGAGGCCGCTTGATACTGGGAAAAAGCGTCCCACATTTGGTCATAAATTTTTTGCAGATCTTGGGAGAATTCTCTGATATTCATTAAGGATGTCTCAATTTTTTTTTACGCTCACTAATCCAGAAGCCACGCTCTTACTTAAAAAAGAGATGAGCATTGGGTATCCGAATTTCAAACTAAGCTACTCTAGAGGTGGTTTTCTCACATTTAAGGCTGAGAACGCTACGACTTTCTTACCTTGGATGTGTCGATTGTCTGGTATCTGTCTTGGTAAGGTACCTCTCGAAGAGATTAAGGCCTTGCCTAAGGCCTGGTTGTGGAAGAGAGTCGAGTCATTTGAACCACCATCTGAGCTAATTGAACTCAGTGAGAAATCTCTTTTTAAAATTGGCGAAAAAGTCACTTTGATCATGATGATTGGGCCTGAGGAATACTGGTTGGGCGAATACGTCCTTAAGAAAACTCATTTTCAAACACCCGGTGAAGTAAGTTCTATTGAAAAAAGAGAAACACCTTCGCGTGCTTATTATAAAATTGCTGAAGCCCACGAAGCTTTTGATTTACCAATGGAGCAACAAGAAAAAGTATTAGAACTTGGATCTGCTCCTGGTGGAGCGAGCTTATTTCTTTTGGATCAGGATTTACAAGTCTTTGGGGTTGACCCTGCGGAGATGGATAAGAATATTTTAAAAAATTACAATTTTAAGCACATCAAAAAAGCTTTTGAAACGTTGAATGTCACCAATTTCGGCGAAGATATCGATTGGATTGTGAGTGACGTCAATCTTCCTCCCAGTGTGGTGATGAATGAAGTTGATCGGTTTTTAACTTTCTTAGAGCCACGCGGAGTTGTACTTACTCTTAAACTACATCAAGATCGTTATCTCAGAATGCTAAAACCCATAGTTGAATCTTTTAAGCAGAAAGGTTTCACTCAGGTGGAACTTAAGTATCTTCCCTCTTATCGTCAGGAAATTTGTTTGATTGCTCTAAGATAGCCCATTCCATTAAATTGCGTTAAGCAGATTTTGTAAATTCTGGTATGGGTATATTTATTTCCTAATCAACTTCCGACACATAGGTTCTACTGTACAGTAACCAATCCACGTAAGTACTCTTAAGCCTGTTCATAAGTTTTCCTTAAACTTCTCTTTATTCAACGGACTTTGCTCAGAAACGATACAACGTTGAAACAATTCAAAAATTGAAAATCTCTTTAGTTTACTAATTTATCAATGCAAGGTCTCCAGTTTTTGGAGGCTTTGCTCGCTCCTCGCTTGTACGGGTCTAAATAGTTCTAGAAAATTATTGGCAATTTAAAATAAAACCTTCAAAATACAATTAAATGGCTAAAACTCTAAGTTTAATTTATCTGACTATCTTTTTATGTGTGGTTGCGCTTGCAAGCTATAGTTCGCCGTCGGGGTCTGTACTAAATCTAACGGAGAATGCTGAAGAAAAAGAAATTTCCGGTCAGGAATTTCAGGAAGGTCTCCTTCCACAAGTTGCGACCAATTTTTTCACAAAAACCATGGCTCATAATGTCATTTTTCCTTCCTATATTATCTTGAAGCAACAGTTGGTTTTCGTTGATGTCTTAAAGCCTCCTCTCGCTTAGTTCCTATTTTAAATTTTACTCATTGAAGTAGATCGTTTTCAAAGGAACTAGCATGTCTAATTCTTGGTTAAAGGATTTTCAATCCTCTCTAGTCGTTTTCCTTGTCGCATTGCCTTTGTGCTTAGGCATTGCGATGGCCTCCAATGCTCCTTTAGCGGCAGGATTGTTTGCTGGCATTATTGGTGGAATTATTGTTGGATTCCTGAGTGGGTCCTCTGTCAGCGTATCGGGTCCCGCGGCTGGATTATCAGTCATTGTTGCCACTGCCATTCAAACTTTGGGTTCATTCGAAGCTTTCACTCTGGCCTTATTCATATCCGGGATTTTACAAATTCTTTTTGGGTATTTTAAAGGGGGAGTAATTGGTGATTATTTTCCAACATCCGTCGTAAAGGGTATGCTAGCGGCGATAGGAATTATTTTAATTTTAAAACAATTTCCTCACGCAGTTGGTTTTGAACAGTCATTTATGGGTGATGAAAGCTTTGCGGGAACCGGAGGTAGCAATACCTTTAGTCAGTTTTACTCAGCGTTTGAGTTTATTCATCTTGGGGCGATTGTAGTTGCTCTTTGTTCAATGGGTATCATGTTAAGTTGGGAAAAGGCAGCTTCCAAAGATTTAAGCTTTTTTAAACTTATTCCCGGTGCTTTGATTGCCGTTCTTTTTTCTGTCCTCCTTAATTATGTTTTCTTGGGATTCATACCAGATATGGCAATTACTGGTGATCATTTGGTTAATCTGCCTTTTTCTGGTGGAGTGCAGGATCTCTATAGTGGATTTAGAATGCCAAGCTGGGCACATTTACAAAATCCAAATATCTATGTAGTTGCAATCACTTTGGCGATTGTAGGGTCACTAGAAAGTCTATTGTCTGTCGATGCAGCCGATAAAATTGACGAGGAGGGTGGTATCACCAGCAAAAATCGTGAATTATTAGCACAAGGTTGTGGGAATATGATCAGTGGTTTTATAGGCGGGTTACCAATCACAGCAGTTATTGTGAGAACCTCGGCCAATATTAATGCAGGTGCAAAATCAAAATTATCAGCAGTCTTTCATGGACTGTGGTTACTTCTTTGTGTGATTTTCATACCGGGGCTTTTAAATTTAATTCCTCTTGCCTCACTTGCTGCCGTACTTCTTTTGATTGGATACAAATTAACGAAACCTGAATTAATAAAAAAGATATATCAAAAAGGATGGGATCAGTTTATTCCCTTTGTTGTCACTATTCTGGCCATTCTCTTTACTGATCTTTTAGTCGGTATCCTCATCGGTATGATGGTCGGTTTTGTCTTTGTCTTGAAATCAAATATGCATAAATCAATTGTTGTTGTTAGAGAGGATGATTTATTCTTAATTAGGTTTTATAAAGACGTTTCCTTTTTACAAAAAGCAAGCCTACTGAAAATCTTTGGAACTATCCCTGATGGATCTTCTGTCATCGTTGATGGATCAAACAGCGTCTTTATTGATAATGATATTATTGATGCCATTGAGGACTTTTCTAGACGAGGAAAGGCCATGAACATAAATGTTGAGTTAAAAAAATCATCGTTGGCCTTAAGTCCAATGTTTAAAGAGGTCACAAATGGATAGGACTAAGAAATTATTGCTTGAAAACAAGGCTTGGGCCCAAAGTCGAATTGATATTAATCCTGAATACTTTTCCGACATGGCCAAGGATCAAAACCCAGAATATCTTTGGGTAGGTTGCTCTGATTCACGAGTACCAGAATCTGAAATAACTAACAGTAACCCCGGCCAGATTTTTGTTCATCGGAATATTGCAAATTTAGTTGTTAATACTGATATCAATTTCCTTAGTGTTTTAAGTTATGCAGTCAATACTTTGCAAGTGCCTCATATCATCATTTGTGGGCATTATAATTGTGGTGGTGTCAGGGCAGCACTTTCACCAAATAGCTTGGGACTGATAGATAATTGGATAAGAAATATCAAAGACACCTATCAAATTCACAAACTGGAACTCGAGCAGGTCCAGTCAGAGAAAGAAAAAATCAATAAATTAGTTGAGTACAATGTCTTAGAACAAGTAAAGAATCTGGTTCATACAGCTATTATTCAAAAAGCATGGCATGAAAGGCATGCACCCAGGATTCATGGTTGGGTTTATGATTTGGATAGTGGGTTAATCAAAGAGCTTGTTTCGATAAAACCAGGAATCGAAATTGATTCTGCCCATAGATACGAATTTTAATAGAGCGTATTTTTTATCTCAGTAAATGGGGTTTAGAATTAATTTTTTTAGTGAAGGCGCTTAATGAAATACCTATTGTCAATACTCATTGTTATTTGTGTAACGAATGCCATCGCATCAACTACAAACCTACTGAAACGAGTAATGGTTTCAGAAGATGTTTATGTAGAGTCTCCGACGGACACTGATGGTGATGGTCATTTGGACCGGATCTTTGTTTCGATTGAAAGGCCATCAGTAGAGCAGAAACTATCAACTATCTTCCACATTTCTCCTTATGCTTTGGGTGGAAACGAAGGACCCATGCATAACGTTGACATGGACCTTCTTCCACAAGATGAAAAACTATTGAAGGGGTTCTCTCCTGACGTAAAAGATTTTTTTAACGGTCTAAGAAAAACATTTCACGTTTACGAATCCGTACCACTAGTCGATGCAAGTAGATATGCACGCATGAGCGCTCACAGCGTGGGAACTGGTAAGTCAACTGGGTGCCCCACTGTTGGAGACATGGCAGAAACCTTGGCCGCAAAATCTGTCATTGATTGGTTAAATGGACGTGCTCGTGCTTTCTATGAGGATGGACGTGTTGCCAAAGCAGATTGGGCAAACGGATCTGTTGGTATGACGGGCACTTCCTATGATGGTACTTTGCCCATAATGGTTGCAACTACCGGTGTTGAGGGGCTTAAAGCAATCGTTCCGATCGCAGCGATCAGTCGCTGGTATGATTACTACCGTGCCAACGGATTAGTCGTTAATCCGGGTGGATATATTGGTGAGGATGCTGATGTCCTGGGTTACTTCATTATGAGAAAAGGGGATTGCACAAGTGAACTTGAGCGAATAACCCAAACCATGGGAAGAGAACATGGAGATTTTACGCCTTTTTGGCAAGCGCGTGACCATCTATCCCAAGCACAAAATATTAAAGCTGCAACGTTTATCATTCATGGTCAGTCTGACTGGAACGTGAAACAAAAACATGCCATTCAATTATGGGAAGCTCTTGATGGGATTGCTCCAAGACGCATGTTTCTCCATAAGGGTGGTCACGGTTCAACTTGGAATCATAATGTTCCAGGGAAAATTCAAATGTGGTTTGATCATTTTCTCGAAGGGGAGAATAACGGTATTACTGATGGGCATCAAGTGGAAGTGGAACTGGAAGATGGCAGTCTAGTGGTTCAAGAGAATTGGCCTCATGAAAATACAATGGAGCAGAGGCTATACTTTGGAGCTGATTCCTCATTGGCCATATCGATTGCAAGCGAGAAGCAACTAACCATTATTGATTCTGGGAAGTCCCAAAAACTGGAATCATTGATCGAGAAACCTGGCCTGAAGAGAGATGAAAGACTTGTTTTCTTATCCACACCGCTTGAAAATAAAACTCTTCTTTCCGGAACTGCGCATGTCAGCTTGAATCTTTCCGTTTTGAACCGTAAGGCCGCCAATATCACCATCGCTATTGTTGAATATAATAAATTAGGTAGAGGAAAAATCATTACTCGCGGTTGGGCAGACCCACAAAATCATTTTGATATCAATCAAGGTGAGGCACTTGTTCCTGGTAAGAACTACCAACTTATGTTTGATCTAGAACCTAAGCAATATCGACTAGCAGCGGGCAGTAGACTCGGCGTTTTAATAGCTTCAACGGATTATGAATTTACTCTACGACCTAAAGAGGGGACTTTGATCCAATTCACCGTTGGTGCCAAGAGTTTTATAGAGCTAAACCTTGGGACTGACTAGAAGAGTCGGTCTCTAGTTTACTCTAGTTTACTTTGTTTAAACCCGATACGTTGTCTATGAAATGGGTCCTTTATCTTCAAATTTTTATTTCATTCTCTGCCTTCGCGATCAAGGGTGAGTATACAAATGACCATGATCTTTCTTCCACCTGCAAATTAACATTTTTTGTAAAACGAGAAGGCAAGATTCTAACTGGTACTTGCACCGGAAGTTTCATCGGAAACAAAACATTTATTACGGCCGAACACTGCTATGATGACGTGGTTAGCAACCAAGAAGATTTTAATTCAAAACAGTTGCCACAAAATTCTTTTTTTACTTGTCCTGGTTCAGAAAAAAAATATGTCATCAAAAAATTATTCCCCATGGAAAATAGTCGATTGAATGAATTACAAGATATGGCGTTGATCAAGGTTGAAGATGAAGTTGATGCTAAAAGTATTTCTCTACCGAAGTCCTCCGAAGAAGTTGAAAATGCTCTTAAGGACACCAAGAATTGCTATGTCAGTGGCTATGGCCTGGATAATGATGAAAAGTACGGCGTCCTCAAAACAGCTAGAGTTGCAAGTCTCGAAAATAATCCCAAGGATATTTTCAGTGTAGGATCCAGTCAGCGCGTTCGTCTTCGCGAAAACTATGCAGATCACGGAGATTCAGGAGGACCCCTTTACTGTGAAACTCCATCTGGAACAATTTTGATGGGTGTGGTTCACGGGGGAGTAAAAGGTGTTAAGTTTGGGGATATTGAAAAAATAAACAATGCTCTTGAATGGATTGCCTATCACCGAGATCACTTAGATTCCAGCGAGGAATTATTTAGGCAATTGATGGTTAACACTGACCTATGTCACTCCCTGGGCGAATGTTCTGATGCCATGAGGAAGATCGGCATTCTAGCTAGTGATACAGAGAAGATTATGATGAAATTAATTAAGCAATCGGATGAAGAGCGCATAGAAATTCTCTTCGGCGGAGAAAAAAGCAAGGTTAAATTAGACGATCTTTGGGAAGAGATGATTAAAGAATGGCAAAGAAACGATTGTTTTAAAAAGCTCTATCCTTAACCACCCTACAAAATCTAGTTATAATATTAAGTAAAAGATCAGTGCCCACTTTGGGTCATAAATCCTTGTGGGAAAAATTGATTATAAGGATCATGTTCTTTTTTGAGATCTAAAAAAAGTCCTAATTGATGGCTTCCATGATATTTTTTAATATATTTCTGTTTAAGTAATCCTATACCATGCTCAGCAAATGGTGAACCTTTCCACTCTAAAACCTTGTCATAGAGTCTTTGAATTTTTTCCAGGCATTGTGCCGACTGTTCTTTCGTGGGCATGTAGTTGAAGTGAAGGTGAGCATCCCCGAAGTGGCCAAAAAGGCAGTAGCGCACTCCAATACTTGCAGCTTCACGGTAGAATTTTAATAAATCAGTGAATTTTTCACCACTCACCTGACAGTCAGTTCCAATTTTAACCACGCCCATTTTTGAATTTTCTTCAAATATAGCGCGGGGAACGCCTGCACGAATATGGTGGAATTTATTCTCAGCGATTTCAAAGATACTGTTGTTATCTATGAGCTTCAGCTGACAAAGGATGTTTTCATAAATATCTTCAAAGTGTTCAGTTTTAACTTCTAGGAAAATAACATCCTGATTTGAGCCAAGTTTTTCATCAGGTTTAAGATAGTTCATGCAGTTCGAATCCAAAATCTCACACGACATGATCGCATTACGATGGGTTTGAACCGATTTAAAGATTTCCATGTGAGGTTCAATATTTTCTTCCCACTTTGGAAGAAGGATAAAGACGTAAGTTAAATCAAAGTTTTCGACTGTTTCAATTTCAACTTCAGTCACAATCCCCATTTGTCCTTCGGTTCCAATCATCAGATCAGTCGCTTGTTCAAAACGGGGGTACGGAGCATTTTTAAAAGTTTGGTAAGTTTTAAAATCTTGCTGATAAGGTTTTAGATTGGTCGATGAGGTTTTGAATTCATCATTTCGCTTAAGATCTTTTTCTTCACCATTGAAATCTAGATATTTAAGACTAACGACCTGAGATCTCATGGTTCCAAAACCAAAGCAGCGCTCGCCAGTACAAGAGGTTGCAATTCCGGCCGTAATAAGTGCTAACTGTTCAGTTGGAGAGGTTTTGAGGTTACGGCCTTTTGAGCGTAAAAAAATCTTTGCCTCTTCCCATGACACTCCTCCTCGCATCACTAAATTTCCGTTTTCTTTAACTTCCATTTTGTGAGGCAATTTACTAAGGTCGCAAAGAAAAAAATCACCTTTGGACCAAGGCAGCAAGGTATCCAGTTTATCATACGGAATGACAGTCGAAGTCTTCGAGGAAAAATAAAAGCTAGGTTGATGCGCTTTGAGATGACTACTGAGGTCCTCAAAGGAGTAGAATGTTTTAGTTATAAAGCTCATAAAATCTCACTTGTTTTTTACTATTTTAGCTTTATTTTCAAGGAGAGGCCATGGAAGTTGTCGCAGTCTTGGGTGCATCTAGTGATACAAATCGTTATTCTTATAAGGCCATTCAAATGTTAAAGGAATATGGCCATATTCCTGTACCTATTCATCCTAGGGAGACTGAAGTGCTAGGGTATAAGGTGGTTCCTGATATTAGAACACTCGTTAAGCAGGGCAAAAAAATTGATACCTTAACCATGTATGTAAACCCGGCGTTATCAACCAAGTATCAACAAGACATTATTGATCTTAAGCCAAAACGAGTTATTTTTAACCCAGGCTCTGAGAACCCGGGTTTAGAAAAGGCATTAGGTGAAAATGGGATTTTAGTCGAAGATGCATGTACTTTAGTGCTTTTAAGAACCAACCAATTCTAGTTCTCAAGACATTTAAGAGGAGAATTCTTGACGATGTAATTTTCAAATAAAGGCCAAAAGTTTGAATCTTCTATTTTTTCCGAATTCACTAAAAGTAAGTCGCGTATTACGGGCAGCATTTTTCCAAGCGCATAAGGAATTTCACTTGGTAAGGCGACTGAATAGAATTGGAAATTATTTATTTTTTCGCCATCTATTAAAGCCTCTTCTGGAAGGTGAAGACCATTTACGTAGGCAACAGTTCGTCTTCTTTCTTTATCCCACACCTTAAGACCATCTAGGCTAGCGTCAAAAGGTTCATTACCACTTCCAAGATATTTTAGGAGTTGGGTAAGGACAAGGCCTGTAATATATGATCGGGTAATATTCCAGCCTTGATCTCCCCATCTTCTAAAATGTGGGAAGTTATCAACCAAATCACCAAAACGGATAACACCCATAGGGATTTCTTCGCCTTGAAAGAGATCAAATTGAACACTAATATCAGTTCTAGCAGTTTCTCGAGTTAGGCGGGCGATGTGGCCAGACCAACATGTTCTGGCATCTTTAACTCTTCCTTCAACCAGGCCAGAGAGATTTATTTCTGAAAAGCCAATCACCTCGGTCCATGAACGGTTAAAGTAACGATCTCTATTAATATATGCTTCATCAACAAATGTTCTAACTTCTGCATCTTCAGAGATTTCTTTGGTGATGTCATACAGGCGGTAATCGATCAATTTATATTCACCATCGCCAATCACATCTACGATCAGTGAGCCTATGGCCGTCCCATGGGCGCCTGTTTGAACTATAGGTATAATGTCACCATTGAGATTTTCAACCATCTTTGGTTGATCTAAGCGAGTATGAGAGTGACCACCGACGATCATGCTAATTGAACTCGTATGAGAGGCAAGGATTGAGTCTTTATCCAGACCAATATGGGTCAAAGCTATTAAAAAATCAACACCATCTTTTTTCGACTTTTGAGCGATTCTAACACCTCTATTATGTGAGTGGCCGATATAGCCTTTAGGGAGAAGTGGGTACTGGTAATGAACTTCCGGCGTCGTAAGTCCAAAAATTCTGATTTTCATTCCATCAAGATCATAATCAACGTATGACTTGATTTTTTTCCCAAGACCCATCAGTGGTTTGCCCTTGAGATTGGCGGAAAGAAGATGAGCCTTTAAATTTGATTCATCAATTTGACGGGAGAGATCAGTTCCGCCCGTAATAAAATCATGGTTTCCAAGTACTGTGACATCAACGCCTAATAAATCTAGCGCTCTAAGTGCATCAGTACCTTTATTCGAAAAATAAAAACTTGAACCTTCTCCAAAATCGCCAGCATCAAGAAATAAGGTGCGGATTCCCTTCGCTTTTGCATCTGACTTCAATTGATCAACTAATGTTTTGATCCGAGAATAACCACCTTTACCGGTCCTGGAACCTTCAAAAAAGGAATGCAAATCATTGGTGTGAATAATCTGAAGTAACTTTGCAGAGGATGTTGTAGCGAATCCAACACAAAAGATGGTTAAGGCAAGTTTTAAGAATTTCATGGCGTGCTTGTACCCATATTTTAATGACTTATCCAGATCAGAATTGTTCTTGTATATGAAATTGTAAATTTTTCCATCATTGGCCATAGAGCGGCTCTTTAGGTACATTCCGGCTTAATGAAATCAGAATTATTATTACCGGTCGCTAACATGTCCATGTGCCTGGCCGCAATCCATCATGGTGCGGATGCCGTTTATTTTGGGGTTCCCTTTTTTAATGCCCGGGGCAGGACTACTGATTTTACCTTAGAAGAACTCAAAGAGATGATTGATCTATGTCACCTCTATGGGGTTAAAACAAATCTCGCTTTCAATGTTGTGATCTTTCAGCACGAGTTTCCAAAGGTCATGGAAATGCTGGAGCAAATTCTACCCATGGGGCCCGACGCATTCATTGTTCAGGACCTGGGACTTGCGTCACTTATTCGCAAAATGGCCCCTGAACAAAGAATTCACGCTTCAACGCAAATGACAGTCACCAATCCCGACGCCATCAAACTGGTGGAAGACCTCTCTATAGACCGTTTTGTTTTGGGTCGTGAAAATTCCATGTCAGAAATTAAACTTATTCGCGAACAAACTGATAAAGAGCTGGAAGTTTTTGTTCATGGCGCTTTATGTGTCGCTTACTCTGGCCAATGTTTTACTTCCGAATCTTTGGGTGGACGAAGTGCTAACCGCGGACAGTGTGCCCAGAGTTGCCGCTTAGAATATGAGCTTTATGTAGATGATAAGAAAAAAGAAATGGGCGATAAAAAATATCTCGTTTCTCCCAAAGATTTGATGGGCATCTCTGAGATCAAAGAGCTCAAAGCACTTGGAGTCAATTCTTTTAAAGTTGAAGGCCGCCTTAAGACTCCGGAATATGTTGCGAGTGCCGCTCGCAACTACCGTGAAGTCATGGATGGTGGAGCGCTGAATCTTAGTCAGCGGGCAGTGGAGCTTTCTTCGACATACTCACGTGGTTTTTTTACTGGTTGGTTTAAAGGTGTTGATCATCAGCAATTAGTGGATGGTACCTATAGCGCTCACCGAGGGCTTGAAATTGGTATTATTAAAGAAGTGAAAAAAAAGACTTTTGTTATAGAAACGAACACTAAATTAGAGGCCGGAATGGGTCTACTTCTCGTTAATAAAGAAGAATTGGGTTCGAAGATATTTGAAGTAAATAAGGTTGGCAAATCCCTGGAAATCGAACTGGTTCAAAAAAATCTGAGTCTGGTTAAAGGCATGAAGGTTTATCTGAACTCGGATGAAGGTCTGGAAAAAGAACTCCAGAAAGGTTGGCAGTCTCGAGAATTCCAAAAACGCATTCCTCTCAAGATGATAGTTCAGGGTCTGTATAATGAGCCGATTCTGGTCAAGGCAACTGATCCTGAGGGGCGAGAAGTTTACGCTCAGACTATATCAAACATGGCGCCGGCCAAGAACCGCTCTTTGACTGAAGCAGAATTGAAAGAAGAATTGTCTTCACTTGGTGGAAGTATTTATGAGTTAGCAAGTTTTGAATGTTTTATTCAAGAAGGCTGTTTCATGAATCACCGCGAGCTTAAAGATTTGCGTCGTGAACTAATTGAAAAAATGAATGCCGCGCGGGTTAAGCCCAAGGCCATGAGTTTGAATAAGATAGAACTTCCCATGGTTCGATTGGTAGACAGCGCCACGACTGGTCTTAATATTTTACTTCGAACGAAGGCCCAAGTTGATGGATTTGCGGAAGGTATCAAGACAGGGATTTATCAAGGGCTGGATCATTCGATACAAATGGTCGTTCTTGATTTTGAATTCGGTAAAGACTATGCAGATTCCATTGAGATTTTAAAAGATTTGAAAATCACTTCTGCGATAGCTACAACACGAATTCTTAAACCGAAAGAGTATCACAATTTAAAAATGATCATCAGGTGTAAACCGGATAAAATTTTGGTGCGAAACTTGGGTGCCATCGAATTCTTGCGAACTGAATGCTCTATTCCATTGATTGGAGACTTCTCACTCAATGTAACTAACTCTCTCACCGCCGAGTACTTGCTAAGCAAGGGACTTGAAACGGTAAATACATCTTATGACCTCAACCAAGAACAACTGCTAGATATGATTTCTCATAGTGATCCTTCGAAACTGGAAGTGACCCTTCATCAATATATGCCTGAGTTTCACATGGAGCATTGTGTGTTTGCGGCCTTTCTTTCTAACGGAAGTTCATTTAAAGATTGCGGAAAGCCATGTGAAAAACATGAAGTGAAGCTTAAAGATCCATATGGCAATTGGCATTTTCTTAAGGCCGATCATGAATGTCGAAATACTTTTTATAAGGCGACCCCACAGTCAGCCTCATTTCTTTTGGGTGAACTTCAAAACCGCGGAGTAAAATCTCTTCGGCTTGAGGCCTTGAATGAAAATGCCAGCGACCTTAATCATAAAGTCCTGGTTTACCTAAAACTCTTAAACGGAGCGATGTCTTCGCAAGCCGCGGTAGAGGAATTAAAGGTCATGGAGAGTTACGGTCTTGGTAAGGGGCAATTGAATAAATCCGACTCATATAAAGACCGTAAGAAAGAATCAACCACTTAGCCTGTAATTTATCCTATAAAAATTACCACTTATTCTGATACCTTTAACTCTGTGCGTAATTCTGACTATTATCCTGCCACTCTAAATCATCCTCCGGAGGGGCCCATTAAAATACAAATTAAAAGCTTACTTGCTGGTTTGTTACTCGCTTTAAGTTTTAGTGCTTTTTCTGGTGATGCAGATATTCGAAGTGTTTTATTTGATACAGTCGGCGCAGTCGACAGTTTTCAATGGGCACCAGATAGATATGAAAATTCATTTAAATACGACATCTTTTATTACATTCCTAAAAGCATAAATCAGAATACGAAAGTAGGCGCCTTGATTTTCAACCATGGTGGAGGTACCTCAACCATGGATAGAGCAGGTTCTATTAATGTCGTAAACATGTACATGCCGGATCTAAAAAGGATGGCCGATGAACTTGGTATCATCGTCGTTCTTCCATCTGCGAATGGTCTTAATTGGGGCGGGCACACGCGCGGCTTCATCCGAGATCTAGGCCGGCTTATGAGAAAAGAACTTAATATTGATGTCGATCGTTTGGGACTGTCTGGTCACTCAATGGGTGGAATGGGAATAACCAGAAGTTATTCTTGGATCGCTGATGAATTCGCATTCTTTCTACCCATGGCCGCAGGCATGGATGTAAATTATCAAACTGAACAACATCTAAATAAACAATTCAATGTTCCCTATGTCCACTTACAAGGTCGTGGAGACCATTTTGAAATTTTTATTACTCGTTGTGAAGAACAACTGAAGCGCACTAAAGATCTTGAAGTTCTTTATGGGCAATCATCAAAATTAGAAATGATTTTCTATAATGGTAGTCATAATTATGATTTTGCCCTTTTTAAAGCTAACTTGAATAAACTTTTGACGAAGTCACCACGAAATCTTTATCAAAAAGAATTGTGGGGTAGTCTGCATACTGTTCACTTAAAGAACTTAGAAAATAATATAACTTATGACTACGATTCAGAGGCCCGTTATTTTTGGGTTGAAGCAACTGAGACTGATTTAACAACTCCAGAGCGCATTGATTTCCATGCTAAAATTGATGAAAACGTTATCCGCATCGATATGCCTGTTGCGCCTAAGATGAGCAAAGGTTTGAAGCTGTACCTTCATTCATCGATGGTGGATTTGAATCAAAAAGTTGAAGTTCTTCTTAATGGCAAGCTCGTCGCTACTCGTGAAGCGAAGGCCGGAGTATTAAGAATTATGGACGTAAATGATTCTGGTTTCAAATTTGAAGATACTATCGACATTAAACTCTAAGTTACTTTAAAAAGAGATCTCTGATTTGGAGATCTCTTTCCATTTACCTTCTTCCAGAGCACCTAGTTCCAGATTCCCAATCTTTTTTCTTATCAATCTCAAAGTAGGATGCCCAATTGCGGCCGTCATTTTTCTTATCTGACGATTTTTTCCTTCCGTTATTGTCATTTCAATCCATACATCCTGCACAGTCTTACGAAATCTTACTGGTGGATCACGCGGTGGAACTTCGGGTTGCGGGTCCAAAATCTTTACTTTGCAAGGGCTGGTTAGATAATCTTCAATCTTGAGCCCCGCTCGCATACGCTCCAGTTCTTCTTCAGTAGGCACTCTTTCCACCAGTACCCAGTAGGTCTTAGGCTTTTCATTGCGCGGATTAAGGAGCTTTTCAATTAAAAGGCCATCGTTGGTCAAAAGCAGAAGACCCTCTGAATCCTTATCAAGCCTTCCAGCGGCATACACATCTGGAGGAAGATTGAATTCTGAAAGGGCACGTGCCCCATCTTCGGGAGTGAATTGAGAGAGTACGTTATAAGGTTTATGAAAGATGATGTAGCGGTTCATATTGGATAGAGTACTTTAAAAGACAGGCGCTGTCATAAAATGGTCTCGTGCACTAACATCTTCTCAACAAAAAGAGGCCTACAACTCCTTCAAGCGAGGTGCCTATGGAAAAAGTCATTCTTCTGTTAGCATTTGGTCTTTTCTCAATCACAGCAAGCCTCTTTGTAAATGCTGCCTTCAATTGAATTCTTGACTCAAGGATGAGTCACATTTAAATTTAAAGTTCTATGTCTGATTACGAACTCGTTTATTCTGATGATCCTAATTTTAAGAAACGCTGCCCAAAGTGTTCAAAGTATCCTTGTGCTTGTCCTAAAAAAGAAGATCTTAAACCGATTGATCATACTTTGAAAATTCGTTTAGAAAAAAATGGGCGCGGTGGTAAAACGGTGACGGTGATTTTTGAATTGCCGGCAAATGAACCTTACTTCAAAGATGTTGAGAAAAAACTTAAGGCACTTTGTGGAACTGGTGGGACTTATAAAAATAATATGATTGAGATTAGTGGCGATCATCGTGAAAAGATAAAAGTGTTTTTAGAGAAGAGTGGATTTAAAGTAAAGTTGGCGGGTGGATAATTGTAGAGGCTTATTAAAGCTTTAATTTCTTATATTCAACAAACTTTCTCCGCTTGGATTTATTGCCAAAAAGCACTTTTAACTGATCTAAAAATTCAAAGTATTCTTTAAATGTTAATTTTATTTTTGATTTCTTCAATCTCACTCCATTTACCGAAGAGTTCTGCATACGACTTAATCTTATTCCAATCAAGATTTAAGTAGTTTTCAATTAAAAATTGAATGTCAGCTTTATCTTGAAATTCTCTGGAAATATCGTTTGAGAAGGCTTGAATTTTAAGGCCAATAATATCTTCGGGCAGCAAACATTTAATGTTAATTTCAGAAACTAAAGTTGCGTTCTTTAGCATTTCGCGACTTATCGGCCGTTTAGCCAGCAATATGTCTAAAAGTCCTATTCCACTAAATTGTAAAAAATCAGGAGTTTCATAACTTATAGTGAAACCATTGTTGATGAGCAATGTTCTGGCCTTCTCTTTGTTTTCATCCTCAATGAGAAGATCAACATCAATTGTGGCCCGAGTTAAACCTAAATTTACCATGGCCAGGCCACCAATTAGAGCGTGGTCGATTTTTTCTGAATCAAGGAGGTCGTGTGCCAAGAGAAGCGTTTTTCTTAAATCCATAATTTATAATAACTCATTTTATATTAATAAAAAAGCCGGTAAGGCTATAAGACTGGTCAGGTATTGATTATTGCAATATCTGTTTTCAACTGATCTCTTTGTGGTTAAAAATATTCTATGCTTAAATATTTAATACTTTGCTTCATTTCAACTGTCGCTCACGCGTATCCTTCCCTTGGCGACTTCGTTCGTTATGAGGCCAAATATGAAGGCTCAATGGTTGTGATGGAGAAGAAAGTTCTCAATCATGACGCTTCTGAAAATATTTATGAAGTAAGAACTCTCGTGACGTTTAAAGATCGTATCATTCAAGATGTAACACATGCGCTACCTTATCATTTCTTGTACACTCCAGAAAAGGTTGCTAGCGTTTTGAAGAATTGTGAATTGAGAGAAGGAGCGATTTCTTACGTAGTCGTACAGCAAAAACAGCTGACAGTTTGTGAGTTCTATAATGAAGAGTCACAGCTTACAGATATGATTGGGCCGGTTCCGTTCGGAGTTGTTCGTTTTCAGGTCTACCTAGAAGGTGAAGAATTTTTAGACTTTAATTTAACTGCCTTTAACTAATTCATCCATTGCTTTGATTCCACCTAAAATCTTTTTGAGAAACGATGGCTCATTTTTGATGTACACAAAATTTGGGTGCTTTGACCAAAGGGCATTGAGTCTCAAGTCGATCTCGATGGCCTTTTTTTGATCTTCATTTCTTACAGGATTACCCAAGTCAATTGCAAGGCCACCGGCCGCAGCTGTTTCAAAAAAAATGACAGCATCATAGCGTTCAAGCTCATTTGCTAAAGTGGTGCCCATGGTTTTAAAAAAATCATCAGGGCCTTTTGGCCAATAGGCGCCTCCATCAACAGTACCTCGATCACACAATAAGGTGTGGTGGGGAAAGAGCGTGGCATAGGTATCTTCGATATTAATCTGAACATGAAAAATAGATTTTTGGATGCCTTCAACTACGTGAGGAGAGTCTACTCTTGGAAAACCACCTCGAAAGAGCAGAGTCGCTGCTTCTGGCACGAGTGAGATAAAGTCCTTATATTCCAGCTTAAAAAGCTGGGCAGCGGTGGATTTTCCGCCCCCCGGGCCACCGGTTAGAGCGATTTTTTTGATCTGTTGTTTTCTAGCTTTAATTTTTGGCATATAAGTCGCAGTATAGAGAAAATTATGGATGCTGAAAATGGCCTAAAATTGAATTTATGTCTTACCTGCCGCAGGCGGCTTTTGACCTGCGTTTGCCAGTATTTACGACCCTTTGAGACCCACTCTCGCTTTGTTATCCTGATGCACCCAATGGAATTTAAGAAAGAAAAAGTCGGAACTGGGAGATTTAGTAACCTGATTTTAAAAAATTCCGAAATTATTGTGGATGTATGCTTTGATGAAAACAGGCGCTTTCTTCAAGTACTTGAAGATAAAAACTATCAGACTGTGATTCTTTATCCTGGTGAACAGACAATCGACCTTTCAAAAGCTGAGTCCGCCGAAAAACTTGGGACTAAACCGTTACAATTTCTCGTGATAGATGGCACCTGGCCTTGTGCTAAAAAGATGATGAAACTGACGACAAAATTGCATCATCTCACGCGTGTGAGTTTTGATACTCTAAGAATTTCAGAGTTTCAAGTTAAGCATCAACCGTTGCCAGGATGTTTATCTACTGTTGAATCGATTCATCAGGTGATTTTAGATTTGAACAAACTTGGCAAAGAAGAGACCAGGGACTTAGAAGAAAATCTGATGCTGGTTTTTCGAAAAACAGTTCAGCAGCAAATTGAATTGGCGCAGGATCCAAGTCGTCAAGGTTACCGCAAGAAACCTTTTAAGTTATCTTCAGAGAGAAAAATTTCTAAGAAATGGGGGCATCGTCTTCTGTTTTTTAGAGAGTCTGTTGATTGATTTCTTGTCTTGGTTTTTCTCCCCACTCATGTTTTTTTCCAAAACTTTTGAATAAGGCCTGAAGTCTCCACCATGAAGTTAGTTGTTTATAGCCAAGGTGAAGAACGATTGAATGAAAACTACTTTTAAGGCATGACCAATTTCTGTTTCTGGAAACATACCTATTATCAATATAAACTCCAAACGAGGTGATAATGACATTAAAAAGCAATCCAACACCAAGATAAACTATGACGAAATTGGGATCAATCCATCCTTGGAAAATAGCAGTTGGGATAATTAAGAGCGCTGTAAATTCCAAAAGGGGTGAGAAGACTTCGACAATCCAAGAATAGGGAATGGCAACAAGGCCAAGAATCCCGTGGGCAGGATTAAAACAGATATCGATATTTCGTGCCAATGTTTCAAATAATCCTAACTGCCATCTCATTCTTTGAACCATAAGATGTTTTAGATCTTTAGGAACTTGAGTATAGCAAGTTGTGATTGGGAGAATTTTAAAGCGATGATTATCCCCCGGATAGGCCTTACGAAGTCTTATGATTAAATCTAAATCTTCAGTAATAGAATTATGTCTGAAGCCGCCAATCTTGTGGCATGCCTCTTTTTTTACCATACAGAAAGCACCTGATATGAGAGTCGTCGATCCGATTATGCTCCAACCAATTCGTTCACATAAAAATGTTCTTAGGTATTCGATACTTTGGAATGTTCTTAGCCAACCCTTCGCGGGTAAAGTTTGTATGATTCCACCTGCAGCTACAAGTTTTGGGTCGTGAGCGAAGGCACGAAGACATCCCTCGACTCCTCTGGCATTGGGAATTGTGTCAGCATCCATAGTGCAGATGAGATCATATTTTGCGTGATTGATGCCATAGTTTAGGGCCTGGGCCTTGCCCATATGGATCGCCTCGATAACAAACAAATTGGAAGAAGTAATGGAATGAAAAAGACTCGAACTTTCAATTCTTTTAAGCTGAAACATTGTTTGTAGTAATTTAAACGTCTGATCGTGTGACCCATCATTAATAATAATGATCTCTTTTCTTTCCTGAGGCAGCAGGAGGTACGTTTGAATTGTTTCTACAATTAATGACTCTTCGTTAAAGGCAGGAATAATAAAAGAAACAGCTGGAACTATTTCTGTATTAACTTGTTTTTTAATTTCACGTCGATATCTCTTGACTTCAACCCAAGAGAGAAACATTAAAGTTCCATAGAAGATATTTATGATGAAGAAGTAAATGCCTGTGAATTTTAAAAGGAGAAGACAAATCTCTTGTGTCATTAAAAAATCCAAAGGAGGTTAAGTGTAGAAGTTAAAAATTGATTATCGAGTTTACCGAGATCAGTGTAGTCGACGAGGAATTCTGTTTTTATATTGTTAAAGAAATAATATCCCCCACCGAATCCTATTGTTTTAGTCTCAATTGTCTGGCTTGATCGACCGATCAAAGACTGAGATGCCTCAATTCCTTTGTAAGTATACAAGGAAAGCGAATAGAGTTGCTCTTTGTAGTAAATGATTTTTAGACCGTAGCTATTTACTTCTCTCACTTCAGTTGGATCTTTAAACTGTGCCTGACCTAACATGACTTGAGGAATAAAAATTAGACTACTTATTTTTTCAATTTCTAAACCAAGTCTTATCGTTTGTAGGTGAGTAATTGAATAAAGTGAGTTTTGATAGAGAAGGTAAGGTGAGTTTCCATCCGATAGCGCTTGATAAAGACTTAGCGAGTATTGATCCCGTGCTAAAATTTCAACGTCCGCATCACCTTTTAGATAACGGGCCTCAATAGTAAGATTAGGAACAGGACTAAAAACTACAAAGGCCCCTGCACGGTTCTCATATAAATCAAATCTTTCTAGATAGGTTGCCTGAAGGCCAGCTTCCCATTTTGGAGAGAGAACGGCCTTTGCCAGGAAATCAGTTTGCCAGGCACTTTTATTTTGTCGATTGAGTTTTATATGTTGAGTAACAAGTTGAGCTTCGTGTGCGAAAGCAGTAACTGACAAGAATAGTGCGAATAAGCCGGTCAATCTTTTCATTTCCATCCTTGGTCTATTGTTGTTAATCCGTACCCTTATGCTAGAATTTCCTGAGGCGGTTAGGCAAAAGATTTTTCAAGAGAAGTTATGAGAGTTATCAAATCTGATACAGGTTTTCTCTTTTTTGAGAAAATTTTCAAACAATTAATGGCAAACCAGTCAGACTTGGTGGTTTGGCAATTCTCTCCCGATAGTGGTAAACGCCATATTTCGTCTTCTCGGTTAAATGCATTCCATATGGAATCTGGAAAATTACATTTCGAAGTCGATAAAAATAACAACGTCGTTACTAGTTTGCCTTTTTATTGTTTTGCTGAAGATGGTTTAGTCATTTTTAAAACCGAGATCCAGAGTGTTTCAGGGGCCAATATAAGTGTAAATTTACCGGAAGAGATTAAGGTCCTTGAAGATAAAGAGGTCATTTTTATAAAAGGTTCAATTGGCGAAGATATTGCTAAACCTTGGAAAACGAAACGCATTGATACGTCTCCGGTTAATAAAATTGGCAGCACTCATGATGTTATGCGGGTTAAATCGATGGCCCAAAGATCCAACAGGGATCAACAGTTGCTAAAAAGTGAATTTGGTTTGACTGTAGATGAAGAAGATAAATTGTATGCAGATCAACGTGCGGCCCCTCGTGCCCGGCCCAAAGATGATAAGTGGGTCAGATTAGTTAAGGGAGTTAGTGAAACGCCCCTCCCATATAAACTTTTTGATCTTTCTCAAGGCGGGATGGGGTTTGTGAGTTTTGATGAAACAGAATTTCCAAAAGGCTCTGACATCCGTGTCGTAGGGTTTAATGATTTCGAATTAGATGACCCTTTATTTGGACAAATCATGTCCATCCGTCCTATAGATGGAGTACTGAGCGAATTTAAAATCGGAGTTAAATTCTCCGAAGGTCAGAGTTAGAATTCATAGTAATATTCGAATTTATTTTCATTTCCTGTATCAGATCTTTTAATAGTTCTACGCTGACTCTTAAGTGATTTTTCAATCTGACCTAGTTCTTTTCTTAGTTTCTTGGGATCTACGTATTCACAATCAATTCCTTGGTCACAAATAAGAGATTGTCTGTGGATAAAAATAAGTTGATTGAGTGCCTGATCTTTTGCCCTGATCGTTCGGTTGCGATCAAAATCCAAATGACTTCCAATTGATTTGACATGCTCAGGATAAATGACAAATAACTCTTTTATTTTTTTGCAGGCATTTTCAAAATCATCTTTCTTGAGATCTTCTCGAGCACCCTCAACTGTTTCAATAAGGAGTTCTGTGCGATCAATCATTGCCTGTTTTGTTCTTGCTTCTTTCAGAGTTTGAGCAAATGCTTGTTGTCCCAAGAGTAAAGTGGCAAGGATTAGACTGTATTTCATAAAAACTCCTAATTTAATCGACACCTGTCCAGAATGTAGGCAGTTTAAGCTGCTTAAAATCCGTCAAATGCGTTTCTTTAGAATCTTATTATACAAATCCCATGCCACTTCGATCCTGTATCAGACCGACTTGAACCCTAAGATCTATCAGCTGTTGATCCCAGTAATTGGCCGTTGGAAATTGAGGAAACATTCTTTGAAAGGAATGGTCCTCCCATCTTTTGGTAATCCACGCATTGAAGTGAACCATCCGCATGGTTCGAAGTGGTTCCGTGAGATTCATTCTAACCAAATCTTTTCGGGTCATCTCTTTATAGGCGTCAAGAAAACGTTCGCGGTCTTTGAGTCCTTCCTCATCTTGACCAGGAAATAGAAGCCACAAGTCTTGTTCTACCGGCCCTGTAATACAGTCATCAAAATCAACGGCTTTTGGGCCATCACTAGTCCAGACAATATTACCTCGATGAAAGTCCCCATGAATTCTTTGAACTGGAACATGAGCGAAAACAGGTTCAAGAATGGTTTCAAGTTGCTCAAGAAGTTTTAAGTAATGCAAGAAACTCATGTGGTCTACAGGCTTGATTCTTTCTAGCTCCAGACGACTTGCTTTCACAAATGTTTGTGGGTTTAGAGAAAAGCGGTGAGTAAAAGAAGAAGCGGAACCAATGTTGTGAATTCTTCCGATGAGTCTTCCTACTTGGTCTATTTCTTCTTTAATGAGTTCATCTTTAAGGCGACCCAAAACTTTTGGAAAGAGGGCAAACCAAAGATTGGTTTCTGGATGCAAGTGGAGAGTGGAGCCATTAAATTCAAGCGGAGCTACCACTGGAACTTCAAATTCAATTAGCGTATCAAGAAATTTATGTTCTTCAAGAATCTGCTCTTTACTCCATCTGCCCGGACGATAAAATTTCACAACCACATTTGAGGGCGCAAAACCTTTCCCAAAGTCGACTGGACTAGCAAGCTCAACATCATAAACTCTATTCTCAAGGCTATTGAGTGCCATGATCCGGCCAGTAAGACGTTTACCCAGTCCTTCTACCGCTGCCATAACGTGATCGGGTGAAAGAAGGTGAAAATGCTGGGTTTCCTTGCCCCAAAGTCCTAATAGTTCACTCATTGTGCCTCTTAAAGTTGCCTCGTAAGCCTCTTGGCGTGGAGCAGATTTGTCTACCATAAGTCCCTGATAATCCTTATGTTTTAGCCCCTCTGGACACATTTGTCCTCTTATAAATTCTCTTAGGCATGATAAAATGGATTTACATGAACGAACTCGAGGAAATTGTATGAATAAAATTTTTAGTCTTATTTTGTGTTTTAGCTTGGTTATTGGGCCGATGACGGCTCATTCGCAAGATCCAAGGGCCATGGACGCCTACACAAAAAAAGATGGAGAGGGAACTGGTTCTGAAAAAGGTGCAGCTTTTTACATGCTACAAACAGGCATGATTGCCACTGCAATTGGTGGTGTCGGCATGAGTATGTGCGTTCCATCTTCCTACCACTGGTCACATTTTATATTTTCCGCCGGAGCTGCAACCTTTGTAGTTGGTGAAATAGCGATGGCCAATGAAAAGACCGATTATCATAAAAGAAAAAAGGAATCACTAGAAATTGATGACTCTAAACTTCAGATGCCAGGTACAGCAGGGAACATCCCAGGAACAGAAGAATTCAAAGCAAAAAAAGATTTTCAAACAATAGCATTACAAGCTGCTTGGGATGAGGAAGATAATAATAGAAAAATGATGGAAAAAAGATATAAATGGACGCTCGCCGTTGCGATTATTTACGATGTATCCGTTATTTCTGCAGCGCTTGAAGCGGCCCTGAGTTGCTTCCCAGTGTATTCTGGATTTGTTCCAGATACATTAACGTGTGCAACACTTCTTCCGTATGCCATCGGTGTTGGTGGAGCCTTTACCTTGATATACACTGCGAGTGCCGCAAAAGATCATGATAGTGATGGGACGCTTGGGCTAAACGCGTTTGCTTTTCAGACACTTCTCATGACGGAAATTGGGGTTGCTGTAGGACTTGCTATTCCCGCTTCTGTTACTGGCTGGGGTAGAACTGCATATTATGGTGGAGCTGCGATTATTGCGCATACAATGGCCGCTACACTCCAGGATAGGATTGATACTGCGAAAAAGAATTTAGAGAAACTTCAAACAGCAATTGATGCTTGGAAAAACGCCACTAGTCCAACTACTACTCTTCCGACAAATTCTCCTCCGCCGACTTTGGCAAACACGTCCAGCGGTGGTAGCGGTATCAAGAGTAATCCAACATCTAATTATCTTACAGCACAACCAAAAACTGGAACAGCTTTGAAACCAACAGGTAAGTGTATGACACCTGAAGGAAAATATTCCTCTGCTGGGTGCAAGAACTTTAAGCCAATGGTTCTAAAAACACCGAAGTTTCAGATTGATGAGATTAATCAATTCAATCAGAAAGCGATGGAATTTACTAATGCTGCTCGTCAGGAGAAATTTGGCGAGGCAGACTTAGCTGCTAATGGTTTGTTACAAAACGCTGCAAGAATTAAAGCAGTGAAGGATCAAGTGTTAAGGGAAGCTCAAGCCGCTCTAGATAAGCAGGGTGGAAAGAAGCAGGACCTATTGGCCTCAATAAATGCTCAACATAAAAGTATGATGAAATCACTAGAGGCCAATGCCGCCAAGAATGGGCTTGGGTCAGTTTCAAATTCAAAGGCAATGCTTGATCCAGAATCAAATGCTAGTTCAAATTCTGTGAATAAGGTTCAAGCATTTGTTCCAGGATCCGGTGCAGGTGCAACTACACCGCAAGTACAATTATTTTCAGGCGCAGTTGATGACGCTGGCACCGGCCCGACTGGCCTAACTACGGCAGAGCAAAACGCCCTCACTACTGATTACGAAAATAACAAAGGTGCCTATTTAAGCACTGAAAACGATTCCTTGTTTCAGGTACTATCTAAAACGTACATAAGAAATCTTGATAGAATTTTGGTACGTAAAAAATCACTGGAAGAAGTGAAGCCTGTAGAAAAACCAGAAGAGTAGATAAATAAGGAGCGCTATCTAAATGATGGCGCTCTTACTTTCTTCTACTCTTGCCTCTTGATTTCCGATACCGGCGTTTGCCATGTCGACGTTTTCTAACTTCATTAAGATTGTTTTGTAGGTCTTTGATAAATACAGCGAGCTCTCTACGGTAATAAACTTCGCCGTCCTCACCAATATTTTCAACATCCATAAACCAATGATTGTCTTGGGCCAGATTATTAATCAGAGTGAAATTAACTTTGTTTTGGATATGGACCACTCGCCAAGGATTTTTAACTCCTGAGTCTTCAAAAACTCTCCCATGCATAGGGCTGGAGGTAATTTCAAAACTAGGTAGACCAAATAAGCTTCTTGGAAACTGCATGATCTCACTCATGTGACGATCACCACTCAAGAAAATAAAAGGTGTTCCAAGCGCTCTTAGGTCAGACACAAACAATGAAAAGTCCTGAGGATGTTTTCCTTCATAAGAGTCGTATTCATGATAACCACCAAAGAATTGATCGCCCTTGATGATAAAGCTAGGTTGCGATTCATCCTTAAGAGATTTCATGAGCCATTGGTACTGCTCAGTTCCAAGATGTTTTCCATCTTTACTTGCTGATCGAAAATATCTTGCGTCTAGGAAATAGAGGTTGAAATCTCCAAGCGACAAGAGTCCGCCAACTCCAAAACCTTTGCTATAAATTTCATCACTCAATGATTGAGCATAGAAGGCCTCAAAAATATCCTTTGACGAATCTTTGTATTCAAAACTTTCATTAGCATCTTTAGGGCCGTAATCATTGTCATCCCAAACGGCATGAACAGGGATGAGCTTTTCCTGGAAATAAAAGGGCAGGGTAAGTCTGACATCGGTGTAGCGTCGCCAAATATTTTCTGGTGTAGAGCTTAATGATGAACCATTTGGCTCTCTATTCGCGTAAACGTTATCTCCAAGCATTAGGATATATTCTGGATTCTTGCTTGCAAGAACATTCCAGATCTTGAAATTCTGCTCAAAACCATCATTGGTGCATGATAAAACGGCAAGGTTCAAGCGGGACTGGTTCAGTTGTCCTTTACCAATCAGACGTTGATCAATAATAATTTTATTCTCATAAACATAAAGATTAAATTCTTTTAATTGGTCTCGGACAAATACAACTTTGTGAATGGCCCATTCTGAAAATGGTCTTGTAACGGTTTTGACCTCATCAGGTTCAATTATTTCGCCTTCAGCACTTCTTAGTTCAAAAGTGAGCACTTTGTTTACTGAGGCCAGAATACTGAACTCAACTTCTTTAACTGAAGTAATGCCTTGGAGGATGGAGAGTTTATCAGTTCTTTTCTTGGGAGCAGATGTACACCCCGAGAGAAATAAAACAAGAAAAAGAAGAAGGGATAATTTCATATAGGGAAGCCGATTTTTAATAGATGATTGTTGAGTTGAATAAGGGGAAGACCAATGATGGATGTGTGATCATCCATTTCAATCTTTTCAAATAGCTTAATACCTTTGGACTCCAATTTATAACTACCGGCACAG
The DNA here is from genome assembly GCA_945905815.1 of Bacteriovorax stolpii. Classification (GTDB taxonomy): domain Bacteria; phylum Bdellovibrionota; class Bacteriovoracia; order Bacteriovoracales; family Bacteriovoracaceae; genus Peredibacter. The sequence continues at coordinate 53,298 of CAMDQH010000002.1, read as the reverse complement.
TCGAGAGGTAAATCTTCTTCTATATAACGAGTGATTTTAGACAAAGTCAGAGGACGCATAAAAAGAAGAGTTCTATTGTGAAAATTGATTTCACCTTGGGGGTAAAGGATTGTAACGGCCGTAATAAGCTCGTGATGAATCCCTTGCATCTTTTGCAACTGTAGGATGGCATTCTCCTTGGAACCGGGCTTACTTAATAATTCTCCATTTAATACGCAGACTTGATCAGAACCGATGACACAGGCTTCTGGTCTTTTCTTAAATACGGCAAGAGCTTTTAGCTTTGCCAGCTCAGTTGCTATTTGTGTTGGAGTAAAATTTTGGGATTTTAGTTGGTCTTCATCAACACCCGGAGATATGGACTCAAACTGATGTCCCAATTGTGCGAGGAGTGCTCCTCGGTACTTAGAAGTTGAAGCAAGGATTAATGGGTATGGTAATTTCAATGGTTAATCTTTTCCCAAATCTTCATGCAGGTAAAACGGTGAAGTTCGAGATCCTTCCAGGGATAATCTAAGATGATATCGCGAGCAGGGGATTTATTGATGCCAGTTGCAAGATTAGATTTGGATAAAGTCAGCGTGTAGTATTTTCGATAAAAAATGTGAACAGCATCAAATTTTTCTTCATCCGTTTCTGATTCTGAAACAGATTTTAAAAGTCTCTTGGCAAGAGCAGTTACCATTTCATTAAGCTTTTTAGCATCTTTATTCTCGTTATTTAAATGCCAGTCAGCAGGAACTTCCATTATTTTGAAACCTCATCAAAAATATGTGCGGCTCCACCATAGATAGCACCCTTGTCTGAAGACAAGGTCGCAGCAAGAATTTTAATTTTTCCTTTTAACGAAAAATGAATGTGCTCATCCAATTTCTTTTGAACGACTTGATTGAACGTGTCTCCAAGTTTAGAAACTCCACCACCAATAATGAATGCCTGTGGACCAAACAAAACACCCATAGAGGCGAGGCCTGTCGCAAGTTCAGTTGCTATTTGATTTATTATTGCTGTCGCTTTTAAATCACCACTTCTAAATAAAGTTCCAAGTTTTTCAATGGTCCATTCTTCGTGGGTGAGCTCCGAAATTGTTTCCTTGATTCCTTTTGCAGATAAAAAACTCTCAAGGTGATTCATACCACCACAAGAGCAAAGACGTTTCTTTTCATGAGGGATAATGATGTGTCCACCTTCAGCTCCTAAAGCATTAAAGCCGCGATAGAGTTTCCCGTCTAGAATTAGCCCAGTTCCTACGCCAGTTCCTAGAGTGATAAGAACAAAATCAGTTAGATCTTTGCCTGATCCCCATTTCTTTTCGCCTACTGCTGCGAGGTTAGCGTCGTTTTCAATAACTGATGGACAGAGAAAATATTTTTCGAAAAGTATTTTAAGTGGGACATTTGTCCAACCCAGATTTGGCGCATGCTCAATTGAACCGGTAAAATAGTTGGCCATTGGGGCGCCAGCACCTAAACCCACGATATTTTTGTCACCTAACTTCATTTCCAATTCGCTATTAAGCATTTGCTGAGATTCCTGAGCTAACTGCTCAATGAAAAGCGCAGGGTCACCTATCTTTGCAGTGGGTATAGTCTTGAAGCTCAGAAGTTTACCTTCTAAATCAAAAATACCCATTTTTGTATTCGTCCCACCGATATCAATACCAAAGGCAATTTGCTTGTTCTTCATGGCCAAAACGCTATCATGAAACTGTGCTCTCGGCTATAATGAGTACATGCCGTTTTCTAGACCATGAGGGTCAAAAATTGAAACCAATAAATCTTAACCAGTTGTTATTCCATTCTCAATCTGGCACGACATTAAGCTTTTTTCAACCTCACAAGGCGGATCTTGTCGAGCTAGAACCCTTCCTTTCCGACATGCAACTTCAGTTAACTTTGCGAGGAAAATCATCGCTTGCAAAATTATTGGAAAAAAATAATTCCAATATAATTAAAATTTTAAAAAACCATCCTGAAAAAGCATATGGTTTTTTTCTTTCTGAAGACCTTCAAGGTTACATAGCGCTGGAAACGACAGTTGAATCCTATTGCATCATAGGTAACAGCTTCTACGTCAGGCCCCTTTTAGAAGAACTTTTTGTAAACCCTGAATATCTTGTTGTGAATGTTTCTCTCTACGACATAAAAGTTTACCGTGGTGATTTTCAGCATCTGGAGATCATTCAGCAATATGAGTTTGATCAATTTTCGATTGATATGAAGTCCCGTTTATTTTCCCCTAATCACGTGGGCCTAATTCCTTATAAATCAATTCAGGCCTTAAAGTCTATTGCTCAGAAAGTACTGGATCTCACACATTACGACTCCATTCCTATTTTGGTCACTGGACTAAAGGATACAAAAGATATTTTTTTAAAGTCCTTCTCTCATTCCAATTCAGTCATTTCTCATATTCAAGAAGATTTTCATGAGAAAACTTGTGTGGAAATTTTAGAGAAATGTAAAATGTTTCGCTATTCCGTGATGGACTTTTATTCAGTAAAATTTAAAGAGCGTCTTATGAGAATGGTGTCTTCCAAGCGATTAATCTCTGATTTGGGAGAAATCGTTCAGGCCACAATGCAGGGTAAAGTTGCTCAGTTAGTTTTACCAACTGAACGCAAGGTTTATGGAAAAATTAGTTTTGAAACTGGTGAATTTGAAATTCATAAAAAAGCATTAAAAAAACAACATTCAGTAGATATTTTAAATTTACTCGCCGAAGAAGTGATGAACCAGGGGGGGAAAATACAAGTTCTTGCTCCCCATTTTTTTCCTCAGGACTCCGATGTCCTGGCGATTTTGAGAGGCTAATTTATGAAAGTGTCGCCATATCTTCAATATTCGCCCGAAATTGGGGAAAGAGTATTTGTAGCTGACGGGGCCAAGGTCATAGGCCGTGCCATCTTAGGTGATCATGTGAGTATCTGGTTCAATTCTGTTGTTCGTGCTGATGTAAATATTATTCGTATCGGTAAAAATACTAACGTTCAGGATATGTGTATGTTTCATGTGACCGAACTCAATGATCTTACGATTGGTGAAAATACCTCTTTTGGCCATAGTGTTGTTCTTCATGGATGTAAAATAGGTAATGGCTGCTTGATTGGAATGGGGGCGATTATTTTGGATGGAGCAGAAATTGGTGATAACTCACTAGTAGCTGCTGGAACTTTGGTCTCTCCTGGCAAAAAATTTCCTCCGGGAAGTTTGATTAAGGGCCGGCCTGGCGTGGTAGAGAGACCATTAACCCCAGAAGAAATCGAGCGAGTCTCGCACCATTATGAGTCCTATTTGAAGTATAAAGAACAGTATTTGGGAATGGAAAATTCAGAAAAAAAAAAGGGCCTAATCCCTAATCTACATGCCTTTCACAAACGTATCAGTCGCCATAATTTATTTCTTCTTTCCTCATCCATTGCCTATTATGCAGCTTTAGGTCTTGCGCCACTTCTTCTCATCTTGTTGGGTATTACTTCTTTAATTGGTGAAGATTTACAGCTTAAGATTCTCGAACAGGTTGCATTTGTGGCCCCTGGCGCTTCTCAAACACTTCAACTTATATTTGATAATCTCAAGAATAGGGTCGATGTGGGGTCTATCTCCGGAGTAATAGGTCTAGGCTTTTTACTCTTCTTGGCATCATTTGTTTTTATGCAAATAAGATATTCTTTAGACATTATTTATGGAGATTATGACCATTCAAAATCCATGTCGTTCTTGCAAGCACTGAAAGAACGAGGAATTCTTATGCTTGTGGTAATGGCCATGTGTTTATTATTCGCGACTTCACTTGTGATCAGTCCGATCTTCAATTTCTTACTGGCGTCACGCTTTGAAAATACGGACTGGAGAAGTTTTGTGCAGGTCCTGTTGAACTTCTCTGTTCTGTTTATACTTTTCACGGGTCTCTATTTTTTCACGCCTACAAAGAAAAAAAAGCTTTCTGATTGTGCTCAAATTTCGTTCATTGCAACTGGTGCTTTTTTAGTGGGCAATGTTTTGACTGGTCTTTACATGAAGAACATTGCTCTACACTCACTTTATGGTGCTGCTGGTGCTCTATTGGTTTTTTTACTTTGGACTTTTTACTCTTCTCTGGCACTCTTTTTAAGTGTGGAATTGTTTGAGTTTGTAAAAAAAAAAGGCCCCATAAAGGGGCCTTGAAATTATTTCTTTAAATAAGTATAACTCTTCAGACAAGCTTCATAAAAATCTGTCAGATCCACACCTTCACGAGGGCGGATCTTCCCGCGTTTAACTTGAAGGTCAACGTTGGCCTTCATCGTTTGCGCCAGAGTTTCTGGATTATACTGAAGCGAAGCAAGAACATGGCTGGCCTTGTTTCCATAGATCACTTCTTCAATATAAAAGTCTGTTGGATCATCATCGTCGCAAAACACATGGACTTCATTCAAGCGTCCAAAGCAGTTATGGTTATCACCCATAATATCCTGGTAAGCGCCAGTCATGAATAAACCGATGTAATAATCGTCGCCGTTATTTAGCTTATGAAGAGGCATGGTATTGGTTGGACCATCAGCAGATAAGAACGTATCGATCTTACCGTCTGAATCACAAGTGATATCAACCAATGTGCAAAGCTCAGTTGGCTTCTCGTTGAGCTTGTGAAGAGGAACAATTGGAAGAATCTGGCCAATCGCCCAAGTATCGGGAGCTGATTGGAAAATAGAGAAGTTACATAAGTACTGAGAAGCCATTTGGTTTTTTAAGAGCAAAATCTCATCAGGCGCGTATTCATCTTTTGAAGCATGATCAACGATGCCTTTACAGATTTTCCAATACATCGTTTCAAGTTTGGCGCGCTCATCAAGTGAAAGAATACCAAATTTGAAGGCCGAAACGGACTCTTCTTTGAGTTTAGTCGCGTCGTTAAAAACATCTTGATAGTTTTTTTCTGTAAGCTCTGTTTGTAGGTCTCGCATGTTAGTTACAAGTATGTTCTCGCCAACACCTTTGTCCACGTTGTAAGTTTCGTTTCCGATTTCTAAAGCACCGAAGACGTTTGTGACAACGCAAGAGTGGTGGGCCGTTATCGCTCGACCTGACTCAGATACAATATTTGGATGGGGTACATCTTCTAGATCACAAACTTGTTTTAGAATATACACAACGTCTGCAACATATTCTTTGGTTGTGTAATTTGTCGATGAAGGCGTGTTTGATCGAGTTCCATCGTAATTCACACCAACACCACCGCCCACATCGAAGAATTCCAGTTTTGCGCCTTCTTTGTAAAGCTTAGCGTAAATACGAGCACCTTCTGAAATAGAATCTTTGATGGTTTTAATATCAGGAATCTGAGATCCAATATGAAAATGGAAGAGTTTCAAACAGTGAGTTTTATCAATAGATTTTAGATATTTAACGGCCTGAAGAATTTCAGTAATGGTTAGACCAAACTTTGCGTAGTCACCACCAGATGATGCCCATTTTCCAGATGATTTGGTCGCAATTTTCGCACGTAAGCCGATCAATGGTTCAACACCCACTTCTTGTGCAAGCGCCATAAGGTCTAAAAGTTCTGTGTATTTCTCAATGACCACAATGACTTTTCTTCCCAACTGGATTCCCAAAAGGGCCAGCCGTAAGAGATCTCTATCTTTGTAGCCGTTTACAACAGTGAGTGAGTTTTGATTGGTGTTCATAGCAAGAGCGGCAATCAATTCTGGTTTTGATCCGGCTTCTAGACCATAATTATAAGGAGCGCCTGCGTCCACGATTTCTTCAACCACTTCGCGCATTTGATTTACCTTTATAGGGTAAACGCCGTAGTAAGTACCAGTGAAGCGAGCTTCTTCTACAGTTTCACGAAAAGTTTTATTCAGATTTGTAACTTGAGCACGTAGAATGTCATGAAAACGAATAACGGTGGGAAAAGGGATCTTTTTTTCCTTCATTTCCTCAACGACTTCCATGATGTTAATCAATGGACCATTTTCTTTACGAGTAGGGTTAATGCAAAGATCACCTTTGTCACCAACTGTGAAATAACCTTCCCCCCATCGACTGATCTGGTAGATGTCGTTGGCATCCTGGGTGGTCCATTCTTTAATGGCATCAAGATTATGGAAACGCGTAAATTGTGGTTGTGTTGTTTTCAACTCAATAACCCTCCGGAAAATCCTTAATTAATTACCCGCACTATAAATGAAAAGTAACGAGTATTAAAACAGTTTTCCAGAGAGTGATAAAATATTTTACTGTCGGGAGTAATCTCTACCTGTATTTGATTCCCGTTTTGAGTATTCTAGCTCATCTTTCACGGGATCCTGTGTACTCGAGACCTTACGGCCTTCATGAGAAGCGCAGGCAGTTAGTAATAGAGCGGTTAAGGTAGCGAATAAAATGTGTGTCTTCATGGTCCAACCTCCTTGTCGTCCTACATTCATATAATGCGAGACGCGTGCCAACTTAAGAGGGGCCTATATTGACTTATGACTAGGTGCGAGTAAAAGTGGCCCCAATTCAGTGACAGAAGTTTACCACTTGAGGTGTCATGTTGACCAAAATACCTATGTATTTTAATTAGTTAGTAGCTCATAGAGCGATCTTTGCTCTTCTATTGAAAGCGGCTTACTTTCCTCTGCCTGAGAGCGTCTATGGTTACTTTCGTTGAGAATATGATCCAGTTGCCTAATCTTTTTAGTTAGGCCAATGCCAATCTCGGTATACCACTTTGGTAAGAGACCAGATATTTCCTGTTTTTGGATTTGAATCAATTTACATTTCTCAAGTGTTACGACGTAGCTTGCCCGAGGCCTTCCATCAAAAAAGGAGAGTTCTCCAAAAAATTCCCCTGAAGAAATCCGGGAAATGACCTTAACTTGGGTTCCACTAATAGTACAAACAAGAAGCTTACCTGATTTAAGGAAGTAGAGTTCAGAGGAGGGATCACCTTCACGGCAAACCACTGTGTTTGCGGCAAAATCTAAATCAAATCCTTGCACACTTAACTCCTAAAGTTTCAGAATCTGCTTAATCACCAGACCCAATTGTTTCATGCCTTTATCGTAGTATAAATTCTGAGGGTACAGCTCATCAAAAAAGGTGATATTTTTGTTCCATTCATTTTCAAGAAGCCTGGAAAAATCAAAGAGAATGACTTGATGATCACGGGCCACCTTACGGATGATTGAATTATAAACCTCGGTCGACCTCCACGGATCACAATCATAAGCAGTCGCTTGGAGCATAGCAGTTTTCGCCTCATCTATTTTACCGAGTCGATTTAAAATCTGACCATGGGTAAAGTATAGCTGAGCATTTCCAGCATTCATGGCGACGAGTTTAGAAGAGTTTGTATAGGCAGCTTTTGGGTTGTTGGCCGTTAACTGATCGTTAATATCGCTCAGATCCTTTTCAATATCTATGGTCGATGAAAATGAGCATACCTTCTTAGGTGCAATATCTAGATTTAATGGAGTTGTAGTGAGTATCAAAAGACTATTACGATCCTTACTTAAATTCACCAGTTGAATGAGTTGTTGTTCAAAAAGTAAAAGTTCTGTTTCAAGCCTTGCCAGATAATTTTCTTCAGAGATTTCAACCAATAGATTTGGCGTCTCTTCAAGCTTAATTCTTGAATGTGGCGAATACACAAGTTTTGATAACCAAGGGAAAAGTATAAGGGCAGTTTCAACTCGATCGTCCTTATAAAGAGCGAAGTTTTTCTTAATAACGTTAGCGTTTTCTGGATTAAATTTGAGCTCTTGAAATTCTTCGCTGGCACCTTGATAGATGAGAATTTGTGGCCATTGAACTAATGAGCGAAGTACATGCAAAGTCCGGTTTAGCGCGTGTCCATTTTTAGCGAGAGATTGAATCTTGATTGGTTTGGCAAGATCAGCAGAGATGACAGCGGCAAGTTCTGGAGAAAATTTGGCAAAATAGGCACCCATTCTGTCGCCCGTAATAAGTATAGGTGAATCCAATTTAATTGCAGGGGCCTGAGCTTGAAACTCATAGGGATAGGGGAAGATTTGCAAAGGGTTGCTATTATAGCGTTTAAATACAATAAATCCGGCACTTAGGAGCCCTGCGGAGATCAGTATAAAAATGACGGATAGTGCTTTTTTCATCTAAGAATAGTTTAACTTATAGCTGGATTTTGGTAAATGATTCTTGGGAGTCTCCAAATATGTCACATTTTTTTCCTGAAGTCCTGGCCCCGGCCGGAAGCCTAGATAAATTGAAAGTAGCGGTACTTTATGGTGCCAACGCAGTTTATGTGGGCGGACAGAAATTTGGTCTAAGGACAGCAGCTGATAATTTTACTCTGGATGAGCTCCGTGAAGGCGTGAATTTTGCCCATGATCGTGGTGCTCAGGTTTATGTCGTTTTGAATTCTTTCCTACATGACAAAGATCTTTCTGAACTACCGGATTTTGTGAATTTCCTTAATGAGATCAAAGTTGATGCAGTTATTGTTTCAGATCTGGGAGTTGTGAAAACCGTATCAAGTTTATCGAGCATTCCGATTCATATCTCAACTCAGGCCTCAACTCTCAACGTAGAAGCTGCTAAGCTTTGGAAGTCCATGGGGGCGACGAGAGTTGTAGTAGGTCGAGAACTATCTGTGAAAGAGGCCGGAAAAATTAAGCGTGAAGCTAACATAGAAGTTGAAATGTTTATTCATGGTTCCATGTGCATGGCCTATTCTGGACACTGTGTGATTTCAAACTTTACGCAAGGCCGTGATTCAAACCGTGGAGGATGTGCTCATTCCTGCCGCTTTGAATACTCACTAGATATGGGGCTAGATACAGAAGAAAAGAAAAAAGCTTTTTTTATGAGTTCCAAAGATCTTGAAGGTCTTAGAATTTTGCCGGAATTTATTAATGAAGGGATCGATTCATTGAAAATTGAAGGGCGTATGAAGAGTCATCTTTATGCCGGCACGATGAGTAAGGTTTATACTGAAGCACTTGCATATTATCGAGAGCACGGAAATTTTCTATCTGATGATCTGCTTTATTGGGAGTCTGAACTCAAAAAAGTTTCCCACCGGGCCTATACAAATGCGAGTTTGGTTGAAGCCGCTGGTACTGATAGTATCTTTAACGAAAGAGAAAACACAGAGACAGAGTGGCAGATGGCCGGAACTGTTATCGAGGCGTCGCCTAAATCGGGAATCGTTATAGAAGTTAGAAATGCTTTTAATCAAGGTGATGAATTAGAAATTCTTCCCTTTAAAGGTCAGGCAATTACAATTGTTGCCCGAGAGATAACTGATATCATGATGAAACCAGTGGCCAGAACGAGACCATCGACATTGATCAAGCTTCCCTATCAAAATGGAGTGGAGAGTCTTCACTTGATTCGTCAAAAGGTCAAAGTATGAAGCTTACGACTTTTGCCCAAAGCTTGAATGATTTGAATTTAATCAAGGATCAAGGACTGCAAGAAGTGATTCTAGGGCATCAAGATTTTTCACGATTTGGTAAATTAAAAACTGAAGATTTTTTTGAATTTTCAAAACGTGCAAAAGAATTAGGTCTTAAAGTCATTTTCGAATGGGACATTCTCATGACTGAGAATACGTTCGCAAAGCTTGCACTTGAAATCGTTCCTTTATTAGATTCTTTTGATTCACTTCGAGTTCAAGACCCTGGTGCTCTTGAATGGGGTCTTAAAAATACGACTAAACCTCTGCAATTCATCGCTGAGAATGGAAATCATAATCTTCCTGGTCTTCAGGGTTGGATTGATCACGTTCAGGGTCGAATGGAAAGAATAGCTTTATCAATTGAGCTTCCAAAAATCAAAATTGAGGAATATTGCAAGATTTTGAAAGTTCCCTGTGAGCTTTTAGGTCTTGGACGCATACTACTTTTCTATACTCCAAGGCAGCTTCTAAGTCCTCTTAGTGAAGACAAATTATCTTTTAATCAAGAAATAAGTGCGATTGGTGAAAGCGAAGAGTCTCCACATAAAGGGTTTCCCATAATAGAAAATCGCCATGGAACATTTATGTTTCATATCAAAGATTTTTGTCTTGTGGACTTTGCTAACGAACTTAAAAGTCTTGGCCTAGGTTTTTTTCGTATTGATCTTCGTTTCTCTGCCTTTGATCAACTTAAAGAAATAAAGGCATTAACTGAAGATTTCAATGAGGATTCATTCATAGAATTCAAGGAAAAATATCCCCAAGATCTCATGCGGGGTTTTTACCTCGTCAATAAAACAGATGTACTCTTTCCTAAACTCAAAAATCATCGTCTTCAATCGAGAGAAGGTAATTACCTTGGTGAAGTTTTGGAAGCTGAAAAAGGTTCACACCTTGCCATTTTTGTAAAAAACTTTAAAGGGTTACGTAAATCGGATAAATTGAAAATTGTTCACCCAAAAGGTGAAGTGTTTGAAGCGCTGATCTATTCGCTTCGAAATCTAAGCCTTGAAGAAGTAGATTATATAGAACCTCAAAAAACAGCACTTATCCAATTTGTGGGTGGTGTTTGGGTCAAGTCCCATGTTTTTTATCAGCACCCTTAGGATTATTTAATGAAATTTTTTTTGATGCTTGTACTTACTGCTTCATGTGCAGATTATAAATACACTGATCCTAAGCAGGAAAAAATCACTTATTACCTTTGCGATAAAAATCAAGAAGTAGTTTTAAAGCATGCGGATGATTATGAAAGTATTCTCATACGCTACCACAAAGATCAGCAGGTGCTCCTACATAGTTTTGTAACAACGACTGATACTGGATATCATAACGATAATCTACTTTGGCTTACAAAAGGGAATAGGGCCGTACTGGTTGAGAAATTTCCGGATGGATCTGAAAAAAAGATTTTTAAATCGTGTGTCGCTGAAAAATTAAAATTACAGTACTAGGCCTGATACAAACCAGACCTTAAGGCACCAAGTAGGGCAGCTTTTGCAACAATATCATGGGCCTTCGGAAGTTTTACAATATCTTTTCGCGAAATAAGTTGTTGATGACGAATTTTATTAAAACTAATTCCCATGTCCTCACAGTTTTCATCTCCATATCTCCAGTCCCATTTTTTAAACCGTGCGCTTGCAAGATTTATTGGACCTGCGAAGTCGACTAATGTCATACGACCTTTGATATTGAGATATACAGGAAAATAACTAAGCGCAATTTCTCGAAGTGATCGGTGAATCGGAACTCGGTAACCAAGAACGGCCGTATTTGTTTTAGAAATGGCTCCCCATTTTCCCTTTTCTTTGAAAAGTGTCACCACATGATCATCATCGTTGTGTGCTCTAAGGTCCATAACAAGTGGCCTTTGACCAATTTGTTCCAAAAGAAATGCAGCAACCATAGCACCTTCAAAACAATGACCTTTTCCTGTTTCTAAAACACGCCTTGCTGATCTTGCAGAATTATCTGGATTATATTTTACGGTATAAAGGTACTCCTGAATTTTAACAGGAGTATTAAGTTTTCTTATCAGGGCCCTAGCTTGTTTATTCATATATGAAATTTTACGTCCCATAGACAAAAAATCCAAGCAGGAAAATAATAGTTGGCAAGAGTTACTCGAGTAAATTAGTTCTGCGGGATCTGTGTATAGGAACTATCACTATATCCTTTAGGCAGTTTTTCAACGTAACCGGGTATAACTTCTCTCTCTTGCTTTGCTGGAGGACTCGGTTCTTTGTACGGAGCAATTAGAAAAACAGAGTCTTGTGGAAAGAGGTCATTAACTGTCGACTGGGCTTCCTGGGCCTGAATATCAATCATAGGACACTTGCATGGAGCAAGTGATTCATCTGCATCCGTTGTAATTCGATCATCATAGGTGTCTTCGGATGTTGTATCTTCTTCAACGAAATTATCAGGGGTGGCATCATTTTGACCAAATGCTAAATATGAATTAAAACTGAGAAATAAAAAAAAAGTAATTTCATAACACCACCATTGGAATTATTTTAAGGGAAAGATTTTATTTAATAAATGAAAAGGATCTTGTTTCTATCTTTAGGAATAAGAGATTTAGTTTGATAAATTGGGCTACGATTCTCTTTCCCATATCCAGAATGTGACGGCCATTCCACCATTTTTGAGATGGCGTTTTGTTTTTAAATGATAACCTGGAGCTTTTGAAAACAAGTCATCCATATCTGAAGGTAGCACCCAACCAAACCGAAGAGGGCGGTCTTCTTGCATGAACTTTTCCCAAGCTTCTTTTAAGAAGCTTCCCCTTTTACCTTGAATCTGGATTCTTTCTCCATATGGAGGATTACAAAGAATAACCGATTCATCCGTTGTTAATTTTTTTACTAAAGAATCTTGGTTTTTTAAAGTAATGGGAAGTTTTGCGTCTAATTCCTTAACGACTTTTGCAAGCAGCTCTCCATTAATATCAAAACCTAGGGCCTTGGTAACTGGTAGAGAGCGATCAAGACTTTCCAGCTTAATAAGTTTGCCTTTAAAAAATGGCGCCTCTTCAAAACTAAATTTCCTTAAATGCAGAGGCCGATAAAATGTCAGGCCTTCTGTTAGGAGAGTACCTGAGCCACACATCGGATCAACCAGTGTCACTTCTGTTTTGAGATCATGTAGGATTTCAAAAGCAAATGCTGCTGCAAAATTTTCACGAATGGGAGCTTCGCCTTTAATCTTTTGTAGGCCCCGCTTATAAAGTGGTTCACCAGATAGATCGAGGCTGAGAGTTAGATCATCATCTACAATACGAATATAAAATGTTTGGGGAGAGTGATGCTTTTTCTCCCAATCCTTGCCCAATGGCTGTTTGCGCATGGCCTCGGTTAGGGCCTTTTTAACTGTTTCCTCGATTCTCCCAGTATGCATCAAGCGACTCTTACTACAACTGATTTCCCATTCTGGTTCAGGGTGAGACAAATAGTCATTCCATTTAAAAGAAACAAATTTTTGATAAAGCTTGGGGAAATCCCTGGTCTTAAATGTACTAAGTCGCATTAAAATTCGCGTGGGGATTTTAAGTTGAGTGTGTGCCTTAATAATCCAACTGAGGTCAGCTTTAAGCTCTAGGCCACCTTTATGCACTTGGATTGGCGAAACAGGACATTTCAGCTCAATTTCTTTGAGAGCTAAATCTTCTAGGCCGGGAGGAATGACTAAAAATAACTGATAGCTGACGTTCATAGATCGCTATGATAGCATCAAACTATGCAAGCTTACCTCAAAAAACATGGGCCAACCTTTTCAGGCCACAGCATTAAAATTAGTTGGCAGCGCTCAGACAGAGCAGTTGTGATTGATTTTCAAATCCAAAAGCGAATTGGGCCTGCTTGGCAGGTGGACGAAGTTTATACCCAAGATTGGTCTAAGAATTGGGGGCTATGGAATAAGGACGTTATAGAGGCCTTTCTGCAGCTAAGAAAAGACGAAAATGACTTAAAGGCACCTTACTTAGAAATTCAAGTTTCTCCTTTAAATCAACCTTTTGCTCTTATCATTGTAGAACCAAGAAATACGTTCTTTGCACCCAAAGAATTGTCGTTTAAGACAGAAGTTACCCTAACGCCAAAAATGTGGTCAGGAAAAATGGAAGTCATTTTACCTCCAGGATTGACCGGGGATAAGCTATACGGCGGATTTTTCTCTTGCCTCGCACATGATCCGAGAGAATTTTATGCTCTTTCACCCAATCCTGAATCGAATCCTGATTTTCACCGCCCCGAACTTTTCCTAAGCCTGGATGAATAAATGAGTGAACTAATTTTAGTGCCGACTCCCATACAAGAAGAATTGCCTTTGGAGCCTGTTGCTCAAGCAAGACTTCTTGAAGATGCCCTTAAAGCAGATGTCATGATTCTAGTTGAAGAACATAAGATTGGAAGGCAACGTTGGCTTAAGTGGGGCCTTCCGCGTGAAGCTATCGAAAAATTTGTTTTGTTTAATGAGCATACACAAGAAAAAATTCAGTCTGATATAATTAAAGAGTTAAGTAATGGCAAAAGAGTTTATCTTTTAAGTGATTGCGGTTTACCGGCATTCTGTGATCCAGGTCAACGGCTAGTCGATGCTTGTCATAAAAAAAGAATAAAAGTTACCGCTACCCCTTATCCCAATTCCGTATCTCTTGCTCTTGCACTCTCAGGATTTTCTCATGCTAGTTTCGTCTTTTCTGGCTTTGTTCCAGTCAAAGAACCGGAGCGAAGTGATTGGATTAAAAAAGAATTAAAACGACCTGAGACTTTGATTTGGATGGATACACCTTATCGACTTAAAAAACTTCTTAGTGATTTAATAAAGTTAAATCCTGATCGTGATGTTTTTCTTGGTTGTGATCTTGGCGGCAAAGAAGAGTTTTTAATCCGTGGAAACGTTCCGGCCGTATTAAAAGGTATAGGCGAAAAAGAAAAACGAGAGTTCGTAATGGTTATTAGTCCAAGGAAGTAGATCTATTGGGGAAGCTTTTCCTCGAGTGAGTCGATTATTTGCCTGATGATTTGCCAGTCACCATTAATTTTAAATCCCTCTAAATCTTGATAAATTTCCTGAATTAGTTCTTTTGCAATAGCAGTTGCGCCTTGAACTCCGTAAAGATGGGTATAAGTGAGCTTAGAGTTTTGTTGGTCTTTACCTGGAGTTTTACCCAGGTCTTGCATGTTTGATGTAACATCAAGAATATCATCTATGATTTGAAACAATAGACCGATTCTTTGTCCAATCGATTTAACCTGACACTTATACTTTTGAACAAACTGAGTATCGTCGTGAGAGTGGAGTCCTGCAATACAACTCCAGGTAATGAGCGCTCCAGTTTTAAGTTTATGGATATTTGATAAAATACTCTTCAGCGATTCATTATCAAACCTCGAAAGATCCTTCGCTTGGTATTGCATATCTAGTGACTGGCCCTTAATCATTCCTTCATGTCCACTTGCTTCCATGAGTAGAGCGACAATGTCGATTATTTTGTTTGGGTCAACTTGCAATAGGCGTAACTCTTTAAGAAGAAATTCGGGTGCCATATTAAGTAAAGAATCACCTGATAAAATAGCATGTGCTTCCCCAAAAACCTTATGGTTCGTTGGCCTTCCCCTTCGTAAATCATCATTATCCATGGCCGGTAAATCATCATGAATTAAAGAATAAGAGTGGACCATTTCGATTGCCACGGCAAAACGAAGGGCCTGATCTTGGTCACCACTAAATGCTTGTGCGAATCCAAGACATAAAAGTGGTCTGATTCTTTTACCTTCACTTAAAAGTGAATAATGAACTGCTTCGTTGATTAACGAAGGAAGAGGGAAATAGCTGTTGGTTTTCTCAACCAGAAAGTTTTCAAAAAGGACTGATTGTTGATTAAAATCCATGGACACGATTATGGCCTCAAGCGGTTTGTTTGTACAAGGTATGAATTTAAGCTTACCAAGCAGCGATATTAGCATGATTTCAACTAGATAGCTAAATGATTAACTGCAAGGAACACCATGACTTTTGATGCCATTTTTGGTAATCCATGGTCATGTCAAAGACCCTGTATTCTCCTGATTCATTTGAGGTCTCTCAAAGGAAAAAGGATCACATTGAGTTGACTCATAAATCAAAAACTTCAGCTGCAACTGTTGATGGCCGTTTTAATTATGAACCGTTGTTTTTTACTCACCCTGAACCAAGCGAAACTTGGTTATCGCCCTTTTTAGGTTTTAATCTGGATTACCCAATTTGGGTTTCTAGCATGACTGGTGGGATTGAAAAATCCCAATTAATTAATCACAACCTGGCTAAGCTTTGTGGAGAATTTAATCTTGGTATGGGTTTAGGATCATGTAGATCACTTCTTAATAGCTCAGATAGACTAAGTGATTTTGCCGTTCGTAAATATCTTGGCGATCAGCCTTTATTTGCCAATATTGGTTATGCTCAGCTTGAGGAGTTATTTTCTAGTAAAAAGTTTCAGCTTTTGCACGACCTAGTGAAGAAGGTTGAGGCCAATGGTCTGATTATTCATTTCAATCCACTTCAGGAATGGTTTCAACCAAATGGTGATAAATATAAAATGAATCCGCTGAATACATTGAAGAGCTTTCTTGAAGTGAGTTCGTATCCTGTAATCATTAAAGAAGTAGGTCAGGGGATGGGCCCAAAAAGTTTAAAAGCACTTTTGGATATGCCAATCGCCGGCATAGAGTTAGGGGCTTACGGAGGAACGAACTTTTCTTTACTTGAGAATCTTAGATCTGCAAATGAAGCTGAATATAAAAAACCATTTATTCATGTTGGCCATACAGCACTAGAGATGGTGGAAATTTTAAATGCGCTTCCAAATAAAGGTAAAGAATTCATTATTTCAGGTGGAATGAAAACTGTCCTCGATGGATTTGAATTAAAAAGTAAATTAAAATCGCCTTCACTTATTGGAATGGCATCCACATTCCTAGGTCCCGCTCAAGAGAGTTATGAAGTTCTACGTGAGCATTTTTTAGACATGAAAGAGGCCTTGCTTGTTGCCAAGAAAATTTTAAATCTCAAGGAGAATCAATGAAAGCAGTTAGTGGCTTTTCAAAGATGTCAAAAGAAGAAAAAATAAGCTGGTTATCCAGTCAATTGGATGGTGAGGCGAAGAAAATGGTCAATCAAATGCCTGTATATTGGCATCATGATGGCGCCATTCAAAAACGCTTGGATGAGTTCTCTGAGAACACGCTAACTAATTTTGATATGCCTTTTGGTATTGCGCCGAACTTTTTAATTAATGGAAAGACATATTCTGTCCCTATGGTAATAGAAGAATCTTCTGTCGTTGCAGCTGCATCTTTGGGTGCGAAATTCTGGTATGAAAGAGGTGGTTTTACGACGAAGGTACTTTCGATTAAGAAAGTAGGTCAAATTCATTTCTTGTGGCAGGGTAAAAAGGAAAAACTTTTTAATTTCTTTAAAGATAATAAAATGGATTTGCTTAATTCTGTTAAGCATCTTGCCCAAAATATGGAGCAAAGAGGTGGCGGAGTACTTTCGTTTGAAATAATAGATTTGACCGAAAAGATGGAAAATTATTTTCAGTTAAAACTAGAGTTTGATACTTGCAATGCGATGGGAGCAAATTTTATTAATTCAATTCTTGAAGAGGTGTCTGCGGTTTTTAAGAGCAAAGTGAATGGCGAAGATTCATTCACAGGATCTGAGAAAGATTTACAGGTGATAATGTGTATCCTTTCCAATTATACTCCTGAATGCTTGGTTGAATGTTCAGTTCAATGTCCTATTGAGGACCTTGGTACCATCAATGGTATGGCTCCACGGCAGTTTGCAGAACGTTTTGCTGCGGCCGTGAGAATTGCAGAAGTTGATACAGGCCGTGCTGTGACTCATAACAAAGGAATCATGAATGGAATTGATTCAGTTGTTTTGGCCACGGGTAATGATTTTAGGGCGGTTGAGGCCTGTGCCCACGCCTACGCTGCTAAAGATGGTCAGTACCGTTCTCTTTCAAAAGTTGAACTTACTCAAGATATATTCAAATTTAGTCTCACTGTTCCACTTGCAGTTGGAACCGTTGGTGGATTAACTACGCTCCATCCGCTGGCGAAAACATCGCTTGCAATTCTTGAGCAACCATCCTCGAAGGAACTGATGCAAGTTATTGCGGCAGTTGGTCTCGCCCAAAATTTTGGAGCTGTTAAATCCCTTGTTACGACTGGTATCCAAAAAGGTCACATGAAGTTGCATCTACTCAATGTTTTTAATCAGCTAGGAGCAACATCTGTGCAAATTGAAAAGGGTAAAGAATATTTCTCTGACAAGGTCGTTTCATTTACTGCTGTCAGAGACTATCTTGAATTAACTAAGCAGCTTCAATGAGAACTTCTATGGATGATCAATTTTTTTACGGGCATGGGAAACTTCTCTTAACCGGTGAGTATTTTGTCCTTGATGGTGCTATGGCACTTGCCCTGCCTACGACTGTCGGTCAATCCATGAAAGTCCGATACCGACACTCTTATCAACCTACATTGAATTGGAAAAGTTTTGATCATACGGGCAAGGTCTGGTTTGAATCAGACTACGAGTTTTGGCATTTTAAACCAATAAAAAATCAGGAAAATGCGAAGCAAGATTTTTTGCATCAGGTCCTTTCGGCAGTTAGAATGCAGAACCCGCATTTTCTTCGCGAAGATATGGACGTTTTTGTTGAAACGAAGATTGAGTTCCCACTTGAGTGGGGTCTTGGTTCCAGTTCAACTTTTCTTTATAATATTGCCCAGTGGGCATATGTGAGCCCTTTTGAACTATTGAAAAAAACTATTGGTGGCTCCGGTTATGACATTGCTTGTGCTCAGGCCATGAGACCAATTAGATTCCAAAGAATCGAAAACAAACCCCAATGGGAAACGGTTGATTTTAATCCATCTTTTAAAGAGAATATTTATTTTCTATATCTTGGAAACAAGCAATCTTCTCAAGATGAAGTGTCCTCTTTTTCTTCAACAAAAATTGAAGGAAAGAATTTGTTTGTTAATGAAGTTACTCAACTAACTCAAGAGATGATTTCATGTCAGAACTTGGGAACGTTTAATAAAATCATTTTGGCCCATGAAGATATCATTGCATCGGCCTTAAAGTATGAAAAAGTAAAAGACAAATATTTTAAAGACTTTTGGGGGCAGGTAAAATCTCTTGGTGCTTGGGGAGGCGATTTTGCAATGGTTACTTCTGACCGTACTCCTTCGGAAACGCGTGATTACTTTTTTGATAAAGGCTTTACAACTTTTATTCCTTTTTCAGAGATTGCTCGCACTGACAATTATTCGGAAAGAAACCCATGAACAGTTTTCTCGGGCCATTCCGGGATATTTCACCCATTCCTTTTGAGAGTATTTGGGAATCTCCTTCAAATATTGCTTTTGTTAAATATTGGGGAAAAAAAGGTCATCAAATTCCGGCGAATCCTTCACTCTCCATGGCCTTAAGTGAATGCAAAACAACTACAAAAACAATCTTTGCACCTGCTGATGAACTGAGAGTTTCTTTAAATTTGGAAGGTCAGAATAATGACAGGTTTGCTAAAAAAATCCAAATTTATCTTGAGTCTCTTGTTGTTGAGCTTCCCTGGGTCCTTAATCTTTCGGTTGTAATAGAAACTTCAAATACTTTTCCTCATGGGGCCGGAATTGCTTCTTCAGCTTCTGGCCTTTCGGCTTTTGCTTTAACTTTAACTGATTATTTGTATTTTCTTAAGTCTGATGCCAGTGAAAACATTTTTTTTCAGCGCGCAAGTTATTTATCAAGAATTGCCAGTGGCAGTGCTTGTCGCTCCGTTTTCGGTGGTTATTCTTGTTGGGGAGATTCTGAGTTATCGAAAACAACAAACGAGTATGCGATTCCTTTAGAAGTCCACTCTGAACTTTCTTCTCTGAACGATACAGTTTTAGTTATTTCCGGCACCGAAAAGAATGTTTCATCAAGAACTGGTCATGAGAGGATGAATGACCATTTTTTTGCTGAGAGCCGTTTTACTCAAGCGAAGTCGAATTTTAATCGCTGTGTTTCGACCTTAAGGTCGGGCGATGTTGAAGGTCTTGGGATAATTCTTGAAGCTGAAGCACTCTCACTCCATGCTATGATGCTGACTTCACCGAATCCATATATGTTGCTAAAACCTAAAACTTTGTCTGCTATTGAAGCCGTATGGGATTTTCGCCGTCAAACTAAAATTCCCTTATATTTTTCTCTTGATGCTGGGCCTAATTTACATTTGATTTATCCAGATTCTCATAAACATAAGATTGATCAATTCATTACATCAGAGCTGTCTCATCTTTCTGAAAAAATTATTTTTGATCGAACCGGCAATGGGCCTAGAAAATGTTAAGTGAAACCCATTTTCCCGCGAAAATTCTTTTATTAGGTGAGTATACGATACTCAATGGCTCCAAGGCATTGGCGATTCCTTATCATGAACTCTCTGGTAAGTGGTCTTTCGATAAGTTGGATTCTCCTAGTGCATCTATTTCTCATGCCGCCTTGGCTGATTTTCTCAACCATAGCTCGGAAAATTATCTGGATTATGGCCGTCTTAAGAATGATATTGAAAATGGACTATGGTTTGATTCATCTATTCCACATGGTTTTGGACTTGGAAGTTCCGGTGCCTTAATCGCTGCTCTTTATGAAGCTTATGGTTTTAAGAAGAAATCTATTCACGAGGATAAGCAGGCACTTGCGAAACTTGAAGATTATTTTCATGGGTCTAGTTCAGGTATAGATCCTCTGGTAAGTCTGATCCAAAAACCATTACTTATTCATAACTTTGATTGTGTTGAGATTTATGAAAAAGACATCAATCTCAGTAATTTCTTTCTGCTAAATACAAATAAACCTAGGATTACTGGTCCACTTGTAAATATCTACCAGGAAAAAATGAAAGACCCTGAATTCAAAAGGGGCTGTGCTGAGATATTGTCTCGCGAGGTCAATTTTGCTGTTCTTGCCATTTTAGGAAATGACCGGTCTAATTTGTTTCATCACTTATGGCTCATTTCGAAGTTTCAATGGGAGTATTTTCCAGAAATGATTCCCACACAGATGCGGGGTTTATGGTCTAAAGGACTAGAATCTGGTGAGTATGTTTTGAAGCTTTGTGGCGCCGGTGGTGGTGGTTATATTCTCGGGTTTAGTGATAAATTATCTTCCACTGAGAAAACTAAAATTTTTGAACCGCATGAATTAAGGGACCTAAAATGAAATTTCTTTTTTTGCTATTACTTCCTTCTCTCGTTCATGCAGTTATTCCAAGTAAAGACGAACAATTTCTAGATAGCTTAAGTATGGTTATCTCTAATGCAACTAGAGCTGATGTTAAGCCCGGTATGGTTGTTGCTAGCCCTAGTAAAGAAGCTCCAAATTATTATTATGATTGGGTAAGAGACACTGCACTTACTATGCGCTCCTTAATTGATTACTATCAATTGAGTAATGATCAAAAAATTAAAAACATGATTTTTACATGGATTGATGCTGAAGCTTACCGACAAAATCTTCCAACCTATTCAGGATTAGGAGAGCCGAAATATAACATTGACGGTTCTGGCTTCACTGGTCCTTGGGGACGACCCCAAAATGATGGGCCAGCACTGAGAGCGATCGCGATGATCAAATTTGCTCGAATTATGTTCTCTGAAGGCAATCAAGATTACGTCTTAAAGAAACTATATCACGGAGTCTTACCTGCCGATTCTGTTATAAAAAAAGATCTTGAGTATGTTGCCCATCATTGGGAGGAGCATAGTTTTGACCTTTGGGAAGAAGAGAAGGGGATGCATTTTTATACTCTTCTTTCTCAGCATGTCGCCCTTCAAGAGGGTGCAAAGTTAGCAGATGAATTAAAAGATTCGAACGCCGCAGATTTTTATCGTCAAGAGTCTGAAAGAATTGCACTTAAACTGAAGGCAGAGTTCACTGATGAGCGCGTTGGAATTCTTGTTACTTCTCAAAAATCGGCACCCCTTGGTTACAAAAATTCAGGAATCGATGTGGCGCCACTGTTGGCACTTCTTCATGCCTCACCTTACCAAAAACTTTTCTCTCTTAAAGACTCATATATTTTGAAATACGTTGATGTACTAACAAACACATTCACAGGTATCTATCCTGTGAATAAAAAGTATGTTGATTTGGGTGTTGGAATCGGTCGCTACCCTGAAGATCGGTATGATGGCTACCAGACTTCGGCTTTAGGCAATCCTTGGTTTCTTTCAACTCTTGCACTGGGTGAATATTTTTGTCTCTTAAAAGACGAGTTGGCCAAAAATGGTGAACTCACTAAGGTTCTTGCAAAAGATTTATCTGAATTGACGGAAAAACAGTTTAAACGGGCACTTTTTCACTCCGATCGTAAGGGACATATCTCTGAGCAGTTTAACCATGAGACCGGTATTATGCAGGGTGCAGTTGATTTGACCTGGTCGCATAATTCATTTATGACGGCCATGATGAGATGCCATCTTATTAAATAATAATCAATAAATTCGAGTAATTGAGTCGGATTGTAATACTTACAAGGTGAAGCCGTGGAAGGTCAGAGTATTGGTATAATCACCAATATGAAAAACATTTTATGTTTTTACTTGGTCATTTTAAGCATCTCAGCTGGTGCAAGCACCTTCTCCATTGAGAAAGATGGGCTTTGTTTTAAAAATGGAGACCCAGCTCTTAAGAAATTTGGTCCCTTGGGTGAATTAGGCGCGAGTAAAGGTGTCTGTCAGGGGATGTCTGGGCTTGTTTCCGCTTTTCATGAACATGCAAAATTTAGTCCCACAAAAGCAAAAATGACTTTGAATGAAACATTGGGAGCAATCTCAGAATTGCGACGTTATCATTCGGGTGGCTGTAAGATATCAAGGAAAGTTGAAATTACTGGTTACGCCAATTTGAACGAATTTTGTCGTGCTCAAAAAAGCGTATTTTTAGCAAACGCTATTGATTATAATTTGGATATTGCGGTTCGTGAAATATCTTGGAATCTAGAACAGTTTCTTCTTATAAATGATAATCCAGTGACATCAAATCATGGTCGAATCAATTTACATCTCAACGTTGAAAGTCTTCGCCGCCGTCTCGGTCTTGGTCGTTGGCCGTTGATGCTATATTACGGCCATGTCGTCGGTGTTCATTCAGTGACTAACTTTTATAAAAAATCAACTTTAGATAAGGTTGTCTTTGGTATCTACGACTCTAATTATTCGTCTTCAATGGAATACGTTGTTCATTATTCAAGTGACGGCTTGCCAAAATCAGGTCAGAAAATGATCTGGGATACTACCCCTAGTCGTTTGACTACTATCTGTTGGTAATATAATTAATGTTCGGTAGTCGTAGTTTCTTCATTTTTAATTAATGAAAGCTTAACGGTATATGACATTGATTTAGCTGGCATAAACTCAAAGTTTTTCTCTTCTGGTTTTTTAGTTCTCCAGTCTTCTGAAACCATAGATGCTTTTGCAATTTTACTATCCATAACAATACCGGATTCAAACTGAGCACGAAGTGTTTCAAAAAGTCCAAGCTTGGACTGGATACGTTGGACTGGCGCAAGGTTTGCGATTTCTCCCAAAGTCTTAGCGATGATTTCATTTTTATTTTCTGAGTATGTGTCGGTTAAAAATCCAGACTGAGTAAGAGCTGATTCACTAATAGTAGCACCAGATAGAATCCAGGCACGTGAGAAGCTGGGAGCGATCAATGTTGATAGCATGCTCATTCCTC
The DNA here is from genome assembly GCA_945905815.1 of Bacteriovorax stolpii. Classification (GTDB taxonomy): domain Bacteria; phylum Bdellovibrionota; class Bacteriovoracia; order Bacteriovoracales; family Bacteriovoracaceae; genus Peredibacter. The sequence continues at coordinate 30,102 of CAMDQH010000002.1, read as the reverse complement.
CCGCAGCTGGAACTAGCCCGTAACGGCAGTGATTAAAGCTAATCTTGGCATCTTTATGAGCAATGCGAATATCAGCACCCAACGCAAATTCTGAAGCGATGGTTTCACATCCATGTCCAAGGTCCATAACAATTGTCTGAGGTAATTGCATCATTGAGAAAATAATTTTATGAAGTTTAGTATTTATTTTGTGTAATTGGTTTGCAGATAAAGATGAAAGAGAGTCAAGGTCAAGGCCAGTTGAGAAATTGGCCGAAGATGAGTCTATAAAAATAGTGTTAATTTCAACTCTCGTCGTGCACCAAGCGAATAAAGATTCTAATTCAAATAACATTTCCAATCGAAAAGAATTATTCCAATCTGGACGATTTAGTGTGACAAAAAGAGTTCTGGTGGATTTTTCCAACCGTGTAGAGAGAGTCGTGTAGTTAAAAAGAGTCGTCTGCATGTCACCTTCCTTGGTTTCTCGCAAAATGGCCGTAATCTCTTCCTCGCTAATCCTTTAGCGAAGAGTTGACTTAATTATTTTTTCAGAAATCGAGTGTATGTGTCAAAGGTATTTCTTAGTGGTCATTTTTGCTCAAGTTAAGCTAATGCAGATTTTACTTGTCAGGTTTACTGAGAACTGAAATCCTTTTGTATATTTAATATCTTAGACAACGGGGTAGATGTGAAGAGAGCGTGTTTCCTATTAGTTATACTAAGTCTGTTTACAGTTGTTGGTTGTGGAAAAGGGGCCCCTGTACAAGATCCTGCAACCCTTAGATCATTTGATGCCCTTTCTTGCATTAAAAATAAGTCAACTTCTGGGTGCAATCGTAAGTGGGTGGTGTCTTACCCTCGTCAAAACTTCCCTGATGCTATAGAAATTCTCATTAATGGTAAGAGGGTTTTCCTAGAATGTGGAGATCTGCATTTTACTGTTAGTCGGCAGGCGCTTACAGCTGAAATTCTTATGTGGGATTATCTAGCGATAGAAGAAAATGAAAAAGATTTTTCATTCCAGGTTAAAAGAGTCCCGGATTGCAATGATCTAACTCTAAATACAAATTATAAGTTAGTTGATCCTCAGGAATACAAAGTTGTAATTATCAACGGCGAGAAAATCGTACAGATTACAAACTAAAAAATATCTTGCTTGAATTCTCTCGGATCAGCTGATTCATCGGTCTCGATGGTAAAGTTGATCCGACCGACTTCCCGGCCATCAGAAGTTTCTACAATCACGCGCCAGTCACCATTTTGATAATTTGATTTCTTTCCAAAACCTCGAAACCCTTCATCTCTTCCGCCCAGTATGGTCATTGGGATACTGTCATGAAGTATCCAACCTTCTTTTTCATCATCAAGGTACCATTTTAAAAAAACTTTATCTTCAAAGTTCCCAGGGGAGAAAATAGATAAAATGACTGTTAGTTGGTCTCCCATTCGTGTCTGGAAATCCTGTGAACCTTTACCCCAAAAATTCCAAAATGGTCTCAGATAGGATCCTATATACTTGCCATCATTTTTTTCTAATTTATAGTAGATCCCGATTTTTTTTACGGCGACTGGAACTGGTGGAATAAGTGATGTGTAGTACCCCAATAAAAAGAAGACATGGATACCAATTGCTGGAAGTAGAACGTTCCTTTTGAGAACTGTTATTGAACTTGATCCTTTGAAGTTGAGTCTCCAAATGAGTCCCAACACCATAACGGATGTTAAAAATCCTAGCCAGAAGGGGATTGCCCCAACATGGCCCATAAGGATGGGATAAAAAAAGGAAAAGTAGGATAGAACGCAGATTGAGTAGAGAATGACTCTGACAGGAAGTCCAAGTTTTTGAAACTGTGGTACTTCATTGGCAAGCATCAGGCCGGCCAGTAGTAAGATAAAAAAGAAAGATGTAATGGCAGAAGCTGATGTGTAATAAAAAATTGTATATACTGACAAAAGTGAGCCAAATAAAAAATGGACGACTAAATCATGGTATTGCCAGAATTTTTGTCCACGACCAGATAAGGTTAGAGTTCCGATTTCAACTCGGACTTCACAAATTAAAAGAGTCCCGAGTATCGTTAAATAAATGGCCTGCTGAACAAGGTTTAGTAAGTCATCTATTCGGCCGAGAGTCAGAAGGTCAAATACGAAACCAAATACAAATACACCTATAGAAACTGCTACTTCGTTTTTCTGGTAAAATTCTAGAGTTCTATTTTTTAATGTGGGGATATGAGGCAAATTCAATCAATGCCCTTCTAGAAATCTCTCGGCCTTAATCGCGGCCTGACATCCAGAGCCAGCTGCAGTTATCGCCTGACGGTAATAGGAGTCCTGCACATCACCACAGGCAAAAACACCTGGAATATTTGTTTCTGGACCGTTTTGAGTATTGATAAATCCGTGTTGATCCAAATTAATTTGGCCTTTAAGGAAGCCAGTATTTGGAGTGTGTCCGATGGCGTAAAAGAGACCATCAGTATCACGTATTTGCTTTACGCCAGTTTTCAAATTTTCAACTGTAATACCATTAACGCCAGATTCATTGTTATGAATTTCTGTAACAGTAGAATCCCAAATAAATTCAATCTTAGGATTATTAAAGGCACGTTCCTGCATCGGTTTCGAAGCTCGTAGGGTATCTTTACGATGAATAATATAAACTTTTTTGGCAAACTTCGTTATGAAAGTAGCATCTTCCATCGCAGTATCTCCACCACCCACCACGTGAACGATTTTATCACGGTAGAAAAAACCATCACAAGTCGCGCATGTTGAAACACCACGGCCAGTAAGTTCTTTTTCTTTTGGAAGACCCAACCATTTAGCAGAAGCACCGGTTGAAATAATAACTGAATCCGCTTCGTAGGTAATTCCGTTACTAGCTGTTACTTTAAATGGTTTTTTTGATAAATCTACATCAGTACTCATGACCGAAAGGAATTCTGCGTTGAACCGAACTGCTTGTTTCTTCATATTCATCATAAGCTCAGGGCCCATGACTCCATTTTCGAAACCAGGAAAGTTTTCAACTTCAGTTGTTAGAGTTAATTGTCCACCTGGCTCATGACCTTCCATAATTAAAGGTTTTAAATCAGCTCTTGCAGCATAAATCGCAGCGGTTAATCCAGCGGGACCTGTTCCGATGATGATGACTTTGCGTCTTTCCATCTGAGTGCTCGCTTAGTGTTTTTCTTCAAGAGTAGGTAAGCCTAATTTCTTTTTCACCACGGCCGGACGATCATCCATTTCTGGATTCATTTCGTAGTAAGCCTTAACTGAAAGAAGTTCTTTAGGATTCTCTGCTTTTTCAGTCAGAACAAATTCTTCATTTGTGAGTGAACACGTGTAATTGTACGTTACTTTTTCACGTCTTCTTTTAGAACGATAACCCATGCAATTAATCCTTTTTGGAAACAATGACTCTTTATAGTGTTTTTTCAATGCTTTATCAAGTACTTAAAGTTTATCAAATTAAATGACTAAGAGAGAAAATTGAGTGTTTTCATACTGTTATTTCGATGTAACAATATTTTAAGACAAGACAATTTCTCAAGGAAGAATGAGCTCATGTTAAGGATGACGATATACGCCATTTCGCTCATAGTCATAACTTTACCTGCTTGGGCCGTATCCGAGGCCAGGTTACTTAACCAATCTGCTAGTGGCAAAACTGTCGTTTTTAATCTGGGTGGACTGGATGGAATTAGAAGTGGCGACTATGCAGTTGTAGTTAAACAAATTCATTCCCCAGAAACTCGTGACTTAAGATTAGTTCCAGTCGCAAAGGCCAGAAACATCAAAATGACTACTGATTCATCTGTATGGATTCTGTACAAAGTTTATGATCAAGACCTATTGGTTCCTGGCGACAAATTTTTAGTCCTATCTGAGTCCCACGTTTTAAGCGGTAGGAAGACTCCCACTCTTGGCCGCATTACTGTTGTGAACGATAAGAAGAAGTTTATCGAGCAAAGAAATGATGCTGTTACTGATGATATGCATCGTCTTAGTAAGCTTGGACACAAATATGAGCAAATGGAACATGCCCATGATTCTCATATTATTTCAGATACGGATGCTGATCTAATAGATTTAGAGGTTTGGAATGAAAATTTCGGATCAATGTATCGATCATCACTTTATAAAAGCGCAAACAAAGAAGAGTTTCGTCGGCAATTAAGACTCGCGACATTTGAAAAACTTATTACTGCCTATCTCCAAAAAGTGAATGATCCTGATTTTAATTACGATACTTTTTACGAGAAACAACGCAAGACTGAGTTTGCCAATGAATTTGTTGCTAATGGAAAATATGATAATGAATATAATAAGTTTCTACGTAAGGAGTCTGCTAAGTCCAGTGCCGATGCTAAGCTTTACCGTACAATTTTAGAAAAAGGCGAAAGTTGGTCAGAGGATTATTCTGATGAGGAATTGAAACAAGTTTTGAGTCAGGTTTCTGTTCTTCAAGAAAAAGACCGAAGGGTTAAAGTAATTTCAAAACCATCCCGTTTTGCTCTCACGTTTGAGTACGGGCTAAACCTTACTGACGCTCAGACAAGCAGTGATCCTTTGTATCAAAGGGATTCGCGGCATTCGAAGGAACTAGATTTTGAGATAGTTCCTTTTTTAAAACATGAAACGCTTGAGCGCTTTACCTTGGATGGAACTTTCCGTTTAAATTATACAGCTTTTGAAGCTGGCGGATTTAATGCTGATCTTAACGAATATTCATTAAGTTTGGGCACCAACTGGTATCCGATTTATGCGCCCTATGTAGTGGAGTCACCGATTGTGTATCTAGGAACCTATATAAGATCAGGATTTGCGAGCGCAAATGCTCCAACTCCAGATGAGAAGGCCAATTATACAGTCATCTCATTTCCGGGCTTTCGTGCGGGTTTTAAATATTATATGCGCAATAGAGTAGGGATAAGAATTCAAGCAAGTATGGAAACAATAAAAATTGAAAGATACGAGGCCAGTAAGCTAGGTTCAGTTTTGCCAGACAGAGCAAGTCTGGCCGAAGCTAAATTTGGTGTCGGTCTCGCTTACGCATTTTGAGGATAATCATGAAGAATTTAATTTGTCTTTTTTTTCTCATCCCTTCTATTGCCTTGGCACTAGAAGTTGATGAAAAGCTGACTTCTAGGGTTGTTAAGGTATCTGAAACTAAAAAAACAGTTATGATTAATCGTGGAACCGAGGATGGTTTAGTTGAGGGTGACCATGCCAAATTTATTGTGACAGCAGGAATTGTTGCCCGAGGAGTTTGCGTAAAAGTTTCACCTACTAGGTCTGTTTGGTCTATTTATCGTCTTGTAAATGCGGATTTTATTGTGAATGATTCCGTCATGAGTCTAAAAATTACTCCCCCAGTTAAAATAACAAAAGATGAAACTCAGGCACTTGTTCAGGAAGATTTGCCAGCGACAGGTGGAGGAGGGGGATCAGACCTTGTCAGTCTAGGGATTCCACTCGCTGATGGTGCTCAAGACTTGAACTCTGCTGCTAACACGGCCTTACTTTGCGCTGATTACCATGCGCTAGAAGATCATTATGTTCCAACTTCTATTGTTGATAGGAATGAAGAAGTGTATGGATTTATAAATATCTCAGGTCTTAGCTCCCAATCAAAAAGTACCGGTAGTCAGTCATATAATAATTCCCAATCCATTTACCACCTTGGTTTTGGTGGGGAGTTTTATCCAAAAAAATTGCGTGAGTGGTATTCACGGTTCTCTCTGATTGGAGAATTGGCACTTATGAGAGAGAATTCACAGGGCCTAGACAGAGCAGGTATAACTAATGAATTGCATGAATTTGGAATTGGGGCCAATTGGCATCCAACCAAACTTCCTTCCATTGCCAATGATTTTATACCGTTTTTTCATTTGGCCTTAAATTATGGAACAGTTAAAGCAACTTATCAGGGCACTGCTGGAGAGACTTCAGACTATGGTTCATCGAGTGGTTTTTCGCTTGGTTTTGGGTATAAGTTCTATACCGTGGAAGGTTTTGGGGTTCGTATGATGGTGGATTATTACACACGAACAGAAAAATATTATAAAGATGACACATCAGGAGACCTTCTTAATAGAGTCGTTTCCGGTCCTCGTGTCATGATTGCAATTTCTTATAGATTTTGAAACAAGGCCTTGATTTGATCAGCTGGAATTCCCATAACATCTTTGATGGTTGAAGGATGTTCTAGCAAAGATAATCTGCGCATAACTAAATCATCAAATGTCGTCACTTTCTCAGTGGCGATAATATTTTTAACCATATCAAGTGTCAGCTTTGGTTGCTTACCAAAAGTAGGCATAATCGAATGTTGTCTTAGTGGATTAAGAGTTAAATTTGGTTTATAGCGAAGACCGAGTCGTGGAACTATTTCCCGAGCTAATTCTTGAGTCATCTTTCTGAACGTTGTGTATTTGCCACCAATCATGACGTAAGAATGAGATGTTGGACGGTAAATTTTATGGTGTCGACTAACTTTTCCCAGAGAATGCTGACTACCTTCTTCTCTTGCCAAAGGTCTTACTCCCGCAAAAGTAGAAATAATGGAATCAATATTTAAATTTGAGTTCGGAAAATACTGCTGCAGAACTAATAATAAGTAATCGATTTCTTTTTGCGAAGCCTTTATGTCGAATATTTCCTGATCAACTTCGGTTTCAGTTGTGCCTACTAAGATGGCGCCACGTTGAGGAATGACAAAAACGACACGATTATCTTTCGTTGTAAGAACAACTGACCCTTTAACACTTATTGAGCCTTCTTTTAGCCATAAGTGAATGCCTTTTGATGGCATTAGTTGTGGGGTCCATGGAATGCCAAGCGAAGGTAAAAGTTTGTCTGAGAAAGGCCCAGTCGTAAAAACGATATATTTAGCTTTTACCGTTTCAAGTTTTGTTTTAGTTCGATCTTGAATGGTAACGTTATAGCCTTCACTTGTTTTAGTGGTGGAAATAACTTCATGATAACTTAAGGCATCCACTTGTGGTTCAAGGAGAGCATCATATAAACACTCAAGAGACAATTTCGCATCATCAACAATCCCATCAAAATACTTACCGGCCCCTTTCAGTCCTTTCGGATCAATTGAGGGGAGAGTTCGCATAGTTTCCTCTGCATCCAACATGGCATGCGGACGATTTTGAAAATGAGAAAGAAAATCATATAAAAAAAGTCCCGCCTGAAGCATCCATGGCGCGTATTTAGAATATCGATAGAGTGGCAGGTAAAATTCTCTTTCAAAACAAAGATGAGGAGTCAGTTTGAGCCAGAGATTTTTTTCTTCTAAGGCCTCTTGAACTAAGCCGAAATCAAAGGTCTCTAAATAGCGTATTCCTCCATGAAGCATTTTGGAAGAACCTTGAGAAGTTTGTGATGAAAAATCGCCTTTATCAACAAGTAACGTTTTAACACCATTGAGCGCAAGATCTCTCAAAAGACCGCAACCATTGATTCCGCCACCAACGATGACGACATCATATTCTTTCATAGTTTATTAACCCAGACTAAATTTCCAGTGCAGCTTAGACGGTATTTGCTTCCAATCATGCCGTATTCTGCAGGTAGGGGTGTTAGTTGATAGTTAAGTCCTATTACTGCATTTGCATTGGCCTTAAGAGCATGAGCTTTTAATTTCTGGGCGAGCTCTGAATAATAACGAGGTATCTCTGCAGAGTCTTCGTCTTCTACAATATGGCCATCTAGCATTTTGTGTTCAGACGCTACACCGAGATAACGAATAACCTGATGGCCCTCAAGATTAGAAGTTGCGGCAACAATGATCTGAGAGATTTCAAGCTTTGGGTCATCAAAATGAAAATGATGTGTTTGATTTTGATAAAGTGTAAATTTTGAAACTAGTCCCGTTTCTGGAGCCTCTTGATGCTTAGGAGGATGAATTTCATCGGAGAGTCCAACTTGAATATCAATATCAAACCGGCGTAGTTTATGGGCCAGAAAGATTGCAGCATATTCAGAAATACGAGGAACGAGAAGATGTCCCCTCATGAGTCTTTGTCGAATCTGCTCTTCGGGGTCACTTAAAAGCCCCAGTTCTTTCATTAGGGCCAATATATCATTCACATCTTCTATATAACGTATGTTTTTTAAGAGAACACTGAAAGAAGGATTCCCTTCAGCACCCATACCAGAAACGCTTGTATTCTCAGCAAATTTCTTTAGATCCTCAAAATTTTCAGGGGATTTGTAGATTTGCTCCGGAGCTTTTGAAATTACCTGCTCGGGAATATACTCGTCTTCAGTTTCATTGTCCGATTCAAAAAATGAATCTTCTGCAGGATTTAAAATATATTCCGCTACCGGTGCTGATTCTGAAAAAGAAGGTGTCTCTTTAATTGAGAAAGGGTCATCAGTAGATACTTCTTCAGTAGTTTCGAAATCCGTCGATCCAAAGTTTGTAGCTCCAAAGTCAGTTGTCTCTTCGCTTGTAAAAGTGGTTTCTTCAGTATTGAAAGATGATTCTTCAGACGTCGCGAAGTCCGTTGAGCCAAAATCGATTTCTTCGGTAGGTATCTCTGGAACTTCGGAAGAGTCTGAGGTTGATGCGTCCTCTTCATTCTTACCAAGTTCATGGAGATATTCTCCTAAGTCTTCAATCCTGGTCATATCCTTTTTATCATTACTCAGAAAAGCTCCTTAAGCTCCGTGACAGGCCTTAAATTTTTTCCCCGAGCCACATGGACACGGATCATTTCTGCCAACTTTCACTGAGGCACGAATGATTCGTTTTTCGTCTTCCATTTGCTTGGATTGTTCAGCTTGTTGATGGGCCTTCATTTGTGCATCAAGCATGGCCTCTTGTTGTTTATGAATCTCATCGATTTCTTCTTTTGTAAGAAGCTTAATATGAGAAATCCGTTCGATTACTGCCCGCTTAATGGCATCTTTCATACTCTCATAAAGAGTGAACGCTTCACGCTTGTATTCAACTAAAGGATCTTTTTGGCCATAAGAACGAAGATTAATACCTTCTTTCAAATGGTCCATGGCAAGTAGGTGGTCTTTCCAGAATTGGTCAAAAGTAGCGAGTAAGACTTCACGGTTTGTATATTTAACCTGTTCAGCCTCAAAAGATTTGAACTTATTATTTAGGGCTTCATTAGCTGCTTTTTTAAAATATTCATAAATATCACCTTGGGTTTCCTTTGAGCATTCTTCAGCACTAAGGAGCTTATCAATATTAAAAACTGCTTTCATGTTGATATTGATGTCTTCCCAAGGATATTCACGAAGAGTTACTTTCTTCTCCGGTTTAATTTGTTCAACAAGATTAAAAGCCACTTCGTCCATGAAATCATGAATGAGTTCTGAATTTGCCTCATCATTCAAAATATCTCGGCGGATTTTATAGATAACTTTACGCTGTTCATTCATGACGTTATCAAAATCTAATAGATGCTTACGTATGTCGAAGTTGTGTGTCTCAACTTTCTTTTGGGCCTTGGCAATGGCGTTGGTAATCATATTATGTTCAATGGGCTCATCTTCTTTCATACCAAGCTTGATCATGATGCCTTTGATTCTGTCCGAACCAAAGATCCTCATCAAATCATCTTCAAGAGAGAGAAAGAATTTAGATTTACCAGGGTCACCTTGACGACCAGAACGACCACGGAGTTGGTTATCAATACGACGAGATTCATGTCGTTCGGTTCCAATAATAAAAAGACCCCCTGATTTTTTTGTTTCTTCAGAAAGTTTAATATCTGTTCCTCGCCCGGCCATATTGGTTGCAATTGTTACCCCGCCAGATTGTCCGGCCAGAGCAATGATTTCAGCTTCACGAGCGTGGTTCTTAGCATTTAGGACTTCATGTTTGATGCCCTTTTCGGTGAGAAAATGTGAAATAAGCTCTGAAGATTCAATCGAAATTGTACCAACTAGTACTGGCTGTCCCTTAGCGTGACATTCAAGAATCAATTTAGACACGGCCTCATACTTGGCCTTTCTTGAAGCATAGACAACATCTGCCTGATCATCTCTGATCATGGGTACGTTAGTAGGAATCACAACCACTTCTAAGCTGTAAATTTTCATAAATTCTTCAGCTTCTGTATCTGCCGTACCAGTCATTCCTGAGAGTTTTCCGTAAAGGCGAAAATAGTTTTGGAAAGTAATGGAAGCAAGAGTTTGGTTTTCAGACTTTACTTCTACGCCTTCTTTGGCCTCAACTGCCTGATGTAGTCCATCAGACCAACGCGAGCCTTCCTTCATACGACCGGTAAATTCATCTACAATAATGATCTTGCCGTCACGAATAACGTAATCAACTTCATTCTTAAATAGAGTATGGGCACGCAATGACTGGTTTACGTGATGAAGAATTTCAATGTTGCGCATATCGTACAGGTTACCGATTTGCATGATTTCCTGAATACGAATAATACCGTCTTCGGTAAGGACTGATGAGCGGGCCTTTTCGTCGACAGTGTAATGTTTGTCTTTTATAAGTTGTGGAATAACTTTATCTACCACGCCATACATGCGTGTATCACCTTCTGAAGGCCCAGAAATTAATAGGGGAGTACGTGCCTCATCGATCAGAATTGAATCTACTTCATCTACAATACAATAGTGATGCTCTCGCTGAACATAATCATTGAGATCAAACTTCATGTTGTCACGAAGGTAATCGAAAGCAAATTCGTTGTTTGTTCCGTATGTTATGTCGGCTTGATAAGCGGCTTTACGATCTTCATCATCCATATTAGAAACGATGCAACCAACTGTTAATCCCAACCAAGTATAAAGTTTTCCCATTTCATGCGAATCTCGTTGAGCTAGATAATCATTGACGGTTACGAGGTGTGCTCCACGGCCAGCTAACGCATTTAAGTAAAGTGGAAGAGTGGCGGTCAGGGTTTTACCTTCACCTGTTTTCATCTCAGCAATTTTTCCTTCATGTAGAATAAGTCCACCAAGAATTTGAACATCAAAATGTCTCATCGCTAAAACTCTAAGACTGGCCTCACGTACAACGGAAAAAGCATCTGGAAGAATATCGCTAATTGTTGTATTGCCTTTTTGTAGTTTCTCTTTAAATATTTGGGTTTGAGATTGAAGCTCGATGTCAGTCATTACTTTGTATTTGTGTTCCAAAGAGTTGACCTGATCTAAAATTGGTTTAAGGGCACGCATGTCTCGGTCTTGCTTTGTCCCAAAAAATTTGCGCATCATCGAATGTAACATAATAGAAAACCTTTTCTTTATCTAATCTAATATAAAATATAATGGATCAACGGCGATGCCGTTAACTCGTACTTCGTAATGAAGATGGGGGCCAGTAGAGTGTCCAGTGTTCCCAACTGCTGACAAAAGATGTCCACGTTTTACCTTTTGTCCAGGTCGCACACTCAAAGATTGATTATGGGCATAAATAGTTTCAATTCCATAGCCATGATCAACTTGAACAAACTTTCCAAATCCAGCTTTTTCTCCTGAGAAGGTAACGATACCGTCGGCCGGAGCATGAACTGGGGTCCCGTATGGGGCACCAACGTCTAAACCTTCGTGCATTTTTAATTTATTCAGATAGGGCGATATACGCTGACCGAAATAACTCGTTATCCAACCATCGGCAGGAAGTATTGTTGGTGTTGAGTTAAGAAATGAATCCTTGTCTAGCAAGTACTCATCTAATTCATGGATGTTGCTTTCAATATTTGAAACAATGTCTTTAACCTGTGAATACTTGAAGTCAAATTTGGCATAGTCAGATGAAAGAGCAAAACTTCTACGGGCAAGGTCAGACCATTGCTTAGTTAACAGATAACTTCTTTCTAGACCAAGATTAGCTGCAATTTTTTTATCGTAAAGAGTTTTGAGTTCTTTGAACTTTGGTTGGTCTTCAATTGATTCAGTGTCGATTTTAAGATCAAGGGAGGTATTGAGATCGTCTAATGAAAAAGTTTCATCCTTGTCCGGTTCTTTCTCAGGTTTAAAAAGAGCACCTTTAGAACTAACGTCTTCAAGCCCAGTTATCACACGTAATTTTTTTTCAAATGTATTAATTCGTTTTAAGTCATCTGCCAAGGTGTTCATCTTCATCTGAAAAAGTTGAATCTGTTCTTTTAATTGTCGATTTTCAATCGACAGATGTTTGTTCTCATAAACTTGCTGAAGAATTTTCCAATAATCGTAGGCCAGAACTCCCATAAGCATAAAAAACATCACGCTCAAGAAGGCGAGAGATTTAAACAATGCTGTTGGGATGCGAAAGGTTTTGACCCCTTTTTGTTTCTCGGGGACAACCATCACGGTGTAGTATTTATCCATGCAGATTATTTTAAGTCTAAGAGGAAGAATTGGGAACAATTATGTTGAGATTCTCTAGGCTTGGGCGACTGCCACAATTACCGAAATGTTGTCTTGTCCACCATTGTCATTGGCCTGCTGGATGAGCTCTTTAACTGCCCCTTTAACATCGTCCAAAGTGCAATTTGACGGATCGGTAATATTTTTCTGAATAATATGAAGAATATCGGCATCACTGACTTTGCCATGCAATCCGTCAGAGCAAATCATGAAAATATCATTTTTACATATCCGGTAATTGAAAACATCCACCTGTAGATCGGCCTCAAAACCTACTGAACGCACAAGAACGTTTTTTTGAGGGTCTTTTACAGCTTCTTCACGAGTATAGATGCCCATATTGAGCTTTTCTTGTACAAAAGAATGGTCACGTGTCATTTGGTAAATCTTATTGGCGTTAACCATATAAACACGCGAATCGCCGACATTTCCGACTACTAATGTCGGACCACTAACGTAAATTGCTGACAAGGTGGTCCCCATTCCGTGGAGGGTTGGTTCCTCTTCTGCTTTTTCCAAAATGGATCGATTTACTTCAAAAATAACATTTCTCATTAAGGTCTGGGCTTCCATCGATGGGTTCTTTGCCATAAATTCCGGCATAACTTTCACGGCAAGTTGCGAGGCAACATCACCACCGCTGTGTCCACCCATACCATCTGCAACAGCAAAAAAATGATGCTTATTATCTACGAAAATCGAATCTTGATTTGTCTTTCGTTTTCTACCAATATCAGAATCACCAGCACTGATTATTCCCATTTCGACCCTAAAAAAAGTTGTATACCCCTTAATGATAGAGTGAAGTCGATTATAGTCAAACACAAACTCAACGAGGGAGATAGATGATTGAAACCGTCCAGTTTTTAACTATCTTTTGCCGACTTGGCGGATATGTTTGGAGAAGATAACCTTAGCGGGTACAATAAATTAAGGGCTTATCTGCCCAAAACTGCCTCAGGGGGAGTCCATGGCAAATTTCGATATTCAATCCTTTATCTCACAACACTACAATCCAAAAGATTTCTCACATCTGCATTGGCAGGGAACTTTTCAAGATTATGTAGATATGGTGATGAAAGATCCCAAGATCGCGCGAAATTCTTTTCAGCGCATTTACGACATGATTATTAGCTTTGGTACTTCTCAGTACACTGAATATAAGAAAGACGTAATCCGTTATCACTTTTTTGATGACCCTTTTGAAAATGGAAAAGATGCCATCTTTGGTATCGATGTTCACTTAATGAAGATGGTTAACTTTTTTCAATCAGCAGCTTTGGGATACGGGACGGAGAAGAGGGTTCTTCTTCTTCATGGCCCTGTTGGTTCTGCAAAATCTTCGGTTTCTCGCCTTTTAAAGAAAGGTTTGGAGCATTATTCCCGCACTGATGAAGGGGCACTTTATACCTACGAATGGGTTGATGATGAAGGGTCACAAATTCTTGGTGGACAAAAAGTTTTTGCAAGTCCGATGCATGAAGAGCCTCTAAAACTTCTTCCTCTAGAAGTTCGAGATCGTTTTCTTGTTGAACTCGCAAAAGTAAATAAATCTATTTATAAAGTAAAAATTAAAGGTGAAGTTAATCCAGCTTGTAGATTCATTTTGAATGAATTTATGCTCAAATATAATGGCGACTGGAACAAGGTTATGAAACACCTTCGTGTTAAGAGACTCATCCTGTCTGAAAAAGATCGTCGAGGTATTGGTACGTTTCAACCAAAAGATGAAAAGAACCAAGATTCAACCGAATTAACCGGTGATATTAACTATCGTAAAATTGCGATATATGGGTCTGATTCAGATCCACGAGCCTTTAACTTTGACGGAGAATTCAATATCGCCAACCGTGGTATCGTTGAGTTTATCGAGATGTTAAAGCTTGATGTGGCATTCTTGTATGATTTATTAGGTGCCTCTCAAGAGCAATCAATCAAACCTAAAAAATTCGCTCAAACCAATATTGATCTTGTCATTCTAGGTCACACCAACGAGCCAGAATATCGCAAGCTACAATCAAATGAATTTATGGAAGCTCTTCGCGACCGTACTGTGAAAATTGATGTGCCTTATATTACACGTCTTGATCAAGAAACTCGAATTTATCGCAAAGACTATAATAAAGATACGATACCGAATATTCACATTGCTCCTCACACTATTGAGATGGCCTCTACATGGGCAATTCTCACGCGTTTAGAAGAGCCTAAAAAGTCAGACCTTACAAAACTTCAAAAGTTGAAACTTTATAACGGTAAGACTCTTCCTGGTTATAACGAAGACAATGTGAAAGAGCTTCGTAAAGAAGCCGTTCGCGAAGGTCTTGAGGGTATTTCTCCTCGTTATATTCAAGATAAAATTTCAAATGCATTGGTGAAGAATGGTCATGTTGGTTGCTTGAATCCATTCATGGTGTTTAATGAACTTGAATCAGGTCTTAAACACCACGCTTTGGTAAATTCCCCTGATCAACTGGATCAGTACCGTGAGATGTTGGCCGTTTGTCGCCAAGAATATGAAGATATCGTCAAAAATGATGTTCAAAAAGCAATCTCTGTTGATGAATCTGCGATTCAAACTCTATGTGCCAATTATGTTGATAACGTTAAGGCCTATACGCAGAAAGAGAAAATTCGTAACAAGTATTCTAATAAATTAGAAGAAGCGGATGAGCGTTTCATGCGCGCAATTGAAGAAAAAATAGACATTCCTGAGTCTCGTAAAGACGATTTTCGTCGCGAGCTTATGAATTATATTGGTGCTCTTGCTATTGAAGGGAAACAATTTGATTACAAAATGAATGAGCGTCTTCATAGAGCTCTTGAGTTAAAACTTTTTGAAGATCAGCGCGATACGATTAAACTTACTACGATTATTTCCAATGTGGTTGATAAACAAACCCAGGAGAAAATTGAAGTAGTTAAGAGCCGCTTGATTAAGAACTTTGGTTACTGTGATATTTGCGCAACTGATGCTCTTAACTTTGTGGCCAGCATTTTTGCCAAGGGCGACTCAATTAAGTCATAAGGGGTTTGTGAGTGGATCATCCAATAAAACGTGATCATGCCCGCTTTCGGAAAATCGTAAAAGGGAAAATCCGTGATAACTTACGCAAGTATGTTTCTCACGGATCCCAGATAATTCCGAAGGGAACTGATAAATTTACGGTGCCGATGCCTAGCATCGATATTCCTCGTTTCAAATTTGGTGACAAATCCGAAGGCGGAATGGGGCAGGGTCAGGGAAAACCTGGTGATCCGGTTAACGGACAGCAGGATCCTAATGGTCAGTCTGGTCAAGGTGAGACTGGTGAGGGTGAAGGTAATAAGGAATTAGAAGTTGAGCTTTCACTTGAGGAATTAGCGAGAATTTTAGGCGAGGAACTTGCTCTCCCTAATATCGAGCCGAAAGGTAAAAAATCTCTTAAATCTGAAGTGAATCGTTTCACAAATATCGGTACAACAGGACCAGATTCCCTTCGTCATTTAAGAAGAACATATAAGCAGGCGCTTAAGCGTCAGATTTCATCTGATTCTTATGATCCTGAAAATCCAGCGGTTATTCCAATTCGTCGTGATTTTCGTTATAGAGCATCGGATACAAAAGTAGAAATGCAGAACGCTGCAGTAGTGATTTACATGATGGATGTTTCTGGTTCCATGGGTGATGAGCAAAAAGAAATTGTCCGGACAGAATCGTTTTGGATTAATTTGTGGCTAAAATCTCAGTATAAAGACATTGAAATCAGATATATCATTCACGATGCAACTGCGAAAGAAGTTGATGAACATACATTTTTCCGCACTCGCGAGAGCGGAGGAACTCTTATTTCTTCTGCCTATAGTTTATGCAAAGAGATCATTGACAAAGATTACAATCCAAATGAATGGAATATTTATCCTTTCCATTTCTCTGATGGCGATAACTGGTCGGCCGATGACACAAAATTGTGTCTAGATCTTTTGGATAATCATATCTTTCCTGCTTCGAATGTATTTTGCTATGGCCAGGTTGAGAGTCGTTACGGTTCAGGTCAGTTTTATAAGGACCTTACTGCAAAATATGGTGCAGATAATGAGAAGCTTACTTTAAGCAAAATTAAGAATAAAGAAGGAATCCTTGATTCCATTAAAGACTTCCTAGGCAAGGGGAAATAAATGATCCGAACGAAGCCAATTTCGGGTGAACTGCTGGCGCTTAAAAATCAAATTGAGAAATATGCCATAGATTATGGTTTGGATTTTTTTCCACAAGTTTTTGAGGTTTGTGATTACGACACAATTAACATCCTTGCCGCTCAAGGTGGCTTTCCTACACGATATCCTCATTGGAAATTTGGTATGGACTACGATCAGCTTTCTAAAGGCTATGCCTATGGTTTGCAAAAAATTTATGAAATGGTTATAAATACCAATCCTTGTTATGCCTATCTACTTCAAGCTAATAATTGGGTTGATCAAAAAATTGTAATGGCACACGTATATGCACATAATGATTTTTTCAAAAATAATGCCTGGTTCGGAAATACAAATCGAAACATGATGGATGTGATGGCCAATCATGGGACTAAAATCCGACGCTATATGGACCGCTATGGTGCCGATGCCGTTGAAACTTTCATTGATAAAGTTCTCTCCTTGGAAAATCTTTTAGACATCAATGAACTCTATGAAACGTCCGCCCTTAAAAGAAGCCGCAAAGAATTAGTTGATCAGGAGAAAGTTGAATCTGAAGATGATGGCTACCTAATTGACGACCGTTCTGCGGCGCTGAAGTCCTTTATGAGGACAAAATCCCGTACTTCAAAAAAAGATGAGAAAAAAGAAGAAGTCGCAGAAAATATTTCTGCCGAAAGAACCCATGCCAGTACTAAAGATGTCTTGGGCTATTTAATTCAACATGCACCAATAGAAGAGTGGCAGGCCGATATTCTCGGGATTTTGCGCGAGGAAGCTTATTATTTTCTTCCCCAAAGAATGACTAAAATTATGAATGAAGGTTGGGCCAGTTACTGGCATTCAACTATCATGACTCAAAGGGCATTAGATGCTTCAGAAATCGTCGATTTTGCTGACAAACACGCTGGTGTTATGCACATGAGTAAGCAAAATATTAATCCTTATAAGGTTGGTATAGAGCTTATGCGTGATATCGAATATCGATGGAACCGTGGGATGTTTGGTAAAGACTATAATGAATGCCCAAGTATGAAAGATAAAATCGAATGGGATACCAAACTTGGTAAGGGACGAGAGAAAATTTTCGAAGTCCGTAAATCGCATAATGATATTTCTTTTATCGACGAATTTTTGACTCCGGATTTTTGCGAACGCCAGCAAATGTTTACATACAAATATAACCCACGCTCTGGGCGCTTTGAGATTGATTCAAAAGACTTCAATGCGATAAAACAAAAACTTCTTTCCCAGTTAACCAACTTTGGACAGCCAATCATTGAAATAGAAGATGGGAACTACATGAATCGTAAGGAACTTCTCCTCAATCATGTCCATTACGGCGTAGATCTAGATGTGAACTTTGCAAATGAAACGCTCCGTAATTTATTTGCGATTTGGAAACGCCCAGTAAATCTTAAGACGAAATATGATGATAAAGAAGTGATCTTTAACTTTGATGGCAAAGAGTTCAAGCCTGAGGCCTAGTAAAAGATAAAATTCGATTATTTCAGGCCAATTTTTTTAAGTTTGAGGTAAAATTGGTTTATGCCTATTTTACTATATCTTCTTTTATTTCTTGTTACACCCGTGCATACACTAGCTTCGAACGTTGCAGAGAATGTGACTGGCACCGTCGTATCAAATGATGCTTTTGTCTATTATGATCCAGAATTAAGAAACATAATGGGTAAATCTCGAAAGGGTCGAAGGCTTGAAATTATTGCTCAGACTCTGGATGTTTATCAAGTAGTCTTTGCTCATAAGATTGGCTTTATTCATCGCTCTTTAGTTGATACCACTCCTCTTAAAACGAGGGCAGATCTTGATGTCTCGCTGTCCTATATCTCTTTTTTAACTTACCAAGACATTACATGGAAAGGCTTTAGTATTGGTCTAAGGGCAGCTCGGGAAGATTCCTTCCTCTATAATTTCACGGGATCTCTACTTAAAGCCTACGATGCAAATGTGACATATACGGCCTACGAAATTGGCGCTGGGATCGGCTACAAATTTTCAACAACAAGAAAATACCAGACCGAGCTTGTTTTAAAAGGGCTCTTTATTCCTTATCTTGAATATGTAAAAGATAATACATTTAATGAAAGCACATACGCTTATGGAGCTGAAGTTAGCTTGGATAATTATCTTAGAGCAACAGAGAATTTGAGTTTCTTTTTAGGCTTACTGTTAAGACAAATTCAGTCGGGGACAATGAACTTTCCTGACCCATACAAGAGTGAGAAACTCTCCTTTGTCGGTTACGGAATCAATTTGGGCCTTTTTTGCGCTTTCTAATATCCATTAAAGTAAAATTTATTTCCTTCCGATTAATTTCTGAGTTAAACAGTGAGGGATTATGAAGAACCTATTATTATTTTCTATGGTTTTGAATTTTTATTCTTGTGCTCATTACGACTACGACCACGACTTAGTGGCGTTAGAGGATCATCCAGAAAATAACAGAGGCTTCAAACAGAACTATGTAGATTACGGTCACAACAGTAATTATCATTATTTTAAATCACCATATGATTCAAGAGCTAACCGATATGGAAAAGGATATGTCGCAAATGATGGCCGCTATAATGGGTATGAATCGAATAATGCGTCTGAGCCGTATTCTCCGGGTCACTCTAGTCGTGCTCCTGCATCTGTTGGAGAAGCAGCAAGCGTTTCACATTCCGGTCCATACAATTTTCAGTCACGCGAGTGGTTAGATTCTTGCGAACAAGGTCACGAAGTGGCACAAGGTAATATTAGCTTTAAACATGACAGAATCGGGCCAAGCTCAATGATTTCTTTTGATGTAGGTACAGATATTTTAGACCTTGAAAGAAAAGGACATAATTATTTTCTAGTTCTGGAAGATGCCAATAATATCGTTTGTCATTCTTGGGAAAGTGAAGAATGGAGCACTTCGACACAAAATAGAAGTGCAAGTCTTTCGATTCCTCTTGGGCAATGGGTACGTTTTGGATGTACCTTACAAGGCGATTTAATGAATAAGAAAATTCATTATAGCGTAATCCAAAGGGACTATAATTCTTGTGGAGTAACTCACCTGACTCATGATGATTTGTTAAAAGCAGACTATCAGAAAGTTAAGTTCAAAAGAGATGGGTTCCGTGGATTTTATAAAATTACGCTTGATAAATAGTTAATAAAAAATATCAGATACATTTTTAAACCCGCTTTCTAGATAAGAAAGCGAATTTTTTGCATTTACTCAACTGAAAAAAAACAACTGATCTTAGCTATAAAATGATCCCAGTCATCAGGCGTAAAATAATCAGGGTGAAATAGGATGTGGTACTTACCAGGGCGTCTGCCTTGAAGATATTTTCGTTCATAAAATTCAATTTGTGCTCCAGATTGTCTGTTATCCAGTACTGACTTCATGTTTTGAGCATCAACTAATTCATCTCTAGGGTCTACTAGTATTAAAGTTGGGATTTTCATAGGTGTATTGATTTTTTGAAATTCTTTGGCCTTATTGAATAGAGTTCGATATTCCCATATATTTAAGCTGTTATAGCGTCTGAGTTTTCGAGGCATTGGGCTGGGAATAAACATGAACGATGGAAGCTTCGACATGAGCATATCCAGTTTCATTAAATGGCGAATGAATAGTGCAGGTGCAAGTAGGACTTGTGCCTTCGGTAAGGGTAACTTATTTTTTTCAAGCCATAATTGTAGATATAGTGCGCCTTGGGAAAAGGCGATAACTGCGTAGGGACCTTGAATCAATTTTTCCATACTTCGGTCGAAGTTTTCGGTCGCTGTTTTGATATGCCTTGTTTCTTCCCGATTACTTCCATGACCAGGCAAGCAAAGCATTTCTGGCACGTACCCCAAGGCTTTAAGACTATGCGCCAGGGGAATGAAGCTATTCATATTATTGTTGAGTCCGTGAATGATAATGATTTTAAGGGGCATCTGGCGTGAGCTTTATCAATTTATCATCCAGTTCCTCAATATCGAGCTGATTGACGTAAATGGTTTCTTTGAGAGGCTCATCTAGATCTTCTTGGCTTAGTTTCTCCCAGTCTTTTTTGACCAGCATTTTATCTGGGCGTCTTATGCTTAGAGGAAAGGAGTCCCACTGATCCATTTGAAAACTAAGCCAGCAATTGATCATATCAAACTGAGCACAACTTAGCGCCGCCTGTTTTTTTATCACGTCAGGCCTATTTTGCATGAGACTCACAAAGCTGAGTAGTTGAGTTACGTCGATCTCAGTTCCCCGGCGGGAGCGCAATACAATAGAATCAAGAACATCTTTTGCTTTCGCATAGTCACCCTTCTGGGTATAAAAAGCAGAAATCAAGGTCATCTTATTAACCTGAGTTTGTGGTGAGGCTATAACTCTTTCTGCAATTTTCGCCCCTTCTTCCCAGTCGCCCAATAACCAGGCTAAAGGGAGAATCCTCTCCATAGCATTTTGTGAGTTCTGTTTCTTTTCTAAGGCGAGTTTGAATTGAGCGTAAGCAAGCTCATATTTTTGTCTTAAGACATAGAGATTACCTTTTATATTTTCTGCATTTGGCGAATCAAGATCTTCGATAAAACGGTAAGATTTTGCGAAATGGCCTAGACGAAAATACAATTGTCCTATCAACTCTCTAACTTCAGTGTCTTTAATTTGCATTTGGTCCAAATCTGTAAGTTCTGGCTCAATTAGCTTTTCTTGATTTAAATACAATGCAAGCTTCAGAAAAATTTTAAGCTGATCATTATTCAATGACGAAAGCCTAATGTTTTTAAAAGGTATTTTAGTTAGACCTATTCTTGGTTTAAGCTTCATTTGCACCAGAGTTTCAATCCAAACATAATTTCCGGAATTAAAATGTTTAAAGCTCTCTAGCTGACAACGTTTCCATTCATCTTCGAGCAAAGTGACATTACTTAGCACTACCTGGTTGAGCACCTTTAATGCACAAATTTTTGAATAATGAGGCAGTGATTGAAGTTCTTTGGCACTTAGATATTCATAAGATTTTTGAAACTTTCCTTCAATAAATGAAAGGATTCCAAGATATCGGTAAATAATGGGTTTGAGCTTTGTTTCGGTATAGGCAAGCTTGCGTAGATGGACTTGCGCCATCCTTGTTTCTCCATTTAGAAGATAAAACTTAACCTTTTTCAAGTTCACATTTTGCTCATGCATATCCGAGAATAAGACCTGGTTGAGTTCATTTGTGCCAAACAGTTCAGAGGGTGGTTCTAGCTCGCCCCTTCGACTAAGCAGGTCTTGTGTGGCAAAGGGCGACTCGACATTCACCCGAGCTGGAATACTACCAGGGCCCGCGAAGGACCAGAAGCTAGTGCAAATAAGTCCAAGTAAAATGACTTTCATAGTTAACCTATCGAAATATTCGCCGATAAGTTAATAAAGCATATTATGAAAAGCATACTCGTCGGGTATCTTCTATTTTTGAGTTCTACACTTTACGCCTTAGTTCCGGTGGAGGGTATTCTTTTAGGTGAAGCTGTAAATGAGTTTCAGCAGGATCCTTTAAATTATATTTTCAGTGACATCTACGATAAATCCCTTGAAGGCGAAAATAAGAAGCTTAGGCTCTACCAAAGTACCTATAGCAGTGGAGCACTTTTGAAAGAGGGTTGCGGACTATACTCTCCACCTGTTTATGCTACTGCCTGGATGGAGAAGCAGGCCAAGCGTTCAATGGTAGCGACTGTTCAGTATATTGGACTCGATACGAGCATCAAGGCAATTGGGGCCTACGCAAAAAAATTTGAAGTGAGTGAAGAAGCGTATCAGAAGCTCACAAATAACCTTGTTAAAAATTATTGCTCAAAAAACATAACTGTATTTTCCTTAAAACTTATTGAACAGTCCTTAAATTACTATTACAAAAATCCTCAGAGCAAACTAATACCCACAGTTGACGGCTCGCCATTCATGACTGCCATCTATAAAACTAAAACAGATTCTGTTCAAGGCCGGTCAAATGAATTTGATCAGGCCATCAATAATTTTAAGTCATTTTGCTCTTGGGGTGGAGATGTTGCGGACTACCGTATGATGGTTCCCTACCTTAATAATCGTTTTATTATGGCATTTATGATTAAGAATATGACAGGTGTACAAGATAAGTATGACACTGATTCGCAAAAGGTTAGTCAGGTCCAAAGTTCGGATACAGTTCAAGTTGGTTGCACTGATCTTATTTGCCGAAAAGTTTCTTGGGAGAAATTTCAGCAGTCGTTTCCTCGTTCAGTTGGATCGACTGGTCTCTATACTGATCTGGCCAAACTCTATTGTCATCATTTCAAATTCCAGGATTACTCTATTGCAAAAAGTATTCCGGTTGTTAAAACGTGGATAAAAAAAATGGAAATGGAAGATCCCATTTTTGAAACGAATTTTTTTATTTCGCTCATGACAGGAGTTCCTGATGTCATTTTTGGCGTAGATAGTTATCAAGACCTCCCCGTGATTGCTAAAAGTAGCATTGAAGAAAGGTGGCAAACGTGGGCCAATGAAGTTACTAAAACTTTTTCCAAAGAGATGCTATTTGAAGAGTCATTAAAAATAAGAGCACAACCACCAAGAGATAACACAGCTATTCGCACGAATGGCTTTTTGCTTGATTTTTCAGTTACTTTGGGAGAGATGGACCGAATCATGGACGATACTGACAAGCTTGCTTTATCCTTTGAACTTAATCTTTCGAAGAATTATATTCGGCATGTTCGTTCAAAATGGATAGAGCTTACAAATAATATCGATGAAGAGGGAAGAATCAAATTCAGAGATCAGGTATCGAAGTACATTGATTTTCAGTTGAAAAATAAAGAAAAATTATTTTTACAAAAGATGTGGAATGAAGATTTTTCTAGACATATCGTTCAGGAATTAGTTGAACAGATCTTGGTCTACAATGGGCCAATGTTTGACAGCTATAAAGAAGAAATACTTAAGGTTCCAGTCAAGTTTACTTATGGGGTATTTGCTTTAAGCTATTTGCGTTATCGAGCTGACGTAAAAGCGGGACGACTTAAGTTAAATTTATAGACTTTTCTTTTTAACCTTACTAATCTGCCATAGACCTACAACATACAATTTCTATCTTGATACATATGGCAAAGAAAAAAACGGAACCATCTCCGGAAATTATTTCAGAAAAAAAAAACTCAAAGGCTGTTAAGAAATCTGATGTTATTGAAATTCATTTAGATTCAATCATCCCGAAAATCGCAGCTTCTTTACCGGCCATTCGCAAATCCTCTGAACTGAAAGTTCAAGATCCCTTGACGCTTTACTTGAAAGAAATTTCCAGGCACAAATTATTAACGATTGAAGAAGAAAAAGAGCTTACTCTTCAACTTCTTGAAACTGGTGATATTGAAACTGCAAAAAAATTAGTACTTGCGAATTTACGTTTGGTTGTAAAAATTGCACTTGAATATAAGAACGCCTATCGAAATGTAATGGATCTTATTCAAGAGGGAAATATTGGTCTTATGAAGGCCGTTTCCAAGTATGATCCTGCGAAAGGAGCTAAGCTTTCATACTATGCCAGTTGGTGGATCCGTTCATACATTTTGAAATTTATTTTGGATAATTTTCGTTTAATAAAGATTGGAACAACCCAAGAGCAGAAAAAACTATTTTATAATTTGATGCGAGAAAAACAACGTCTATTAAGCATGGGAATTAATCCTGACGTTAAACTTCTTTCACAAAACCTTGGGGTTTCAGAGAAGGCAGTGATTGAGATGGATCATCGCCTAGGTAGTTTTGGTCAGGAAGTAAGTCTTGATAAACCATTTGATGACAATGGGAGTCAAACCTTGGGTGACATCATCGGGGATGATGATGAGAATCCGGAAGAAAAGTTCGCAGATCTTCAAAACCTAGATATCCTTCAAAAAAATCTGGGCGAGTTTGTGAAAGGTCTCAAGCCCCGTGATCAGGAAATCTTTAAAAAACGACTACTTAGTGAGGCGCCTGAAAGTCTGCAAAGTATTGCTAATCAGTATGGTGTTTCGAGAGAAAGAATACGCCAAGTCGAAGAGCGGCTCATTGAGCAATTAAAGATTTACATGTCTGATTTTATTCGGTAAAACCTGTTTCAAGTTCATATAATTAATCGAGGAAACGGTGGCAATAACGCTACCTAGACCTTGTACTAGGTTTCAAATTAAAGCTTGATACTTGGGCAATGGAGACAAACATGCTGACTAAAGAAACAACGGCCGCAGTCGTAAAGAAGTTCGGTACTAACGACAAGAACACTGGTTCTACAGAAGTTCAAATCGCTCTCATTACTGAGAAGATTAAAGCTCTTGCACCACACTTTGAGAAAAACAAGAAAGATCACTCAGGAATGAGAGGTTTGATGAAGATCATTGGTCAACGTCGTTCACTGTTAAAGCATTTAAGTGCTACAGATGAAGCTCGTTATACCAAGCTCATCGCTGAACTTGGTCTTCGTAAGTAAATTTTTTAAGAAGGGGCCTTATGGCCCCTTTTATTTTTAGGACGTAAATAGAGGTTACAGGAGCGTTTTCAGAGATAAAAAGTACATTGACTATATTTCAATCTACTCTTTATCTCTCAAACTCCCGACTTCAAAAAACACCCCCTAAAACAAACAAATAAAAGCATAACGTATGTAAGCGTTATGTTTGATCCATTAGGAGAATCTATGATTAACAACAAAAAAGAATTTAAAATCAATCTTGGTGGCAAAGAAGTCACCCTGGAAACCGGCCGATATGCAAAGCAAGCTGATGCTTCAGTTATGGTTTCATGTGAAGGAACTCAGGTTCTGGTCACTTTAGGTTGTGCCCGTGAAGTTAATGATGCTTTGGATTTCTTTCCACTCCTCGTTGATTACAAAGAAAAATTTTACGCTGCTGGGAAATTTCTTGGCGGATTTATGAAAAGAGAATCACGTCCTTCGAATGCTGAAATTCTAATCATGCGTTTGATCGATCGTCCACTTCGTCCACTTTTTCCTGAAGGTTTCTTAAACGAAACAGTTATTACGGCACAGGTTTTCTCTATCAAATCCAATGGCGGAGATCCGGAAGTCCTTGCAGGTTTGGGCGCAGCCGCTTGCCTTGCCATTTCTAACGTTCCTTTTAATGGTCCAATGGGTTACATCAAGGTTGGAAAAATTGACGGTAAATTAGTTATTAACCCGACAAAAGAAGAGTTTAAAACTTCTGAACTGGAACTTCTCGTTGCTGGTTCTAAAGAAGCTATTCTCATGGTTGAAGGTGAAGCTAACGTTGTATCTGAGAAAGATATGTTGGAAGCCATCGTTTTTGGTCACACTCATATCAAAACTTTCTGTGCTCTTTTGGATACTATGACAAAAGAAGTAGGCAAGAAGAAGCGTGCTTTCGTTCCGGTTAACCCAAACGAAGCATTAATGACTGCGGCCATGAAAGAATTTTCTGATGATGCCCGTAAAGTTCTATCAGTCAATGATAAGCA
Source organism: Bacteriovorax stolpii (assembly GCA_945905815.1). Lineage (GTDB taxonomy): Bacteria > Bdellovibrionota > Bacteriovoracia > Bacteriovoracales > Bacteriovoracaceae > Peredibacter. Next base: position 4,112 of record CAMDQH010000002.1, on the reverse strand, counting down.
GGAGCGTACTGGTGCTACTGCAGATTTCAAAAAGAAAATCAAAGAATCACTTAAAGTTAATTTCGCTAAATTTGGTTTGACTGAGACAACTGACTTCGGAAAAGAAGCTGCCAAAGTTACTGATGAAGTTCTTTATAAACTAATGAGAGCAGACATCCTGAACGAAGAGAAGCGTATTGCTGGTCGTCCAGTAACAAAAGTTCGTGCCATTGAAACAGAAACAAGTATTCTGACTTCAGTTCACGGATCAGGTTTGTTTACACGTGGTGAAACTCAAGTTCTTGCGGCCGTTACTATCGGTGGTAAAGAAGGCGAACAGATGTACGATTCAATCCACGGTGTTGGATATGAAAAATTCTACCTTCATTACACAATGCCTCCGTTTTCTGTTGGTGAAGCTAAAGGTTACAGAGGTGTTGGTCGTCGTGAAATTGGTCACGGAAATCTTGCTGAACGTGCCCTTAAAAAAGCTATGCCATCGCAAGTTGATTTTCCTTATACTGTTCGTGTTGCTTGTGAAGTTTTAGAATCTAACGGTTCATCTTCAATGGGTTCAGTTTGTTCTGGATCAATGGCACTTATGGACGCTGGTGTTCCTTTGACTGGCCCAGTAGCTGGGATTGCAATGGGACTAATTAAAGAAGGCGATAAGTATAAAATTCTAACAGATATCTTAGGTGATGAAGATCACTTAGGGGATATGGACTTCAAACTTGCTGGTACTGCAGAAGGTATTACAGCGATTCAAATGGATATGAAAATTGCTGGTATCTCTGAAGAGATTTTCCAGAAAGCACTCGCTCAGGCAAAAGAAGCTCGTCTTCATATCCTAGGTGAGATGGCCAAAACAATTGCTACTCACCGTACTGGCTTTAAAGCTGGTGTTCCACAAATTAAAATGTTCAAAATTCCTCAGGATAAAATTGGTGCTCTTATCGGTCCTGGTGGGAAAAACATCAAAGCTCTTCAAGAAGGCTTTAAAGTTACTATGGACGTTCAGGAAGACGGAACTGTTAAAGTTCTTGGTGTTGATGTTGCAAAAATCGATGAGGTTATCGCTCTTGCAGAAATGCAATTAAATGGTCCTAAAATTGGTGCTGTTTATAAAGGTACTGTTGTTACGATTAAAGAATACGGTGCTTTTGTTGATATCGTTGCAGGACTTGCTGGTCTTGTTCACGTATCAGAAATTGCTGACGAACGTGTGAATGATCCAAATGATTACTTAACTGAAGGTCAAGAAATTGATGTTAAGGTTATGGAAGTTGATCGTTTCGGAAAAATCAAACTTTCGATTCGCGCTATTGCTCCAATTGCTAAAAAAGCGAAGTAGTATGATAGAGGTTAAAGTAAAAATCCTTGCTCACTATGATGCAAGTTTTGAACTTCCTTTTTATGCCACCGAGGGTGCGGCCGGAGCAGATATCCGCGCCAGTATCCCTGAAAAAAAATCAATCATTATAAAACCAGGGGAGCGATTACTCGTTCCCACTGGTCTTTGCATGGAAATTCCACTCGGATATGAAATTCAGGTTAGACCACGTTCTGGTCTTTCCCTAAAGTCACCACTCTTGGTTGTGAACGCTCCAGGAACGATTGATTGCGATTACCGAGGTGAAGTAAACGTTATTGTCGGTAATTTTGGAAAAGAAGACTATGTAATAGAGCATGGTCTAAGAATTGCTCAGCTGGTGATTGCTCCAGTCCTTCATGCTAAGTTCGTAACAGCAGATGGGCTAAGTGATACGCAAAGAGGGACAGGCGGATTTGGTTCCACTGGAACTCGTTAATCAAAAGGATTCCAAATGGACTTAAAAGTTCCTTACTCAAAAGCAGATAAGAAAGTTGGCTTCGATGCCGCTAAAAAACTTATTCCAGAAGTCATAGCAAAGTTTGGTGTCAAGGCCGAAACAAAAATTGATGAAGCTGCACACACGATTAACGCCAAGGGAACTGGGTTTAGTGCTAATATTCAATTCACTGAAACTGAAGCTTTGGTAAAAGTTGATCTCAATTTTTTACTTAAACCACTTAAGGGTAAAATCCTTGAGACAATTGAAAAGCAATTAAAGAAAGTAGTATGAGCGATTATAAATGTACCCTTTGGCCTTCTGGAGAAGTCATCACCTTAAATGGTGAGGATACTTTGTTAAATCAATTCAAGAAGGCCGGAAAAAAAATTAAATCGAGCTGTGGTGGTTGTGCCACTTGTAGTGACTGCATGATTGTTGTGAAGTCTGGGGAAATGAATCTCACTCCACAAACCTTTGAGGAACTTCGCCTTCTAGGGAATGTCTTCCATATAACAAAAGAGCGACTATCTTGCCAAACCAAGGTTACAGGTGACGTGACCCTCGATATTTCTGCCCATGAGAAGAATTCCAAAGTTTCAGTGCCAAAAAGCACCACAACGATCCTTAAAAAGAGGGAAGAGGTCGCAAAGTCGGTCAGAGAAAATGAGGAAAAAAACCGAGAGAAACCATCGGAAGATTGGTATCGTCACTGGGAAAGTAATGAGGCGGATGATCCGACCAAGCCAAAGAAATTAGGCGGCGGTAAAAAACCCAAAGCATTCAATTATAGTGAAACTGAAGATAGTGATAAAAAAGATAACGAATAAGTAGAGAAATTAATAAGGAGTTCTGCATGTCTCAGACAATTGCCTCTTCTAAAACATTAGAAGCAGTCGACAACAAATTCCCACCACAAATTAAGTATATTGTTGGGAACGAAGCCTGTGAGCGTTACAGCTATTATGGGATGAAATCTATCCTTACCGTATTCATGATTCAGGTTCTCTTATTCCAAGAGGGTGATGCTACTTTCACCTATCATATATTCTCTTCTCTCTGTTATTTCTTCCCAGTCATGGGTGCCTTCATCTCAGATAGAATCTGGGGTAAATACAAAACAATTCTTTATCTTTCACTCGTATACTGCGCGGGCCATGCTGTTCTTTCTTTTTGGGAAAACAAAATGGGTCTTTATGTAGGTCTAGGACTGATTGCCGTTGGTTCCGGTGGTATTAAGCCGTGTGTCTCTGCTCACGTAGGGGATCAGTTTAAAGCTAGCCAACAACACCTTTTGAAAAAAGTTTATGAACTTTTCTATTTCATGATTAATTTTGGGTCATTCTTCTCAACACTTGTGACTCCTTGGACACTTAAGCATTACGGTGCTTCTATTGCCTTTGGTATACCAGGTATTCTTATGTTCCTTGCTACCATCGTGTTTTGGATGGGACGTCACAAGTATGTTCATGTTCCACCAAGTAAATCTGATGGCCATGGCTTTTTTGCTGTTCTTTTTTCTGCGATTGGTAATCAAAGTAAAAGAAAGGCCGGTCAGTCATTTCTTGATGCTGCTTTAGGTGAGCACAATCAGGAACAGATCGATGCGACTAAATCTGTTCTAGATATTGCAAAATTATTTGCAGCGATATCAGTTTTCTGGGCACTCTTTGATCAACATGGATCTTCATGGGTGATTCAGGCCGGTAAAATGGATCTGAACTTCATGGGTATGCAGTTCGAAGCGTCTCAAATTGCTGCTTGGAACCCGATTATGGTTATGGGGTTGATTCCTTTATTCTCAATGGGTTTTTACCCACTACTTGATAAAATGGGACTTAAAACAACACCCATTCGTCGTATTACTTGGGGTATGTTTGTAGCTGCGATTGCTTTTGTGATCGTTGCTGTAATTCAAATGTCGATGGAGTCGAGTGGAGAGGAATCGAAAGTAAACGTTATGTGGCAGTTCTTCCCATACCTCGTCATGACTATGGCAGAAGTTATGGTTTCAATTACTGGTCTTGAATTTGCGTATACACAAGCTCCACGTGCGATGAAATCATCAGTGATGTCAATTTGGTTATTGACAGTTTTCTTTGGTAACTTAATTACAGCTTACGTTGCAAAAATTAACTTCTTCCCAATTGCTTCGACAGGATACTTCATGTTCTTTGCCATTTTGATGGCGATTTTTGCTCTCATCTTTTGGTTCATGGGTAGTAAGTATAAAGTCAAAAATTATATGGAAAAATAAATTCGAAAGAATATTTGGAAGTCATAAAAAAAGCCCTCGTAAGAGGGCTTTTTTGTTTGTTATTA
>CAMDQH010000001.1 GCA_945905815.1 Bacteriovorax stolpii | reverse complement strand
GAAAGAAAAACTCTGGTGACTGGTAAACTAATCAGTATTGCCAGACCGAAGTATGAAATAATCTTACCCCAGTTTTGTAAAATAGCATGCATCTGAAGGCTATCAACTAAATTGAAAGATGAATAAGTTTGAAGATTAGCAAACGGATCTGAATCCGGTTTGAACGACATGATCCAACCAATAGCAATTATCGCGCCCGCAAAGATGACACCGATTCTTAAAAATTTGGATATTTTGAGTTCCATCGTTTCCAGATCTTTCATCTGAGTCCTTTCATGATCATTTGAATGCCAACAATGATCATGACGACGATGAAGATTTTTCTAATGAAAGCAGCATTAAGTTTGGGCATTACCCTTGCCCCAATCCAAGCTCCAATTATTATTCCAAGGGCGACTGGAGAGGCAATTTCTGGTTTTATATCACCTCTTAAAAAATAAGCTCCTGCACTTGCACTGGCAGTTACACCAATCATAAAATTTGAAGTCGCCGATGAAACCTTCATGGGAATCTTCATGGCCCCATCCATCGCCAGCATCTTAAAAATACCGCTTCCAATACCCAGTAATGCAGAGAAAATTCCGGCAACATACATACTGATTAAACCAAAAGGCACGTTGGCGACTTTATAATGAATCCATTCACCTTTCTCGGGAAATTTAGAATTAAGTCCTAACTTTTCAGACCAAGGATGGTTAGTTTCAGCACGCGGGTCTTTTTTTTGCCGAAACATCATAACCGATGAAAATAAAAGAAATCCTCCAAAACATAAGAAGAGAGAGGAGGATTTAAGTGAACTTGAAAGTAAAAAACCAGACATGGCACCGAAAACAGTGCCAATCTCAAGCACGATAGCTAAACGTAAATTAGTCAGGTGATCTTTAAGAAAACTTGCAGCGGCTCCCGATGAAGTCGCTATGATTGAAATCAAGCTTGCGGCAACTGCATAGCGAATATCTACACCGAAGCCCAGAGTTAAAACTGGGACAATGATTACACCTCCTCCCAATCCAAGTATTGAGCCAATGAAGCCAGCTATAACTGAAATGGGAAGAAGAACTAGTGAGATCATTGATCAAGTATAGGAGTAGGATTTCCTTAAGGGAAGCGGGAGGAGCTTTGTATTACGACTTAATTTTGTGCCAATGATTTTATGGCCACGGGCAAATTGCGACGATTTAAGATATAAAAAAGACTGACCAGTTCGATCCATCTTTCCATCAGGAATATTTTACTCTGAATAGGGATTTTTATTTAATTCCATTACAATTTAATTCAAATCTTGATCTCTCAAAGGGAAGTAAAATGAAATCATGGAAAAATTTAAATCTCTTAATATTAAGCTGCCTTATCTCGTGTTCCACAAATCATAAGGTTGCCCAAGAGCCACACCAGTTTACAAAAGGTACCAGAGCAATTGCCAGCGGGACTGACTTCTCTGCAAGGGTTGTGAGAAAAACACTTAAAAGAATTTTTCACTCTTATCTTTTAGGTCAGGTTCTACTTAATGATTTTGATAATATTCTTGATAAAAACCCTGCATCTGCAATGGACTCTGAGTCGTACAGTGAGCTTCAAACGATTCGTGAAATTGTGGATCAATCTGAGGAGAGCATCAGTGAAATGTATTTAATGCTCGTAATGGTAAATGCATTACCCGAATATAGTGAAAATCAAAAGGCCAATGCGAGTGAGGGATTAAAAAACATTGAACAATTTTTAGATGGGACAACATCTGAACACAAAGCAATGCCTGAAAATCTAAAACATCTTATTTTGGCGAATCTAAGAGAAAAACAAATTGTAGTGCGGGATGAGCTGAAAATGATCAGTGAGGATTCAAGTATTACTCAGAACAATCCAGAAGTTGTAGCAAGTTTTCATAAGAAAATGGCTCTTCTTCGAGGTAAGAAGTGGAAGCTCTTTAAAGGGCATAATGAATATGATGTTAATGAAGATGATTTAAACCAGGTGCTTAATGAGCAAGCATTAGATCAGGATTTCAAAACCTTCAAATCTGATGTTAAGAGAATATCAAAAGAGATGAGAAAGCTTAACCGGATAGCGAAGCGAAATCGCACAACTAGTAGTGACACTATTTATCCTAATGCTGGTTCGGCTGGTAATATTACTGGCAGCGGGTTTCCGGCCAATACTTGGTCAATAACTTATGACGATGGACCTGGTGGGAAAACAACACCTACTGTTTTACAAAATCTTAAGGCCCATAATATGAAGGCCACATTCTTCATGTTAGGCAAACAAGTTGAAGGTCTTCCAACTACTGCAAAATCTGTTGTCGATGCTGGAATGGATATCGCCAGTCACTCTTATGACCATGCTCAATTAACTAAAGTTGGCCCTATCGCTCTTGAAAAACAAATCGGTGGTGCGAAGAAAATTATTGAAGCGAAGCTTGGTAAAACAATTAAACTTTTCCGTCTTCCTTACGGAGCTGGTGTGAGCTCTTCCTCAATTCGGGCAAAGATTGCTGAACATGGCATGGTCCATATTTTCTGGAACGTTGACACGCTTGATTGGCAGGATAAGAACCCTACGAGTATTTTTAATCGTGCTGTTAAGCAAATGAAAGCTACATCAAAAAATAGTGGAGTCGTTCTTTTTCATGATATTCATGCCCAATCGGTAATCGCGTCGGAGCTACTTATGGATTATTTTGAGGAGCAAAAAATCAATGTCTGTTCTGTTCAGGCCGTCATTGATCAATTGAACAAGGGGCTTGCAACTTGTCAGCAGTGATTAGAATAGGATTATTTATATTTCTTTTGGCTTCATGTAAGTCAAACGAAACTTCTTTTGCAACATTAAAGAGCGGGGGAGAGTATTTTTCTCCCGAAGAAGTTATTGCTGCTACAAATGCCCTTACGGCAATTATTGATTGGCCGAAAGATACAATAGAGCACCAAAAGAATCTTATCGTTAATCCAGAGTCGGCAAAAACACTTATACTTCCTCTGCATCCTCTTTGGGATGAAAAAGTCACAGAGGTCGCATTTAAAATCCCTACATGGGATCAATCTAAGATTTCTAATGTGAGCACTAATTGCTTGAAGAAGTGTGAATGTGATTTCTACCAAGAAGTTCTGGATCGAAATCCAGATTTAAATCAAAAGAGCTTTGCTGGTTTAAAGGTTCAAAAAACAAAAGCAGATGTTTTAAATTGCCTAAAGAATATGCCTTCCCTTCAAAAGATTCGAGCTTATCTTGAGAAGGAAAGGAAAGACTATGAAACCAAAGTTACTCAGTAATTTTAAGTCCAAGTATGATAATTTTCAAAAAACTCACTTGCCTTTTCAAGCATCAACTCTTTCGTAGGTTGTACTTATATGACTTTCACTGTGGTGCTTAAATTGATCCTTCGCGATTGCTGGTACTATAATAACTAGTTCTTTTGCATTGATCAATTTTTGAGCAAGTTCATGATAAAACTTATTAGTGGCGATTTTACCAAGATTTTTAGTCCAATTTGCCTCAACTTTTGTTTCTTCAATTCCATTGGCCGAAAACTAAATACTGGCTAGCGTTGCATAGACTTCCATGTCCATAAGCCTGTGTTGTCTCATCTTCTCGACAAATATTACCTTCAATTAATAATGTGGTATTTAAGCGAGTCCTGAACTCTCGCGGGAATGGAGCAACCTGCTCTTCTTCTTGAGGTGGCGTCTCAACACGACTTCTGCCACTGAAATTTTCATAACAAGAAGATATAAGTATTAAGAAAAGGAATGAATCAAGTTTTAGATCGCGCACAAAGAAATAAAAAGCAAGTATGATACCAATTTCTAATGCGGCTATGTAGGAAGTTGTAGAACTAATACTGCTGGTAAAACTTATCTAAAGAAATGATATATGCACTGAAGTCTTTAATACTTTTTAAACTTTTTTCTGTGTATTTTGTCACTAAAACCGGAACGATGGTCCCTTTTGTTGCAAAAAAGGTCGTCAGTTCTGGTTTGCCCTCTTTCACTTTATAAAATACGATATAAAAATTAGAATTTTGGTGGCTAGCATCAAGCAATGAATTAAGGAAAGTCTTGAGGAAACTGATAAAATTTAGTTTACCAATAAATGCCTCGTTTATGGACTCTTCAAATAACGTTTTTGCAGCAATACGGGAATTCAACAGCTTCATTGTTTGACCTGTCCACTCTTTCTCGTCGACAAACATGATTAAGTTTTGGTCTACCTTGAGAACACCTGATGGTGCTTCTTTTAAAGATGGTATCCTGTTGCAGAAGTAACTTTCTTCCACTTCAAGACACTTTGGAGTTGCAAAATGTATGAGCATTTCATCTTTTGTAATCAAAAAATTACTTTGGATTTTAAAGTCGGCTTCTTCTTCTAAACCTTCAAACACAATTTCTTTTGCTAATTCCTTTTTTGGAAAGAATTTCTTATTGAACTTGTCTGATGTGAATACCCCCGAATATTTAATGGCGACAACAATCCCAAACATGATTAATAAAACTTTTGCAATTTTCTTGTAAGAATCTTTTTGCTCTTTTAGCTTCTTTGCTTCGAGTATTCTTTTATTAAGAAGATCATCCCGTTTTTTTTCGACCTTTTTATTTTTTGCAGCTTCTAGCGCCTTAAGAGAAATGACTTGAGTTTTCTCATTCTCAATGGTGACTTTCCTAACTGGCACAGATGAATCTTGAAGAGGTGATAGTAGTTCCCCTCTTTCATGAGTCAGGTTTAAGAAAACGTGCTCTCCTAGTCTTATAGACTCCGAAGGCGTAAACTCAAATCGCTTCCCTGGAGCAATCCTTTCATTATTGATGTAAGTGCCGTTGGTGCTTCCTTGATCAATAATAAAAAAACTCTTGTCTTGGACTAAAATCTTTACGTGCTTTCTGCTAATACCGGTAGAGCCAACAACAATGTCATTAGTGGTGAGAGACCCTATATAAATCTCAGGCTTGTTAAGTAGGTAAATTAAAGGCTTTTGCGACTCAATCACAATTTCTAAGTACATATTTATAGTTTAAGTCATTTTAGATTTTATTCAACTTATTGGAACTATTTATAAAGCAGAGTTTGTGAGTCAGGTAATTGGCATGGTTAAAATTTAACACGCCTGAAACTTTGGGCAGGGATTGGTTAAAAAGGTAGGGCGTTCTTTTCTTCTTTAATGTGGCCCTCGATCAACTGCTAAAAAACAAAGTTCATGATATCGATTTAAGTGATCGTTTAGATTATATTTATCACATTTATTAATATGTAGAATAATGTATATTGGTGCATGAGAAGTCGCTTCTTTGAAACTAGTTTTCAAGACGCAAATAGGGTTAGCGCCCTATCCTTTTACCTTAATAAACGAAGCCTTTAGCTTTATTTGGAGCAGCTATGAAATGTTTAATATGTCGTGTTTCTATTCTTCTGCTTCTTACGTCATGTGCTTCGAAAAAAAACGACACATTAAGGATTCAAAACAGAATCGCTTCAGAAGAGGTCAGGACCTTGAAAGAGATTCAACTGCATTCAGAAATGATTATAGAAGCTCATCCTGAACTATCTAATGACTCAAAATTAAAAGTAAAAAAATATATTAATGAGGCCCTGAATAAACAGCAATTATTAAAAGACGAGGAGTCTAAAATTGTCCAGATTCTTTTAAGTAAGTCATTAAGGGTAAACCAACTTACTAATGCTGAACAGCGTGATAAACAAGCTATGAAGAAGCGTTTACAATCAGTCTATGAATCAAAAGCCGAAAATATATTTTCTCTTGTTTCTCAAATAACTGAAATGGCAGAAAACAATGAGTTAAATGAAAGTTTTGAAAATGACATGAAGCTATTCATGAGAGAAATTAGATAATTTTTTTTGAGACTTGAAAGATTCTCGCACCGTATAACATGGCCCTATGCCATTATTATATACTGATCAGTAACAAAATTATAAGGTCTCATGATGCAAAGATTAAGTATTACTACAGCTATGCGGTCATTAAAATCAAATAAATCGTATATCTTTTATTCTATAGCCTATGGTCTTTCTTCTTTAATTTTACCTTTTGGGATTCAGTTCCTCGTGAATAATCTTGCATTGTCTGGGATTTGGCTAAATACAGTATCATTCTTAGTATTAATTGGATTAGGGTTAGTCATTTCTCAAATCGTCAGGCATTCACAAGTCATTTTGATTGAATTTCTTGAGAGAGAGGTTTTTATTGAAGAAATGAGGAAATGGAAAAATTTTAATAACGAAAAATATGCTCATTATTATTTCGAAGTGATAAATGTGTTAAAAGCTTTTTCCAAATCCTACACAAGCCTGATCGAAATAGCTTTGGTAATGACGTTCGGAATTTCAACAATTATAATTTTGCTTTGGCCCCCAATTGACTAGGCACCCTGCTTTTATTATCTTGGCATTTATTATAGGCCTCACAGTATATCAGATTTATAAATCATCGGAATATGCAATTAAGACTTCGATTCAAGAATCTAACGAGAAATATCATATTTATGATCAGGTTGTTTTGGGCAAAGGTGTTAGTGATGAAGGTATTGATAAATATTTGAGTGCGAGAGATGTACACTTTTCTTTTACTCGGAAAAATTCTTTCAAGATATCTGTTTTGACAATATTCATTCAGGTCATACTTCTTGGGATAGGTTGTTACCTTATTTTGAATAATCAGCTTTCCGTGGGACAACTCGTTTCGGCTGAGCTCATTATTTCTGGTATATTTGTTTCCCTCGTTAAGCTTCCTAAAACTCTAGAATCAGTTTATGACTATGAGACTAGTCAATACAAGATTGCTGGGGCCATGAAGGGACACCACCATGAGTAACAGAGATTTTCTTCTAACACCTGTACTTCCGATTAAACTTAGAAATTCCAGAATAAAGAAAATTATTTTTGCTTCACTCGGAATGATTTTATTCTTACCATGGATTTCTTTCACCGTAGGGCAAGGGCAGGTTACCGCAATAAATCCTAATGAAAGAGTTCAATCTATAACTGCATCGGTTGGCGGATTTATAAAAGTTTGGCATGTGAATGAAGGGGATGTCGTTAAAGAAGGGCAAGTTATAGCAGATATCGTAGACAATGATCCGTCTTTTCTTGAGCGGCTTGAGCGTGAAAAAGATGCAGCGAAATCAGGACTCGCCTCTGCTCAACTAATGATGGATACCGCAAAAATAGATTTAGATCGGCAAAAAAAACTTTTTGCCCAAGGTCTTTCTTCTAGAAAAGATTATGAAAAAGCGAAAATAGAGTTCTCTAAGCTTAGTGTAGAGTATTCCAAGAACATTGGAATTTTGACTAAATCAGAAACTCAGCTCTCAAGGCAGTCAACTCAAAGAATTCTAGCTCCTCGTAATGGTGTTGTGACTCGGATTCTTCCTGGCGAAAGAGGGAAGCTGATTAAGGCCGGAAGCCCAATCGCGGTATTTACGCCAGAGGTTACTTCCCCAGCTGTTGAATTATGGATTGATGGTAATGATGCTTCTATGCTTAGGCCCGGTCAAAGTGCTCAGGTGCAATTTGAGGGGTGGCCTGCTATTCAGATTGCTGGCTGGCCTTCGATTGCCATTGGAACTTTCAAGGCCAAAGTCCATTTGGTTGACCAGGCAAGTTCTCACGAGGGTAAATTCAGAGTCCTTTTAACACCTGATTCAATTTGGCCTTCCCAAAAAATCTTAAGATTGGGAGTTCATGCAAAGGGCTATATAAAATTTCGTGATTCATTTATCTTTAAAGAAGTATGGAGGCAGCTTAATGGTTTTCCTCCTGTCTTAGAGCCTATTAAGGATGAACTTAATAAAATGTTAATTGATAAAGCGGACATTGAACCAAGCAACAAGGATAAGGAATGAACTTCTTTGTACTTCTGTGTCTCATTTCAATATCTGCAAATGCTTTGACTGAAAAAGAGATTGTAAAATCGGTGCTGACATATTTTCCCTTGATCCAAGAAGCACAATTAAAAGCTGAGTCGGCCAAGGGAGAATTAACATCTGCCGAAGGAGCTTTTGATCATAAGTTAGTTTTCAAATCTAGAAACCGAATCGAAGATCAGTATGATAATCAATATTTTGAAACAACATTAGAACGTCAAACGACTTGGGGTGGAACTAACCTTATGGCCGGTCATAGACAAGGCTCAGGTACTTACCCAGCCTATGATGGCAAATATAATACTTCAGGAGCAGGGGAGATTTTTGCAGGACTCTCAGTTCCTATCTTAAGGAATTTTAAGACGGACGAATTTAGAACTAATATGAAGCTTAAAAAGATAGATAAAGATCAAGCGGATTTGCAATTAGAACTAAAAAAAATGACTTATCTTCATAAAGCCCTGACCCTTTATTACAAATGGATTTTAGAAACACAAAAACTAAAAATTAATAAGAATATTTTAGTACTAGCTAAAAATCGACAACAGATGATTGAGGAAAAGTTCAAAGCAGGCGATATTGAAAGATTTAAAGTCGTAGATAATCAAAGGGCCATTGATAAACGTAGCGGTGAGCTCATTAAAAATGAAATTGAACTCAATAAAATCCGGGCCGAGTTGGCCATTTATGTAAGAGATGAAACAGGTGGTCCTGTTTTAATTCCTCTAGAGTCTAACCCTGAATTTATTCTTCAGAAACAGGAACACCTTGATTTTTCCTCGGACATTTCTCAGAATCCTCAGTTAAAAATATTAAAAATGGAAATAGAGAAAATACATCTTGAGGTTGCATTTTTTGACCAATCAAAACTTCCCGGCTTAAATCTTGAGCTTGTAGGCGCCAAGGAACTATCTGCTAATGCAGCTTACGATCCAGAAAGTCTTCAAGTCGGAGTTAAGTTTGATTTTCCTCTTGAAAACAATAAAGCCGAGGGTAAGTCAGTTGCATATAACTACAAATTAAAAGCAATGGAAAAAAATGAGCAATATCTAGAGGCGGAATTATTTCAACAGTTAAGTTTCTTTAGCAAGGCAAGTGCAGATTCAAAATTGCGATGGGAAGTCACGAGCAAGGAATTTGACGGAGCAAATAAGATGGCCGTTGCAGAAAAAAGCCGTTGGGCCCAAGGTGCATCAGATTTATTTTTGGTTAATATGCGTGAGCAGGATGTCGCAGATGTAGACACTAGAAGATGGACAGCGCTCTACGATTATCACCAGTACCATCTTGATGCGAGACTATTTTCTGGGAAAATATTGTCTATCCAAAAATAAAAAGGTTAATTTCTTTTAAGCTGTTTTAAAGAATGGTGCCCGGGAAGGGACTCGAACCCCCACGATTATTAGTCGGGAGATTTTGAATCTCCTATGTCTACCATTTCATCACCCGGGCAATACGACGAGCTTCGATTCTAATGATTCAAGGGTTTGGTGTCAAACGAGCGCAATGCGTAAAGTTAAGCGTTTTGCCAATTTTTTGCAAACGGGGATAATGTTGTCCGTAGAACTCAGTGCAGGGCCAGTTTTAAACTATCGACGACACGTGATTCACCTTGGTCTCTCGGAGCAATTCCAAGCTTTCTTAAAAGCTGATTAATTTTATAAACCCTGCGTATCGCAAAATCTTCATCGGTCATATGGGTAACAGAAAATGAAATAGAAAATTCTTCATTACCACTCTGGACCATGTGAGGAGCTGTGTAAGGGAAAAAAACTCCGTCACCAGGTTGAATGTGAAATTCAAAAGCATTGTCCATACAGGCTTCTTGATATTTAGTTTTACTTAAACCATAAACTCCGTGGAAAAATTCATTTTCTTCCTGTGTTACAACCTTTCTATCACTTACGCGCCAAAGCCAAAAAGTTTTCTTACCTTGAATGTGAAAGTAGTGCGCACTTTCCTGGTCTCGGTGGTAAGGAGTCGTTCCATCGGGTGAGGTTATAAAGATCCATCCTTGTCGCTTTCTCAAATTATGTTGGGTTTTGTGAACGCCCACTTCAGCTTCGTCCAGAATATCATTTACGAGTTTTCCGTAGATCGAATCATTTTGAATGTTTTGAATAAGTTTCGATTTTTTTAAAGCATCTTCAAGGCACATATTACTGGGAGCTTCCTTGACAACGGTCTCAAGGGACTGTGTAAAAGTACGCTTTCTTGAAGACCTTTCATTAATTCAGGTGGTTATAATCGAATTTGAAAAGAATGAAAAATGAAGATTATCTGTATTGAACTTTATTCATCGCAGTCAATTCCAGACCCATGGCCTAAGAGAAAACTACCTTAATTTAATCATTTCCAAGGCTTCCTGAATCGAGAATCTTAGGAAATTAGGTCCCAAATGCTTTTTGAGTTCGTGATTTGAAATCAAACAGGAAAATTTAAGATAATCCAAAAGATATTCTGGAACATCGATATTTAATTTTTTTAAAGCACTATTAAGTCCTCCTGCGAGAACCATGGGAAATGGAATTCCTTTGGTGCCTATGACTTGAAGGGCTTCTCTAAGTGCAATAAAGTCATTTCCTGAGACATTATAGGTGCCGGTAGGGACATCTTGAAGAACTTTGTAGAGAACTTGGGCCATATCAAATTCATGGATAAATTGAAAAAAAGGATTGTAGTCAATAGGACTTAAAGCAACTGGGCCAGCAAGAAATCTTGTCATCGCATTGTGAATTTGTGTGCCGATAATGTTACACGGGCGTAAAACAATTGTTGAAATGCTGTTTTGGTTTTTCCACATCCAGTTAGTGCAGATTTGATCCATTTCGACTACGTCTCTCAATTCCGGATGTCTTAAACTTGCTCGCAGTGGAGCATTTTCAGTTAAGAAAATAGAGTTATCTGGGAGAGCGCCATATACATGAAATGTAGAAAGTATAATCACTTTACTCACACCAGATCGTTCACATAATTCTAAGATTCGATTAGTTCCCATGACTGAGAGTTCAATTCGTTTGGCAAGAACGTTATGGGTATTTGAAGAATGACTTATTCTTCCTAAATGATAAACCGTTTGAAATTCATGGGAACGAAATAGATTTTCGAAGTTGCCACGTGAATATTTAAGTTCAATCGAAGTGAGGCCCTTAAGAGGCGGAACATTTGAAATATTTCTTGAATCAATCCCAATTATTTCCCATTCTGGATTCTCTGTAAGAATAAGTCTTGCAGTCATTTGGGCCAGACCACCAGCTATACCAATAATGAGGATTTTATGTTTTGAGCTCATATTTTCTTTTTTGTACGAAATTCACGAATTAAATATTTAGAAACGGGCTTTCGGATGAAATCAAAAAATGGTCGTCGATTTGCAAGCCCGTGAACGATCATATGTTTAATTGTATTTTCAATATGGTAAACGTTTTCTTTTATCTCTTTATCTGTAGATTCCAAACTCATGTGTTCAGGAATAATAATTTCTTTTCCAATATAGATATCGATAGGTGATGGAAGTGGAATAAGGTTTGCAGATAAAGGAAGCGATGGCATTTTTAGCATCGTAGCCAGTTTCTTCGCATGAAACACAAAAGGAAACATTTCTTCAGCGCCGATGACACAAATAGGGAGAATGGGTGTCTTCTTTTGGAGGGCGATACGATAAAAGCCCTGAGAGAAAGGCCTAAGTTTGTAGTAGTCAGGAGTATTTTTAGAAATACCTTTGACTCCCTCAGGAAAAATTAAAATAGATTCTCCGTGATCAATTAAGTACTCACAGTTACCTCTGTCACCAAGTATTGCGCCTGTCTGAGCAGTTAGATCACCTAGAAATGGCATTTGGGCAAGAAATCTCTCAACCATACCTCTTAACATTCGAGGAGGAGAAATATCAAATGCGAACGCAATAGTTATAAGCATTCCATCCAGTGGGATCTGTCCTGTATGATTTGCTACAACCAGGTAGGGTTTATTTTCTACGTTCTCTTGTCCAAAAACTCTAACTTTGAAATATGATCGATAAAGGGGAATGAGTTTGCGAAGAGTACTTTCACAAAGATCTAAATTGAAACCCCATGGATCCTTGTAGTCCTTATAACGAACACGAAGCTCCTTAAAAACTTCTCTAATCTTTTGATCGTCTTCAGGGCTTAAAAACCAATGATGAGCTTCATTTATCATATAGCTATGTTAACTCGGTACACGAAATAGCTCTAGGATGAAAATTTGATTTTTGAAAGACAAAAAAGATCAGGTTTCTATCTGGCGCATCACATAAGTTACAATTGATTGCTCTACCGCCAAAAGTCCATCACCTTTTTCCGCAGACACAAAATGAATTTGTTTAACCCACTTAAAGCTACTGTAAATCTCGGGCATCAGATTTTTTAAACGGCTTCTTTCGCTTTGAGTTTTGAGTTTATCAACTTTGTTGAAAATAACGTAAGTTTCGAGCTTAAAGCTTTTTATATAGTTCTGAAAAACGATGTCTGGTTCTTGAAGAGGGTGACGAGCATCCTGTATATTAAGAAGTAAAATCTTTTCATTACAAAGCTGAAAGAATGTATCTAAAAGATTTTGCCAATTGAGTGCCATTTCTTTTGATACTTCAGCATGCCCATATCCTGGAACGTCAAATAGGTAAAAGCTGTCTTCCGTTTTTGCTTCACGGTTCACAACTACGAACCTGAATATATTTACTTGTCTGGTGCGACCAGGAGTTTTGGAAACTCTGGCGGTACTTTTACCAAACAGGGAATTAATAAGTGATGATTTTCCAACATTGGATCGTCCGATGAAAGCTACTCCATTTATGAAATGATGCTCATTAAGCCAAGAAGTTAGCTGGTCGATAGTATCGATCCCTAGCAAAAACTCACAGTTTCCTTTTTGAATATTCATAACAAACACCCTACTTCTATCTTTCCAATTGCTGTCAGTATAGCAGATATGAGTAGAAAGCGTCTTTCAAAATAAAGGAATTTCAAATGTATCAACGTAAATTAATGGAGGAACAGTTATACGCCGCGGGTGTTAGAATAGGGGATAGCTGTAGTATTTTTCCGTTTCAAGGAAGGAAGAAAGCTTTTACCCTTAAGAGTCAAAAGATAGATCTTATTTCATCCCATTATCGGCCACTAGATTTATCGATGAGTTATATTGAATTACCTAAAAGTGAAGCAGAGCAATTTCATTATAGACTCGAGATCGAGAAAACAAGTCATCATGAAGGTCGGTTCGTACTTAAAACACTCAAAGGGCGCCCCTTTTGGTTAAATGGTTTGGCCGCCCGGGAAGCCTATGTTGAGAGAGAAGACCGTCTTTATATCGACGATAATAAAATTAATTTTACTCCATTTGACCTAAAAGAACTTACTGATCGCCAGTCAGAACATCCGCTTCTTTTGGAACAAAATCTGATTCATTCGGAGTTAAAAATCCTTATCACTGGTGAAACAGGCACAGGAAAGAGTCATCTCGCAGGTAAAATTCATGAAAAAAGTGGCAGATTAGGACAATTTGTTGCCATCAATCTTTCTTCATTTAATCCGCACTTAATTGAATCTGAATTATTTGGTCATATAAAAGGATCTTTTACTGGTGCTGTTACTGACAAAAGAGGGGCATTTCAGATGGCAGAAAACGGAACTCTTTTTCTTGATGAGATAGATTCTCTGCCTCTGGATCTGCAAACAAAACTCCTTACATTTATCGACAATAAGAAATTTAGAAGGGTTGGTGACACAAAAGAAGAGATGATTCGAACGAGATTAATCTTTGCATCCGGCCGCCCTCTGGAGGCATTGGTAGAGCTAGGTTCTTTTCGTAAGGATTTATTTTATCGACTCAAGTCTGGTCATAGTGTCGAACTTCTTAGTTTACGAAACGATGTACAACGAATTAGAGAATTCTGTCAGCTCTTTGCTATCAAAAATGGCGTCATTTTATCAAAAAATCTTTTAGACTTTTATCAATCCCTCGCTTGGCCAGGGAACTTACGTCAGCTATTGGGGCATCTTGAAAAGAAGAAAATATTATCCAGATCGCATAAATTAGACTTTGATCATTTTGACGAAGAGTTATTGCTACAAAGTTCAGATCTTATGAGCTTGGAAGATGACAAAGAAATTGTATCCATGGATAGCATAAAGAGTAATTATATAAAACGGGCCTTGAGTTTATGTGAGGGAAATATAGCAATGGCAGCGAGAAAGCTACACGTTAATGAAAAAACTGTACGTGCTTTAGTTTTGAAAGACTAATTTGCCAAAATATAAATAAGCTTAATCTCTTTAACATCGCCCTCAATGTGACGACTGATCATGAAGTTTTTTATCTCTACTGTCAGTTTCTCTTTAATTATAATCTTACCTTCTTCCTCGAGGGGAAAAGATGGCAACATTGGTTCAACGTTTAGGACAAGGTGATCACGTAACTGAAATTCGAGCTTCTCCAACGTCATGCGACTTAAGCGATTAGACATTGTAGCTGAGAAATCAATATCGATAGACCGTAGATCATTTAAGTTTGCAATATAAACTGGAAGCCTAAGACCAGAAATCTCCAAATGCCTTGACTGTTCTTTATAATAATCAGGTCTATCATATAGGATTTCATCTTCAACGCTTGCAGGAGATCTTGTTTCTTTCATATGCTCGTAAATTAATCGATTGCCAGTGAAAACCATATTAATACCAGCTAATACGGAAACAGATGTAAAGGTGAGAAGTAACATCGCCTGAGAAGCGCTTAAACCTTTTAACCACTGGCACATCAAGAGAAATGGAGTCAAAAGTAAGGTTTTGAAACCTGAAACTTTTGCTCCAGGCTGACTTTTTTTATATTGTGAGATCGCTGCGATATATGTTTCTTGAAATTTTTCTTTATATTTAAAGCTTAGAAAATACGATTTTCCTTTGGCCAATAAAGTCGGACCATTTTTTTTCACTAATGAGGGAAGACTTTTAGACCAAGCAATGGCCTTAACCATCCAGTTCATTATTCTTTTTAATAACTCACGAAGCTTAGGCGAAATCAGCTTCATAAGTATACGCATAAATTGATCCCCAGTGCGGATCAATAAGTTGTTAATAAATGTTTCAAGCTTTTCAAATATGCCCATCACTTTCCTTTTCGGCATTCTTTGGGAATTACTAAATAAAGAGTGTATCGCTCGGGTATGGGCAACATTTTCCTAGGGCTTGGTCGGGATATCAAAGAGATGTGGTGAATGTCCGATGAACTAATTGTAATTTACTAAGGATTTGATGATGAAAGCTTATAAAACCCTCACACTGTTTATTCTACTCATGAGTAGTGTGAGTTGTGGACTTATGACTCACAGAGATTATCTGTCTGAAATGGAACATGATGATTCTTCATTTTTTCATCCGAGAGAAGATTTTCCAGTTGTATCAGGCGATAGTGGAAGAGACTGGGAAACAAATACAGAAAGAAAGCATAGGACACCAGCTTCGATCAGTGATCAACAGAATGACAGAAGTCAAAGATCTCTTAATCAGGAGCTAAGAAACCTAGAAGGGAAGCAATCAGAAACAGATGTTGAATTTTATAATAAATTCAAATCTCGTTTTGCGACAACTTCTGAGCGAATATATTTTCTGAAACTTTCTCATTATGAGCGCAAAGATTATCTCGCCTCGCGTGGGTTTTTAAGAGATGAAAAAAAGGAAACCAGACCCCGTGAAGAAATGTTTGGTCTTAGAAAAAGTCATGCCGTTACCGGTATGTCTAAGTCAGATGTTATGAATAATTGGGGTGAACCTAATAGTATAGAGGTTGCCGGAAATCCATCATTTGAGAACGAAAGATGGCTTTATAGTGTCAATGGCGCAACGAAGTATATCTATTTTGAATCCGGCCGCGTGCAAGGTTGGGAATAAAAACAATTACTTAGACCTTCCTCGTAGAGTAAATTCGTGCAATTCCCTCTGATCCAAGGTAATTTATCCTCTATCCAAAGACTTGAAATTTTAGACCTTTATAAGGGGTTAATGATGGATTTTACCTTAGAGTTTGAAAAACCTGTTTCAGAATTAGAAAATCAAATTCGTGTTTTGAAAGAAACATCTCATTCACCGAATATTGATATCTCTCATGAAATTGAAGCGCTTCAAAGCAAAGTTAATCGTATGCTTGAGGATATTTATACCAAGCTCACACCTTGGGAAAGAACTCAGCTTTCACGTCATCCACAACGTCCGCATACAATTGATTACATCGATAAAATTGTGACTGATTTTCATGAAGTCCATGGCGATCGTCGATTTTCAGATGACCCGTCAATGATCACTGGCTTTGGATTTATTGATGGTAGAAAAGTTGCAGTCATTGGAATTGAAAAAGGTCGAAAAACTCAGGATAAGATCAAAAGAAATTTCGGGATGGCCAATCCAGAAGGGTACCGTAAGGCCCTGAGGATTATGAATCTTGCCTCACAATTTCAAATACCAGTCGTTACATTTGTTGATACACCGGGGGCCTATCCTGGAATTGGCGCTGAAGAACGTGGACAAGCGCTTGCGATCGCTCAGAACTTGGAAGAAATGTTCAACATCAAATCACCAATTGTTTCAATAATCATTGGCGAGGGTGGATCTGGTGGGGCCTTAGGAATTGCAATTGCAGATAAAGTTTTCATGATGGAATATTCTATTTATTCAGTTATTTCTCCGGAATCTTGTGCATCAATTCTTTGGTCAGATCCTAAAATGGCAGAAACAGCAGCGAACTCACTTCAGCTTTCACCGAACAAAGCTTTAGAACTAAAAGTGATTGATGGAATAATTAAAGAACCAGCAGGCGGAGCTCATCGACATCCTGAACTTGCCATACAGAAAGTAAAAGAAGTTATTTCCCAAAGTCTTGCTTCCCTTACGAGTCTGGATCTAGATCTTATGATGCAAATGAGATTTGAAAAGTTTCGCGAGATGGGTAATACGACTCTTGTCCTTGATAATTCTGAAGAAATAAAAGGTTAATTATGTCTGTATATTCGATGACGGGATTTGGAAAAGGTGAGTCAGCAGGTTCAGGATACACGCTGACGACGGAAATTAAATCTGTAAATAATCGCTTTAAAGATTTTAAATTCAGAATGAGTTCCCTTTTTAATCCAATAGAAATAGAACTTCGCTCCAAAGTTGAAAACGAATTTAAACGAGGAAGCTTTGATATTAGTATTAGTTATAAAAAGAATGAAAAAGCCAACGTTGAATTTCAAGTTGATCCTAAAAAGGTGGCAGCATTTCTTGATTTAATGAAGCCTATATTTGATGAGAAAAAAATTAGCTTTCAAGTCTCACCAGTTGAATTCTTAAGAAGCGATTTTTACTGGGAAGATGGTAACGACAGAGATGATGAAATGTCTGTTCTCGCAAAAAAATCTTTTGCACTCGCAATTGTAGCATTAAAGAGTTCTCGAAGCTCCGAAGGTGAAAAACTTGTTTCAAAATTACTAGAGCATCTTGGGGTTTATGAAGTGTGCTTGAATGAAGTAGAAAAATTGAAGAATCTCTATCCTGATATGATTAAGGATAAATTGACTCAAAAGATGGCCGAAAAACTTAAAGACTTTAAAATCGACGAGTCACGCTTTCTTCAGGAAGTGGTCTATTACCTAGAAAAGCTTGAAGTAGAAGAGGAAATTACTCGGGCAAGGATTCACCTAGGGAAACTCAAGGCTGTTCTTAACTCCAGTGGGGAAATAGGTCGTCAAATTGATTTTTTACTCCAAGAGCTAGGTCGTGAGACCAACACCATGGGATCAAAATCTGCCCATCCAGATATTTCATCGAATGTAGTTGAGATGAAAGTACAATTAGAGAAAATAAGAGAACAGGCCCTTAACTTGGAATAACATGCCCGGAAAGATGATCGTTATCTGTGCTCCTTCTGGCACAGGAAAATCTACTTTGATAAGTCGCTTGAAGGATGACCACCCTGAATTGCAGTGGTCCGTCTCATGCACGACTCGTCCTATGCGGGCCGGTGAGACAAATGGTAAAGATTATCATTTTATCTCTAAAGAAGAATTCGAAAAACAAATCCAGGATAATCAATTTATAGAATGGGCGAAAGTTCATTCAAATTATTATGGGACCTCGAAAATTTTTGTTGATCAAGGCCTTCTCGATGGTCAGGAAATGTTGTTTGACCTAGATGTACAGGGTGCTGATGCCATGAAAAAAATCTATGGCAGTGAAGCTCAAGTGATTTTTATTGAGCCACCTTCTATCGAAGAGTTGGAAAAAAGATTACGAGTACGTGGAACTGATGCAGATCATGTGATCACAGAAAGAATTAAAAATGCCAGACGAGAACTTGAACGTAAAAAAGATTTTGATTACCTCATTTTAAATGATGATGTGAATAAAGCTTATACTAGTTTGAAAGCTGCCGTTGAAAGGATTCTTCAATAAATGTTTGCTGAAAGAATAGATTTTTCACATGAGGCGAATCTTACCATTAACGAACTTGTTAATCGCGCTGAAGTGTTATTACCAGATACAGAGTTAACGATCCTTCGTAAGTGTTATGACTTTGCCGAAAAAATGCATATCAATCATAAACGTTCATCTGGCGAGCCTTACATTATTCATCCACTTAACGTGGCAGCGACTCTCATTAAGCTTAAAATGGACCTCGATTCAATTATGGCCGGACTTCTTCATGATACGGTTGAAGACTGCGATGTTTCGCCGGAAGAAATTAGTAAATTATTTGGCCAGAATGTTGCCCAGATTGTTGTTGGTTGTACTAAAATTTCAAAAATTAAATTCAAGACTAAAGAAGAGTCTCAAGCCGAAAACTTTCGTAAGATGGTTGTCGCTATGGCGCAGGATCTTCGAGTGATCATTGTGAAGCTCGCAGATCGCATGCATAACATGCGTACACTTCAATATGTTTCTAAAGAAAAACAAATGGGCAAGGCCCAAGAAACGCTCGATATTTATGTACCTCTTGCAAGTCGATTAGGTATTAACTCCGTCAAAGCAGAGTTAGAAGATCTTTGTCTACGCTACCTTCATCCTGAAATTTATTATCGTTTAGCTGAAAAAATCGCGATGAAAAAGCGCGAACGTGAATCATATATTGAAGAAACACTGAACCTCGTTGAAGAAAAAATGCTCGAGTACTCAGTCGTGGGTGAAGTCACTGGCCGTCCTAAGCACTTTTATTCAATTTATAAGAAGATGCAGCAGAGGGGAGTGGACTTTGAGCAGATTCAGGATTTGTTGGCCTTCCGGGTCCTAGTTGGAAATATCACTGAATGTTACAAGGTTTTAGGTATTATTCATTCGGCTTTTATACCTGTTCCAGGTCGATTTAAAGACTATATCGCTATACCCAAAGTAAACAATTACCAATCACTTCACACCACTGTCATTGGTCCCAAAGCTGAGAGAATTGAAATTCAGATCCGAACTTTCGAAATGCATGAAGTTGCTGAGCGAGGAGTTGCGGCCCATTGGAAATATAAAGAGCGCAATAAGACTGATGCTCCGGGAAATAAACTTAAATGGGTTGAAGAACTTATGGAGTTTAACCAGACTTCTACATCTTCTTCAGAGTTCATGGATGCAGTTAAAAATGACCTTGATGTCGGCGGAGTATTTATTTTCACTCCGACTGGAGATGTAAAAGAACTTAGATATGGTGCTACTCCACTAGATTTTGCTTATGCTGTTCATACTGAAGTTGGTAATAAAACAGTGGGAGCAAAAGTTAACGGTAAAATGGTACCACTTAAGTATCGTCTTAAGTCCGGTGATACAGTTGAGGTTTTAACCTCAAAAACTCAAACTCCGTCTAAAGACTGGCTAAAAATTTGCAAAACCTCTCGTGCCATTTCTAAGATCAAACAATACTTGATGAAGATTGAGCGTGATGAACAGAAAGAAGTTGGTGAGAACATTCTTGAAAAAGCTTTAAAACGTTTTGATACTTCAATTAAATCCCTTGATAAAAAAGGTGAATTTAAATCTATCCTCGATAAATATCACTATAAACTTCTTGAAGAATTATTCGTAAATATTGGTTCAAATCATCTACCGATTAAAGATGTTTTGGTCGCTATTCCTTCAATTGCTTTTACCGAGACTGATGAACTGGAAGTTAAGGAAGAGGATAAAGAAGACAGCTATTACAAAAAACTGGCCCAAACCGCCCGCAAGAGCACCAGTAATGATAATGCTGTAATCGTGGATGGCCTTGATGACATTGTCGTAAAGATGGGCCGCTGTTGTAACCCGATTCCGGGTGACCCAATTACAGGAATAATTACTCGTGGTAGGGGCATTACGATTCACACTATAGGGTGTCCGCGAATCGCTGACATGGAAAAGGCCCGATCACTAATTGTGGAATGGAATAAACATTATACCTTTTCTCATCCAGTTAATATCAAAGTTACAACCCACGATAAGCCAGGAATCCTCTCTAAGATCTCAAAATCAATCAATAATTCTGGTATCAACATCCGTTCCGCGATTGCCAGATCAATGCCTGACCAAAAAGGTAATTTTGTTTTCGAGATTGAAGTTAAAGACTATTCGGAACTTTTAAAGACCATCTCATCAATCGAGCAAATGGAAGAAGTCATTTCTGTAAGCCGCGCATAGTAACTTCACTTACACATTGTTTTGACTTCACCTCTAAGCTCTTTATAATTTAAGTATGAATAAATTAATTCTTTCTCTCATGGTTTTGCTTTCATTTTCTCTTTATGCTCAGGATGAAGATACTGTTCCTGAGTTAAATGCAGAAGGGTTTGAATCTACCCCGTCCGTGACTGAAGAAGCTGCAGAAGAAACTGTGCCAGATGTGACGGAAGAAGCTGCATCAGAAGTGACGGAAGAAGCTGCATCAGATGTGACGGAAGAATCTACACCAGTTGTGACGGAAGAAGAAACTCCAGTTACTCCTGTTGTCGTTCCAACCCAAAAAGATGAAACTATTTCAAAAACGGAAATTAAAGAAAAAAGTGGCTTCAAGGCCACTGAAAGTCATTGGTACGCAACATTTGGTTTCGAAGCAATGGAATATCTTCTTCCGTTTTCATACAGTGGTGCTAAAGAAACTTTTCCTGAGGAACAGAGACAACTTTATGGCGGGAGACTTGGATTTGGTGGAGAGATTTATCTTGGTGCTGGATTAATGACTTCGACTCGAGTTGAAGGTTATTACTTGGGAACTTTATTTGAATCGGCACAAACGGCGGATCCGGAATTAGAAGATGAGACTGTAGCAACGATTAAGGATGCGGGACAAATTTATGGTGCAGATATTGTTCAGACTTTAAGTTTCATTTGGGAATTGAAGACTAGAAATCCACTTATCGATGAAATGACTTATCTTACGGTTGAACCATTTATTGAAGGTGGGATAGGAAAAGCTTGGGCCTTTAATAAAAAAGACTACAGCTATGATACAGGTGTGGTTGTAGAAGAATACGACCAGTCTTTTAATGATGAACTAACTAACGTCAAATTTGGTGGAGGCATTAACTTCACTTCTCGCCAGGGATTTTTCTTTTCTTTAAAAGTTACGCAAAACAGATATGACATTACGAAAAGACGGACAAAGGGTTATTTTTACAAAGATGGTGATGCATCAGCTCCGGTAGCTTCTGACCCCAGCACGGACTTGGATCCAGTTATGGTATACTCTCTTGGCGGGGGATATAAGTTTTGAAATATTTTATTCTTAGTTTGATTTTTCTTTCATTTCTCTCTTGTAATAAAGAAGAGGGTATATGGGATAAATTAAGTCTTGCAGAACAGAACGCTATTCGACTCCGTTCTCAAAACCAGTGTTTGGCAGACTCTGCTAATCATTTTGATTCTTTTATGACTACTTCAGATGATCTTTTTTATGGTTCAGCCGCTTACGCATTAGGCACTACTTATAACCACACGTTTAAGGATGGAACAGTTACTGACTACACTCACAAAATCACTGTTTGGAAGGTCACTGCCACTGATGTTTATTTATTAATTTATATTGATGATTCTACTGACATATATAAGTTTTTAAAAATCCCAAAAGCGACTAATGATTCGATGATTGCAAGTCTTCAATCTAAGTATTGCGATAAAACTGCTAGCCGTGACACTGATTTTTCTCTCTCGACAAGTGCCAAAACTTATAAGCAGTTCAAAAATATTTCCGCAACCAAAGATAGTACCCATACCTTCACATACTCCTTTAGCCTGCTTGCCTATTTGAGTATCTATAAAGAATCTAGAAAAGATCAACCTTTAGATACCAATGGCGATGCGACTGGGACTGTGAGTACTATGAATGGAACATTGTCAGCTCCAACAACTGAAACGAACATTCCTGAGTTTGACACTTATGTCGAGTACCTCGCTGCCTATCCTACGACTACCTTGTGTATTGTTAATTCTTCAGCAATTCCTTTTGACCTAACCTGTGATGCTACAGGGGCAACGACTTTTCTTTCGACTGAGCTCTAGATTAATTAATCTTCTTCAGAAATCACATCTTCTCTCAAAATTTTCATGAGAAAAAATGTACGTGAAATTTTGACAGCTTCCATGAGAAGCTTTTTAACATCATTCCAAGTTGTGTAAGAATTAGTCACACTGTCAAAGTAGAGTTCAGGTTTCTCTCCGCTTAATTCATGTGAAATGATGAGTTTTATACGCATGATATGGTAATCGCTCGAAATGATCAGAACTTTATTGAAGCCAGGGTTGTTTTTTAAAAATGTAGCTGTTTCGCGTACGTTCTCAAAAGTGTTTTTTGATTTGTAATCAAGATCGACTTGCATGCCAACATTGTTAACAACTTCGCCGCCAGTAACTGGACCGGCCTGCTTTTCGATTAAACTTTTAAATGAGTTTGCAGCATGAACTCCTGAAATGAAGAGTTTCGCTGATGGATTCTTTTTCAATAGCTCTAGGGCGTATGCTATTCGGCCACTGTCGCCAGTAAATACGGCAATTGCATCAGGCGACTTTTGATAGAATGCACCTGCTGCACGACCTTTCTGCATCTTTGCATAGATTGGAATATAGATAATGAAACTTACAATCACTCCAAAAGAGACAATAAACAGAAAAGCGCCACTTATAAGTAAGCGGCGAATTCGTGTTTTCTTAGATTCGAAGGTGTATTTTTTTCCTAGCATATTTATTTGGCTGCAATAACCTCAACTTCAACTACAGCACCCTTTGGCAACGCTGCAACTTGTACAGTTGAGCGAGCAGGGAAAGGAGCAGTGAAGAATTTTGTGTAAGCTTCGTTAACTTTTCCAAACTGAGCAAGGTCAGTCATGAAAACAGTTGTTTTAATAATGTTTGCGCGAGTTAGATCTTGAGACAGAAGAAGACCATCGATATTCTTCATGACGTTTTCTAACTGGGCATCAAAACCAGTCGCCATCTCACCGGTCTTAGCATCAAGACCGATTTGGCCTGAAAAGTAAAAAACACCATTATGAAATACACCTTGTGAATAAGTTCCAACAGCGGCCGGTGCTTTATCTGTGTTTATCATTTTTTTCTCAAACATAATAATCTCCTAAGTTTTTGCTAGTTTGTGGGCCTTGATTTCTTGCGAAACAAGCGCTGTTACGTGACTCATGTTAACAATCTCGTCAACAGTGGAAGTACGCTGAACAATATTAATTGCATGTTTCAGTGGTAACAAGATCGGACCGATTGGAGTTGCTCCACCAAGCTGTGCTAGCAACTTGTAACTGATGTTGGCGGAATTTAAATCTGGGAAGATGAGAACGTCAGCTGCTTTATCAAGTGAGCAGAAATCAAAAAGATTTCTCATGAGTTCTGTGTTTGTTGCTACATCTGCTTGCATTTCACCATCAGCTATAAGAGTTGAGTCCTTGCTCTTGGCGATTTTGACAGCTTCTGCCATTTTTATCGACTGAGGATCTCTATTTGAACCGAAGTTTGAGTAAGAGAGAAAAGCGAGTCTTGGTTCTGTCTGCATCACTCGACGATAAAGATGGGCCGCTGAGATGGCGATATCAGCTAAATCGTTAGCGTCTGGATTTTGCTGAACAGTACAGTCAGCTAAAAATACCACTCGAGACTTAAACACGAGAATCATTATCCCAGCAACTTTAGGTCGTCCTGGAACATTGGTTCCAATCACTTTCATGATTGGTTTAATACATTCAGGATAGTTTTGAGTCGCACCCGTAATCATACCATCGGCTTCACCCATTCTAACCATCATTGAACCGTAATAGTTACCACGCTTCATGGTGTCTCTGGCAAAACTAAGAGATACACCTTTGCGTTGTCTAAGCTGAAAGTATTCTTTCACGTAAGGTTCATAGTTTTCTGAATCTTCAGTGTGCATAATGTCGATGTCTTTTAAACTTGATAAACCTAAGGCATCCATCTTCTTGTGGATAATTTTTTTACTACCTAGAAGAATAGGGTGAATGAGCCCTTCTTCTTTTAAAATAGAAACAGCTTTGAGAATTCGTGCATTCGTTCCTTCAGGGAAAACGATTTTTGGTTTAGCGGCACCTGGTAAACGAGAACGGATGTTTCTCATGATTGAGCCAGTCTGGCCTAGACGCTCTTGAAGAGATTTTGCATAAGCATTCATGTCTTCAATTTTTAGGCGAGCGACGCCTGAATCCATTGCAGCTTTAGCGACTGCTGGAGCAACGCGAGTGAGAACTCGTTTATCGAATGGTTTAGGAATAAGATAGTTTCTTCCAAATTTAAAATCTTCATTTCCGTACGCGCGTTTAACGTCATCAGGAACATCTTCTTTTGCAAGAGCTGCAAGTGCCATCGCTGCAGCTTTTTTCATAGGCTCGTTAATCTTGCGAGCGCGAACATCTAAAGCGCCACGAAAAATAAATGGAAATCCTAGAACGTTGTTTACCTGGTTAGGATAATCTGATCGACCAGTGGCCATAATTGCATCACTTCGAACTTCAGCAACTTCTTCAGGTGTAATTTCTGGATCAGGGTTGGCCATTGCAAAAATGATTGGATCTTTTGCCATCGACTTAACCATGTCTTTAGAAACAAGACCTTTTGCCGAACATCCAATAAAAGCATCTGCATCTTTCATAGCATCGCCTAAAGTGCGACACTTGGTATTGTTCGCAAAAAATGCTTTGTACTCATTCATTCCTTCAGTACGACCTTCCCAGATCACACCTTTAGAATCACACATAATTACATTTTGTTTTTTTACACCTAATTCAAGAAAGAATTTGGCAGTCGCTATGGCAGCAGCACCGGCCCCAGAAACGACAACTTTAGTTTTAGAAATATCACGTCCCGTAACTTCACAGGCATTGATAAATGCAGCTCCACCAATAATGGCAGTTCCGTGTTGGTCGTCATGGAAAACAGGAATGTCCATATCTTGCAGTTGTCTTTCAACTTCAAAACACTCAGGAGCTTTAATATCTTCTAGATTTATTCCACCAAAAGTTGGTTCCAATGCTCTGACTACAGCTACAATTTCAGCAACTGTTTTTGAACTGATTTCAATGTCAAAAACATCAATGTCTGCAAAACGTTTAAAGAGAACTCCCTTGCCTTCCATTACTGGTTTTCCAGCAAGAGGACCTATGTCTCCCAAACCAAGAACTGCAGTTCCGTTTGAAAGAACAGCAACAAGATTTCCTTTCGCTGTATATTTATAAACATCGTCCGGATTCTTCGCAATTTCGAGGCAAGGAGCTGCTACACCGGGAGAGTATGCAAGACTTAAATCACGTGCAGTTAAACAAGGCTTGGTTGGATTAACTTCAATCTTTCCAACGCGTCCTTGAGAATGGTATTCAAGTGCTTGTCGATATTTTTCTTCTGCTGACGTAGATTCATTATTCGGTGTGCTCACTGGCATCCTTTGGTTAACTAATAGCCCTTCAAAATATCAAAATAATATAACAGGAAAACCAAAATAAAACACCCCATGCGCCGTGAAGCATTTGCTCTTGTTTAGGCTTTTTTTCGAACGAAAGCAGGCAAAAGTGGAATAGTTGTAAGGAGTAGTCCGATATAAAACTCATCTATGGGGGCAATACTATAGATATGATTTAATAGGCGCCATGAAACAATGCCAAAACAACCAAATGATACTGCCCAGCAAAAATTATTGTCAGAAATGACTCCAGGGCGCCACTGGGCAAGTAGAAGAGGGAAGAGAAGACATGCAGCAGAAAAACTACCTAAAGTTTTCCAAACTTCAACAACATTTCCATCAAAAAACAAACCTAGGAAAATGGAAATGACTGCAACAAAAATCAGAGCAATGTGATGATGCCAAATTTTAAATCTATCTTTGAGTTTAATAAAATCATAACTCAAACAAGTAGCAGCGTTGAATAAATAGGCATCAAGTGTCGAAAGGATTGTTGCAAGAATTCCCGCCAGAATAAGTCCTCGTATGCCAGTTGGAACAAGTTGAATAGAGAATTGTAAATAAGCATTTTGAGGATTAGCATCTGGAATTGCCGCACGAGCGTATAAGGCACCAAGAGTGGTACAGCAGTCAAAAAGAAACCAAATGACAGTTGAAATGAGTATCCCTCTTTTGGCAACCTTATCAGACTCGGCGGCCAAGCATCTCTGGTAAAAATTGGGATCAACCAAAGTCGAAAGAGCGATAAATCCCCAAACTAAAGTTGCTCCAATTGTTTCTCCACCGCTCCATTCCAAATGACTCGCAGGAAGTTTGTCGACTAATGTGAGGGGATTTCCCACCTTGGCCCAAGCAAAAACTACAACCAACACTACACCTAAAATCATAAATACAAACTGTACAAGATCAGAAAAAACGACTGCTCGAAAGCCACCCCACAATGACCAAATGGTTACGAGAGCAACTCCGCCAGCAGTGTTTAAAAGTAGGCTGCCTCCAAATAGTGCCTGAAGAAAAAGTCCGAGACTGATGGTATAGGCCAAAGGCAAGAGGTTTAAAAAATTTAAACTTGCAGTAAGCCTTTCAGCCTTTGGACCAAAGAGTTGTCCTGACAGTCCGGCAATAGTCATCGCCTTGTGTTGTCGAATCTTTTTAACCAGGAAAAATGCAAAAATAAGATAACTTAGATACCAGAATACACCTTGAGTAAGAAAATTATAAATTCCTTTCTCAAAAGTGAGAGCCGTCACACCAAATATTCCACCATACCAAGTTGCTACCAAAGTTGCCACGAAGATGGGCAGAGTTAGCTTACGGCCCATAAGCAGGAGCTCAACCGTGCTATTCTTTTCTTTCTCAGATAATTTTGATTTTAGAGACTGACCATAAAGGACTGAGGCCAAAGTAGCCGCCAAAACGAGGAAAAAGACGATCCAATCGACGGGGGTAATATATTGCAAGAGATCTGCGTGAGAAACCATAGCGAGATTATAAGTTTTCGTTTATCCTTTTGCTATGAAATATGTAGTTATTCTGGTTGTTATAGTGATCCTAGTGAGAATTGATGTCGTGTTCAAGTTATTTGAAAAAACAGCTGGTAAGTACCAGAATAGTCGTGAAGAAATTAAAACTGGCGACATTGAGCCAAGTAGTGATCTTGTTTCTGTGGATAATGATCTTTCCTTAAAAACATCGCCACATAAAACGTTTATTTCGATGTTAAATGATTTTAAAAATACTTCAGATTTAAATGTGAAAAATAAGGCGATTGAAGTCCTGCGTTCTCAAACAACAATGTTTTCAGATAAACTTGATATTGAGCTGGAATCTTCTATCTATCTCTGGAGAGATCTCCTCATTCAGAAAAATAAGACAGCACATGAATTTTTGATTGAAATGATGAAATACATTAAAGGTGAAAATCTTGAAATGGTAAGGCGGTTTTACTCGTTAGCGATTGATATCGATTTAATTGATTTTTTCAATTCCTATTCAAAGTCGACCGACACAAATTGCATTATAATGGGTTATGTCGCGGATAATCTTTCAGATGAAGAAAAGTATAATGAGCTAGAGGAACGATTGATTGCTTTTGATGCCTTCTTGTTAACTGAAAAAGCAGTACCATTCTTAGTTTTTGCTAAGCGATGTCAAATCGTCTTAAATTTGGAAATTAATAAACTTAAAGCTGTTGTACCTCCAAGCGAAACTGCTGAAAATGAACCAAATGCTGAAGAAGCTGCAACACCACCTGTTGTCGCAGTTCCAGTTGCTGTCCCAGACGTTGCACCAGTTTCTGCTCCAGTTCCAAATCCAGTACCAGCTCCAACTCCAGGGAATGCACCATGATACAAGTAGTAGGCCTTGCAAAAGGTTATGGTGCTCAAATTCTTTTTGAAGATATCAGCTTTACATTGGGAAAAGGTGAACGAGTTGGTCTTGTTGGCAGAAATGGAACAGGTAAAACAACTCTTTTTAAAATTTTATTAGGCGAAGAGCTGCCCGATTCAGGGGATGTTATTATTCCCAAAAATTATAAAACAGGTACGTTGAAGCAGCATTTACATTTTACTCATGCAACAATCCTCGATGAGTGTATGACTGCTTTAACGGGAGAAGCAGAATTTGATCAATACAAAGTTGAAAAGATGTTGCTAGGTCTAGGATTTAAATTAGATGATTTTTCACGGCCTCCTTCAGATTTTTCTGGTGGCTATCAAATCCGATTAAATCTTGCAAAAGTCTTGCTTGCTGACCCTGATTGTTTACTTTTGGACGAACCTACCAACTATCTGGATATCGTTTCCATGAGATGGCTTTCAAAGTTTTTAAGAAGTTTTCGTGGAGAAGTGGTTATTATCACCCATGATCGTGGTTTTATGGACGAGGTTACAACCCACACGATGGGCATTTGGCGACAAAAAGTATTTAAAATCAAGGGACCCTCATCTAAGTACTTTGAACAAATCCTTCTTGAAGAAGACATGTATGAAAAAACTCGAGTTAATAGTGAGAAAAAGCGAAAAGATTTAGAAGCTTTCGTTGCGAGATTTAAGGCCAAGGCCAGTAAAGCAACTCAAGCTCAATCACGCATGAAGCTTCTTGAGAAAATGCCAGAACTTGATGCTTTAGCGATGATATCAACATTGGATTTTGAATTTAATCATAAAGAATGCCCTGGGAAAACTTTAATGGAAGTTAAAGATATTTCATTTGGATACACAAAAGAAAATCTTATTGAAGACATTAGTTTTCCAATCCTTAAAGGCGACAAGATAGCAATCATAGGAAAAAATGGTAAAGGAAAATCAACTTTATTAAATCTCTTGGCCGGAGAATTAAATCCAAGGCAAGGTCAGATTTCTCCCAATGTAAATCTTCTCATTGGGCATTTTGGGCAAACCAACATTAATCGACTTGATATGGAACGTACCATTGAGGAAGAAGTAAGCTCTGTCGATATAAATTTAGGTCAACAAAGAGTCAGAAGTATTTGTGGAACAATGATGTTCACGGGTGATCTCGCTAAAAAGAAAATCAAGGTTCTATCTGGTGGTGAACGTGCAAGAGTACTTCTTGCAAAACTTCTGGCAAAGCCCTGTAACTTGCTTCTATTAGATGAGCCGACAAATCACTTGGACCAAGAGTCTGTTGAATCTCTTACGCTTGAACTTCAGAATTATCCTGGTGCTGTAGTTATCGTAACCCACTCCGAATCCATGCTTAGAGAAGTTGCCACTAAACTGATTGTTTATCATCACGGTAAGGTCGAGTATCTTTCTGAAACATATGATGATTTTTTGAGAAAAATTGGCTGGGAGGAAGACGAGTCTTCATCTCCAGGAGGCTCTCGAGAGAAACCTTCGAGACAAGAAACTAAGCGTATGCGATCAGAAATGATTATTGAACGAGGACGCAATTGTTCTCCCATGAAAAAGCGCATGGAATACTTGGAACAAACAATTATTAAACTTGAAGAAGAGCAGCCTAAGCTTGAGGCCGAACTTATTGAGCGTTCCACTCAGGGTGATTCTAAAAAAATCCAGGAAACGTCTCAAAGATTAGGTGTTGTTAAAAAGAAGATAGATAAGGCATTTGAAGATTTAACTGAGGTCACCAATAAACATGATGACCTGATGGCGAAATATGAAGTGAAGTTAAAGGAACTGGAATCCTAGTAGATTTGATAAATGGTACTTAAGACTTCTCTTAAAAGTTCATCCTGCCAACCAAATCTTCCATTATTGATATCGGCTGGTGCGTAAGTAGTTTCAAACCTTTTAATGATCTGGCCGTTCTTAATAATAATAACACTTGGAACGTTTCGAACGTTAAATTGAGACGCCACAGAGTAGTTTTCAAAATAAGTATTAAATCCGACAAGCTTTACATTTTTGGAAAAACTGGGAACGTAATAATCGAGTTTTTTCTCAAACATGAAACAAGAGCGGTCAATGATTGTACGCTCGAGGCAACTCTTAGATGAAAAGATCATGACGACATATTTATCAGAATTCTGAACTTCTTCTTGGTAATCCAAATCAGAGATATATTTAAAATTATTGACTGGGTAGACCACGTCTGACCAGGCCGATAAGGCAAAACATAAAGCGATAAGTGTTAATAGACCTTTCATAAGAGAACTCCTGATTTTGGACAGGAATCTCTCAGAAGTTAGTCGCCACATCAATCTAATAGTAAAAAATTCAAAGGTTAATTATGCTGGTCTAAATGGAAGGGGTTGATGTTATTGGAAGCAAAATAGTACCAAACTGTCCCTGCGACGGATGAAGATGTTGTAAAATCTGGGTTAGGGGTTGAAGTTGAATAGGCTATGCCGCCATCCTCTTTTTTCATCTTCTTCATGTTGTCTAAAAAACTCGTGGTCTTATGACCTTTGCAGGTCAACGTTTCTTGGTAAAGATCATTATGCTTGGTCATCGCCAAAATTTGTCCGGCCGTACCCTCTGACCATACAAATTGAGAAGAAGCGGGTCTTCTTGTGGGCTTACTGTCCATAAATCCAGTCACTCCCTCGTGTTCTACCAGGAATTGATCGCAGTTCAAGGCTAAAGCATCTTTAGTATTTAGATCTTTCAGAATGTTTTTATCTAACGCCAATAGACTCCAAGTCTGGTTATCAAGGTAGAGTTCTTGTTTGTTAACAATTCCATTTTTTAAATTGGCGCCTGACCAAAAATGCGAGCGAGAACTGTCCCACATTGCCATAATAAATTTCTTTAATTCGGCAGCATGTATTTTCCATCCTTCATGTTTGTTAACTTGAGAAAAATGAAGAAAAGCAGAGTATGCGTCCAGGTTGTGTTCAAGAGCCGCTGTTTCACTTTCATTCCAGATTGTTTCTGAAATATCAAAAGGACTGAAGCTTATGGCCTTGAGGCTCTTACCATCAATGAGGACTGGTTTCATTTGTGTTTCAAGGTATTTTAAAACCCGCGAATTAAATCCTAAGAATTCTTTTGATTTAAATTTGTGCTGATAGGTTATAGCTGCAAGCGCGACCCAAGCAATTGCACCAGCATAACGTTTATCTCCTTCAACTGGATAAGGCGATTCACCATTTAGATAATAGGAAAAGTAGAGGGAACCATCGATCTTTTGTAGATTCGAAAGAGCATGGAGCAAATCTTTTGCATTTTCCTGATCCTCTTGTTTTGTAAAAGCAATGATCGCGAGGGCCTGATCGTAGATATAGCTTTGCGAATGATTAGTGAAACTCTTAATGAGTTTCCCACCTTGAGGAAGAGTATGAAGCCGGGTTTTTAAGTTGGTATTTAAATCGGAGTTGGGAGAGCCAAAAGCACTTAAGCACAGCAGCCCCAATATGATCAGGCCTAAGCACCTGCCAAACATAAAATCCCCTAGCAACCTTGTTTTGATTCTTTTCGTCAGGTATCGCTAAAAACTTGAGCGTTCTGATCAAAAGAGGTTTTTTTTCGAGTTAATTTAGGTGGTTAACATCTTTCTAAATGTCTGAGATGACTTGGACAGGGTTTGGACGTAAGGATGAATATCGGCCTGAAGATTTTTAGGCAGATCTTTTAAGGGATAGATGTGTTCTTCGGGGACGTAGCGAAAAGTGAAGTTTATTCTTCTTGTATTAAAACCTTCTATTTGGGGCCCGATCAATTCATTGCGTTTATCTTCGACTCTTTGAACACGATGGAAAACTTTACTCTTCCATTTATCTCCACCGAAAATTTGAAGTGAAGAATCCTCCAACCATTGTGAGAGTACTATGTTCTCATCACCTAACTGGGTCTTCCCATTCACAAATTGAAAGAAGGCCCGATCTCCGATTGATAAGGAACCCACTGGGCCTGGTTCGAAATCTTTGTGCTCTCCAACTCGGGCACGATCAACCCATTTTCCTTCCTCTAGCTTATTGCCATAGAAATTAATTAAGCAGGTATTGAGTTTCCATTTCTCTGGGAAAAAACTTTTAGGAAATCTTTTCTTGGCGATGAATTCAATTCGATCTACTAACTTTTGTAATTGATCCGGATAAGTTTCTGCCCTAACGCATCGATTGTGAATTCCTTGTGGAGGATGGTAATAATCCAGGCAAGCAAACTGCCAGTTCCCGAGCCAGTAAACAGGTCGCTTGAGTTGCCTTTGCTCGTCATTTGCAGGAGGAGGATTGTGTTCAGAAAAGCGCATTTCCCAAAGCGGAACTAAGGTTTCAAGCCAAAAAAGTAGCTTTGCCCGTTCTTTGCGGTCAATGAAGGGGAATTGGTAGAAGAGGCCCGTAGGTAAAGTGTTATTTTTCATAGAAAATTCATTGGAAAATACTACGTAAGGCCGGTGGTGGTCAAACACCTTGTAAAAAGGTGAAGGTTAAACTCTTTTGCCTCTGAAATGGGGTATAAGAAGCTCATGGAACAACGACTGGCCACAGAAAGTGATATCTTCCAGATATCGCAACTATACTTTGATATATATCAGGGAACCTATCCGGACCCTTTGATGAAAGATTTTTCTTTGATCAAGAATTTTATTTGTTCTCATGAAGGTTTTTGGTTTATCCGTAAAAATGAAAAAGGGATGATTATTGCTTCAGTGCTTGCCAGCTATGATGAAGAAAATCTCTTCGCAAAAGCTTTTGGCGCAGTTGTACGTACTGAATTTCGCGGTCAAAAAGTCATGGAAGAATTGCTGGCGTTTGCCATCGATTATTTGAAAAAAAATACAACTGGCGTAGATGTTATCTATTCCACTACAAGAACAGTAAACGAAGCGGCCCAGACACTTACGGAAAAGTTAGGTTTCAAGAAAATTGGAATTTTTCCAAACGCTCACCGTACAAATGATTACGAGACCCACTGTTTAGCTGCCATCATCACTCCGCAAGCACTTGAAAAACGTTACTCGGACTACAAGCTTCATTTTAAATTGGAATCACTCTACAAAGTTGTTGCTTCAGAAGTTGGACTGGGCGAAATGGAATCAATCGTCCCAGAAAAACCGAGCAAAGAATTAAAAATACCTGGAGAACTCGAAATTCTTCAGTCTCCAAAATTTGTAGCTTTTAGATATGCAAGTTTGAAAGCAGATAAAAAATTAGAGTTTGAATTTTTTCCCTTTCATCAGCCTAACCTGATGATCGTTACTCCTGATCAAAGTGTTGAACTTTTTTGTCATTTGTCTCCCATCGATGGATACTGTGTAATCATTGGCGGAAAAATGCCGAGCAATCTTGACTTCACAGAGCTATTTTTAAGAACGAATAAACTTCTTCGAGATGCTGGGGCCCGATATATTGAGGCCATTGTAAGAGCGGACCGGCCTAAAATTCTTGAAAGTATCATGAAAGCAAAATTCATTCCTTGTGGCTTTTTTCCTGCATTTCAAAAAGTGAATAATAAGCGTTATGATTTTTTAGTATTAAGTCGTTCATTCGAAGTTTTTGATTTCCAGAATGTAAAACTCAAGGGGCTTAATCAGGTTTATCTAGAAGAATATTTTAAGGCCTGGAAGAGTATGGCACTAAACCCAAAACTCCTTGAGGTATGAGCACTCATCCTTTCACCGACACATTACTTGAATCTAACCCTTTTGATTTTTCTCAAAGCAACAAAGATTTATTTTTAAGAAGTTTTAAAGAGAATGCCTCTCATCACTATCTAAAACATGAGTTCACAAGAAAGCTTTGGGACAAACTTGGTTTTCATCCTGATATGATTAAATGTGAGGAAGATCTGGCCAACGTTCCAGGAACAATGGTCCATTTGTATAAAGAACATGAGCTTTGTTCAGTACCCAGGGATGAGTTAAAGTTAGTTCTCACAAGTTCGGGTACGGGTGGACAAAAATCGCAGCAATTCCTTGATCAGAAGAGTCTAGAAAATGTTAAACGTCTGGCCTTCTCAATTCATCAATCCTTGGGGATGGCGGATGCAAGAAAATATAATTATCTCTGCTTCACTTACGATCCAGCTGTTGCCAATGATTTAGGGACGGCCTTTACAGATGAATTGTTAACCAATTTTACAGGAAAGAACGAAGTCTATTACGCCATCCAATGGAACGCAGAGATCAAGGATTTTGAGTTAAACGAGACTGGGGTTTTAGAAACACTTAATCGTTTTGCAGCAGCGGATATTCCAACTCGTATTTTAGGATTTCCGGCGTTGCTATATGAAATTATCGAAAAAAATAATCTTAAAATTAACCTGGGAAAAGATTCTTGGCTTCAGACCGGTGGTGGATGGAAAGGCAAGGCAGATAAAGAAATACCTAAACATGAATTTAGAAAACTCGTTCAGGAACGGCTTGGAATTCCCGCTGAACATCAACGTGATTTATTTGGCATGGTAGAACACGGAATTCCTTACGTTGATTGTGCTCATGGAAATCTTCATATTCCTAATTATGCACGAGTCTACACCCGCTCTCCAAGAGATCTAAGTCTTCTGCCTAAAGGGCAGAAGGGACTATTGCATTTTTTATGCTCATATAATTTTAGTTATCCAGCTCCAAGTCTTTTGACGACTGATTACGGGAGAGTTGGAACTTGTTCTTGTGGGATTCAAGGAGACACATTAATTCTTGAAGGCCGTGCTGGGATTAGTAAACATAAAGGGTGTGCTTTAAAGGCCCTTGAGCTGCTTA
Source organism: Bacteriovorax stolpii (assembly GCA_945905815.1). Taxonomy (GTDB): domain Bacteria; phylum Bdellovibrionota; class Bacteriovoracia; order Bacteriovoracales; family Bacteriovoracaceae; genus Peredibacter. The sequence continues at coordinate 92,958 of CAMDQH010000001.1, read as the reverse complement.
AGGTTTAATATGTATTGGTTTGGTAAAGAAGTTCAATCTGATGAATGGCAACAACCGGACAATTGGTCTGGGATTTCACTTGCTAAAAAATCTTTTGCACTAACTTCACTCGAAGAGATCATTACTATTCTGGATGGATTTTCAAAACTTTGGATAGCGGACTCAAAATGTTACAAAGAAGCCCTGCCTCGTCTAATTAAAGAGTCAGGTTTCTCAGAAGAAGAGGTTAACTCAACACTTAGTCTTCTTCCACGATTGTTAAGCCGTGAAAGTCTTGAGGCCAGAGTCAGAGCTGAATTCACTAATGATAAAGTATTAGATCAATTCACTAAGCTTCCTCATTTTGGTGGTTTAGTAAAAGCTGTTCCAAAAGGCATTTTACTTCACGTAACTGCCGGAAATGTTTTTTTAAGCAGCATTGATTCCCTTATCATGGGCTTTTTAACTAAAAACATATCAGTATTAAAAGTCAGTAGCTCCAATCAGTTCTTTCCACTTTTTTTTGCTGAAAAACTTAAATCATTTGATACAAAAAAAATACTATCAGATAAATTCGCTGTTCTTCACTGGAAAGGTGGAGATGTTGATACTGAGAGCTTCATTAAGTCTAAAGTAAACACGATCATCGCTTGGGGCGGCGAGGAAATGATTAAGAGCTACCAAAAAGATTTACCACAGAATGTTAAGCTTCTGGACTTTGGTCCGAAAATTTCTCTTCAGGTTATTACGAAACAAGCTCTGGATAATAAGTTCCTTTCTTTGGTGGCCGAAGCCGTCGTTAGAGATGTTATTCCATGGGATCAGTCGGCCTGTGCTTCACCTCAAAATTTGTATATCCAAGAAGGGATTGATGAAGTTGAATTTATGTCCGCTTTAGATGCTGCTTTTAATGCCTCTCCTAAACGTGGCGAAATTTCTGATGATGAAGCCGTCGAGATTCTCAAAGAGAAGTTTCGTGGCCTGTATTCTGAATTAATGGATGGTGGTAGAGTTTCGGAAGGTAAAGAGCATCTTCTTCACCTAGAATCGAATAGGTTCATCAAGCCGTCACCTCTTGCTCGTTCACTAATTATTAAGCGCTTTAAAGATGCCAGTGATCTTTATAATCATTTGGAACCTTTTTCGTACTATCTTCAATCTTGCTCGTATCTTTTTGCCGATGCTGAAAAAACTGATTATCTCAATTCTCTTGCTCTGACAGGTCTAAAAAGATTTGCCCCTTTAGGAACCATCACCTGGGGAATGGAAGGGGCACCTCATGATGGACGTTTTGTTTTACGAGAACTCGTAAACTTTATTGGTGACGAGGCCCGCATTCAAGATTTTGGAGAAAAGCACACTTACCTTCAAACCGCGACAAAGTTAAAAGAGCATTTCGAAAAAAATCGTCATCCCCAAGGTTATATCTTTTCATCCGGCGGAACCACTGGTGATCCAAAGTATGTGCATTTTAGTTACGAAGAATTTGATCGTACGACTGACATGCTCGCTTATAACTTTAGGGCACAAGGAATCAGCAAGGGGACTACTGTCGCAAATTTATTTGTCGCAGGAAATCTCTGGTCATCATTTTTGGCTGTTGAGAACGCCCTTGAAAAAATTGGGGCAATCCAACTTCCAATTGGTGGATTGTGTCCAAGTGAGAATATTCTTACTTATTTAATTAAGTTTAAACCAGATGTCGTCATGGGTATTCCCTCATTACTCGTTATGAATGCTGAGCAGGCATTGGGCTTGGGGATAGATCTCAAAATTAAAAAAGTATTTTATGCTGGTGAGGCGATGTCTGAAACTCGTCGTGATTTTTTAAGGAAAACATGGAAGACTGAATATTTTGGTTCAGCAGGTTATGCAAGTGTAGATGCAGGAGTGATTGGTTACCAGTGCTTAAATTGTGGTCCTGGTGAGCATCATCTATTTACTGATCTCATTCAGATGAAGATTATTGAAGGTGAAGCTGTTGTTTCTTCTTTAACTCGTGACTCCATGGCCATTAAAAACTACGCCACTGGTGACCGAGTTGAATGGATTGAGGATGCCTGTAATTGCGGACGCAAAGACAAGAAATTTAAACTCTTGGGTCGTATTGATAATCAGATTCAGATCTGGTCTTGTCGTATGCTCTTGACGGATATAGAAAAATCTTTGAAAAATCTCAATCCCGAAATATTGTCCTATCAAATTATTCTAAGTGAAGAACAAAATGAAGGCACAATACGCGAAACTTGTGAACTCACTTATGAGATCCACGGTGGCCTTGAATTAGATAGAATGGCATTACTTCAGGAAATTTTTCTCAATTCAAGAGACCTAAAAGATACAATTACTTTTGAAGCCTTCACAGCTTGCATGAAAATCGTTGCAAAATCACACGGTGAAATTAGACGTAACTCACGTACTGGCAAAATCAGTGTAATAGTTGACAGCAGGCATTGATTGTCAGGAATGTGTAAAGAAAAGGTTAGCTTTGGCTGAGCCTACTTGTTCCAGTATTAAACTTCTGTTTTCATATTCTTAGATGAAATTTTTTAAATTATGTGCATTCTTTTTTGTCATAACCACTTTTATGCTAATAAGCATTCCGTTTTTTCCCTTTTTGATCATCATTAAATCATTTGCGCGCAAAAACTTAGTAATAATTGTTTCTACGACCTCTCGCTTTTTGCTTAAAGTTTTAAATATAGTCGTTGAATATAAAATTCCAAATACATTTATTAATAATGATAACTATCTGATCGTTTCAAACCATCTTTCATACTTAGATGTTATTATACTTGCTGCAAAATTCCCTTCTTGTTTTGTGACATCAACAGATGTCAAAAAGACTCCTTTCTTAGGACATTTGACTCGTTTGGCAGGTTGTCTCTTTGTTGATCGCAATAATAGGAAAAATCTAAAACTAGAAATTGTAGAAATTAGAACTGCCTTGTCTGAGGGAATGAACGTAATTTTTTTCCCAGAAGCGACATCAACGAATGGAGAAGAGATTTTCCGGTTTCGCAGACCACTTTTTGAAGCGTCAATTGCAACTCAAAAGAAAATCCTCCCTATAACAATTAACTATCTTGAAATCGAAGGCAAAGCAATTAACAGACTGAATAGGGACATAGTTTGCTGGTATGGGGATATGACTTTTTTTAGTCACTTTTTGAAAGTGTTAAGTCATAAGAAAATATTAGTTGAGATTAATGTTTCGGAACCATTTGCTCCCGAAATTTTATCTTCAATTGAACTTGCGCTGAAAAGTCGTCACCTTGTGAATTCAAATTATAAAGGGTTTTCATATCTTGCCATGGAGGTTTTATGATCGAGATTTATAATAAACCTGGTATCAATTTACCCCAGACTGAGCTGGAAAAACTTCATCAGGAAATTCTTGAGATCGCTAAAGAGTGTCTGGAAGATATTCCAGACTATCAGTGCCTATCAGGAAAAAGATCAGAATACGATCGACTTATTATAGCAGTCTCAAGAGACGAAACTAATCGAATGAATGGGTTCTGTTCTTCTTACATTCTGGATGCTGATAAAGAAGGAAAGATTCTTCACTTGGGTTTAACTTGCGTTAGTCCTCGATCTAGAGGCTTAGGCTTAACGCACAAGTTGACAAGCAAGGTTATTACGACTTACCTCTTGCGATATTCTCTCTTTAGGCCTGCATGGATAAGTAATGTTGCCTGTGTTCTTTCAAGCTTAGGTAACGTCGCAATGCATTTTGAAGATGTTTACCCTTCACCCTTTATGAAGCTTCCTACAGAACACCATATTCGAATAGCAAAATTCATCGATCAGAATTTTCGGCATGAACTTTACATAAATCAAAATGCTACATTTTCACCAGATAAATTTGTTTTTGAAAAGAGTGTCACTGGAACAATGTTTGAAAAAAACAAAGAAGACACACATTATTATCACAGAGATGTTGAATTGAATAACTTCTATAAAGAAATGATTAATTTCACAAATGGTGATGAGGTTCTTCAGATTGGTAAAATTAGTCTATTTTCTTACCCCAAATACATTTTAAAAACATGGAAGAGAAAGATAACTGATACTAAGGCTCGAAAAATGCCAACAGGGCCAATGGAAGAGGCGTTTTATCCCAATATAGAGAATTCTCAGTTTTAATTTTTTGATTTAAGGCAGCTTCATCTAAAGAAGCAGCCTCTCTCGCTAGTAGTACTTTCTCTTCAGAGAAACAAAACTCGCCGGCCTTCTTTTCCAAATCATGAGCATTAAAGGCAAGACAACCAAACGGTTTAACTTCTCTTGGAAGTGGGCAGCCTAATTCTTTGTGATTAAAAAATGGGCAGGTATAAGTTCTGCGTAGAAATGATCGTTTTCCATCTCCAACTGCTTGATCTAAACGATATTTAGAAACTGTTACCAGTAGTCGACTTTTGAGTTCATTATCAAAAAGATTTTTCGCCTTTAGGTAATCAACTAATTCTACGGCTTCGATGGGTGTCACCATCATGGAATTGGCTTCATAAGTACAACAAGTACCAGAGCAGCCCTTACAGTCTTTTCCAGAACTTTCGAGCTCATTCATCCGGTCAATTATTACTTTGCGTCTTAAATAAGGATCCATGAAAGCAAAGTAAGATGATCCCTTCCGATAGTCAATCCAAGCTAACTGATTATAAAATCATTCTATATTAGAATTAATGAACCCAAATGGCCGAAGCATTACCGTTTAAAGTTATTCATATAAACGTACCAAGAGTAAAAAAAAGAGACATTTATCATGACTTATTAACAATGAGTTGGAGGAAGAACTTTTTATACTTCTTTGCATTCTTTTTGTTCATTAACTCATTGTTTGCAACAATCGATTGGTTAAATCCCGGGTCTCTAATTAACTCTGATGATTCTTGGCTCACAGGTTTTTTCTTTAGCGTTCAGACTTTGGCGACTATTGGTTATGGCCATCTGGCACCAGCAACAACTTTCGCAAACTTTCTCGTTATGATTCAAGCTTCTCTCGTACTATCTCGTTGAGTCTGTTAACGCGCAGAGGCTAAGCGAATTATGTTTACAGATTTACGATTTACGAAAACAGTCAGATTTAGTACAAATCCATATACATATTTTTAGCTATTTCTTAGGGAGACTCAGAATGATGAATTCTTGGAACTTATGGCTTAATACCCCAGTTGTCTTTGGTGTATTAGCACTCTTAATTGCCGCCTTTTTCTATTTCCGCGTTTTGGGATTGGAGAAAGGAAATGAAACGATGGAAAGAATCGCAGGATATATCCGCGAAGGTGCCATGGCGTTTTTATTCAAACAGTACCAAGTGCTCGCCTTTTTCGGTGTAGTCGTTGCGATCTTGATCGGAATTAGCTTAGGCAAAATTCCTGCACTCTCTTTTGTTTTAGGTGCTTTCCTTTCATTACTTGCTGGTTTCATCGGTATGAAAGCTGCAACTTATGCCAACGTTAAAACAACTCAAGCTGCTCGCGGCGGTTCAAAAGCAATGGCCCTTCTTACTGCCTTAGATGGTGGTGCGGTTATGGGTCTTGCGGTTGCTGGTCTTGGTGGGATTGGACTTGGTGGTCTTTATCTTATCTTTAAAGACGATGCTCAACTTTCTCCTATTCTTCATGCCTTTGCTGTTGGTGCTTCATCGATCGCACTTTTTGCTCGTATTGGTGGTGGTATTTATACAAAAGCAGCAGACGTAGGTTCAGACATTGCTGGAAAAGTAATTGAAAACATTCCTGAAGATGATCCTCGTAACCCAGGTGTTATCGCTGATAACGTCGGTGATAACGTTGGTGACGTTGCAGGTATGGGAGCTGATATTTATGAATCAATGGTTGCCGCGATTGTAGCTGCTATGGCGATTGCACTTACTTCAGCTGAGTTACCTATGCTCATGCAAGCCGCAGATCTTGAAATGAATAAAACTGTAGCAATTGGCCTTCCGCTTGTTCTTTCAGCTGTTGGACTTGCAGTGTCTATTATTTGTATCTTTATTGCACGAATGCTTAAGCACATGGATCCAGCAAAAGTTCTTCGTGGTGCTCTTATTCTTCCTCCGATTGCTCTCGCCATTGCTTCTTATATCATCATGAGTTGCCTTGGAATTACTCAAGCAGTGACCGCTGTTATTACTGTTGGTGCTCTTGGTGGAACAATCATCGGTCTTGTTACTGATTATTATACTTCTTCAAAACCAGTTTCTCGTATCGCAGAAGCAGCACGTACGGGTGCTGGAACGAACGTTATTCAAGGCCTTGCTGTTGGTATGGAATCGGTTGCGATTCCTATGGTTGTGGTTGCGATTGTTGCTTTCCTTGCAAATAAATATCTTGGCCTATATGGAATCGCACTCTCTGCGGTCGGTATGCTTGGTGGTACAGCAGTTGTTATGACTGTAGATGCTTACGGCCCGATCTCAGATAATGCTGGTGGTATTTCTGAAATGTCGGCACTTGGACCTGAAGTTCGCGCTATTACTGATGAGCTTGATATGGTTGGTAATACAACTGCAGCTATCGGAAAAGGTTATGCGATTGGTTCAGCCATTCTCACTGTGCTTGCTCTTTTCTCTGCATACAACATTGAAATTAACCATGTTCGTTCAATGGCCGGTCTCGGTGCAATTGAATTGGTTTTAACTGATCCAAAAATTCTTATCGGGATTCTTCTTGGTTCAATTCTTCCATTTCTTATTGGTTCAACTACGATGCTTGCCGTTGGTAAAGCTGCCGGTGCGATCGTTGTCGAAATTGGCCGTCAGTTCCGTGAGATTCCTGGATTAATGGAACTTAAAGCTGAGCCTGAGCCTAAGAAAATTGTTGAGATTGCAACTGCAGCTGCTATGAAAGAAATGATTCTTCCAGGAGTCATTGCGATTCTTGGTCCAGTCTTGGTTGGTTTCTTCATGGGTCCAGCTTCGCTTGCTGGTCTACTTGCAGGATCACTTGCCGTAGGTGCTACAATGTCGCTTTTTATGGCTAACGCTGGTGGTGCTTGGGATAATGCTAAAAAATATATAGAAAAAGGTAAGCTTGCTGGTGAGAAGAAAGGTTCTGATACTCATAAAGCCGCAGTTGTTGGTGATATGGTAGGAGATCCTTTCAAAGATACATCTGGTCCAGGTATTGCGATCCTGATCAAAGTTATGTCAGTCGTTTCTCTTTTAATTGCTCCGTTAATCGCTCTTCTTTAGATTCAAACATGAGGCCCACTTCGGTGGGCCTTTTTTTATGGTCAGGATGACCGGTATGCCGACGGTCGCAGGATGCGAAGGAGTCGGCGTCTATCCACCAAAAAGTAATTCAAGCTGAAAAGTGATGAAAGGTGTTCTTCTAAAAGACCAAATTTTAGGAAAATCGAAACCTGGCACAATATCTAAATAAAACCATTGTTTATAAAGGTTATGCCGGTAGTTTACGGCGAGTCGATAATTACTCGTGTACCAAACACTGTTATCAATTATCGTCTGCATTGTTAGGCCATAAATAAATGCATCGTTTTCAGTAATACTATGAAGCCAAGTTGGACCATGGTTCGTTGTAAATTCTTTTTGAAGCACTTGCCACTGCTTGGTATTAAGAAATCGAAAAAGAAGAGTGGTCTTAATTGGGCGATCTGAGTTAAGTCCTGTTTCCTCTACAAGGGCACTGGCATCCGTTGTGTAAGTCAGCTGTTCAACAAAACGGTGGACAAAAGTTCCAGTAACAATGTTTCTACGAACTCGGGCACGAGTAACAAGTTTGGGAGGTATGGCAAGACTTACGCCCATATCCGCGTTGAAGATCCATCCTTTATTTTCAGTGGGCTTTTTTATCGCAGCACTTGCAGGAGATGCTTGAGATTTATTTTTTTCGTCAAAGTCATACTTGAATTTTTGTTCCAGATGGGGAAGCTTCAAGTTAATCCGGTACTGAGTTTTAAGATTGGATGTGGCCCTTTCTCTTACGAAGAATTGAGACTTAATACGGATACGGCTTCGTCCAAATTCATCATCAGCTCTTTCTGTTGCAAAAAAGGAGTCTAGACGATTTGCTACGTAATTGAACTGTCCGCCGAAAAGACCCTGGACCGATTCTAAGATAGGAATAGAATATTCTTCAGGCTCTTCTGCAGGAGAGGCAAAACATAGGTTAGGCATCAAGATAAATAAAATTAATGAGAAGTGTCTCATTGAATTATTGTAGCCTTTTATTGCTAACTGCCAATTTTTCCTGCCACTTTTTTTGAAGTCGTGCTTGGATTAATTTACGTAAAGTGATGATTTTAAGGGATTTATAAAATTTTATTGAAAAAGTCTTTGTTGTAGGGGCTTAAAATGAAGAGATCAAAAATTTAAAGGAGTAAATCTTGAAAAACAAGCGTGTCATTCTAGGGATTGGAGTAACAGCATGTCTGGCATTTTCTTCATTCTTCTATTTTCAAAATTCTGGAAAAAATAATCTTAGTGATGAAGCACTTCTGTCCATTATTAAAAATGATCAGAAAGGTTTCGAACATTTCATTGCGGCCGGTGGAAAAATCGCAACAAATATTGAGGTGGAGAGTAGTACCTATACAGTGGGAGAGCTTTTAGTTAAGTACGATCGAATTGATTTTGTGAAATATGCTAAAGATAAAAAGATGCCATTTGAAATCGATCCCCTCAAATCTTTTGATGTACACTCACTTTCAGTAAGTCAGAACAATCCTGAAATGTTGAGTCTTATCCTTGGTGATCAAAAACTAAATAAGAACTTCAAGCCTTACGGTGAGCAGGGATGGAGCCTGCTTCATATGGCGAGTGCACAGTGCACTTATAAAGTCATAAACGTTTTATACAATGCCGGGATGACCTGGGATTTAAAGTCAAAAAATGGTGCTACAGCACTGACCATTGCAGCAGAGGAAGGCTGTCTTCAGGCGCTTAGTTATTTCAAAGAGCAAGGTGCAGACTTTAAAAAGGCTGATGGGCGAGGCATGAGTGCTTTGGCCATTTTGAAGATGAAAAAAGATGCTGCCTTAATGGCATTTGCTGAATCATTTATGGATAGAACAATCCCTGTTACAGTGGTCAAGGTTGTTACTCAAGTAGCGACACCTAACTTTTATAATAAGAGAAAAATTCCCACTGATTCTCTGGCAGATCGGGCCCATTTTATCGAGCCATCAAGTCGTCCTGACGAGGCCAACGAAACGGCTGCTAATTCTGAATTTAGCGATTAAGATCTAAATAGATACTAAAAGCAAACTAGTCAGGATATAGATTAAATCTGAGCCAAATTAAAGTTCATTGCGTAATTTTTTTTTGGCATTAAAATAGATATAAATAGGAGGAATAACATGGAAGTTATTCGTCGGTCGAACGCTGAAATAGAAAGAAGTATTGGAACAGTTGCTTACTTTATCCGCAAAAGGAGAAAAGAAAGTGGAATAACTCAGGAAGAATTAGCAAAATTCTCAGGAGTAGGTCTGGCCTTTCTTAAACGCCTTGAAGGCGGGGATGAAAATCTTCATCTCGCGAAAGTTTTAAAAGTTATGAGACATTTCAAAGCCGATTTATTTCCTAAAGAGTATCAGTAACTTTTATTGACGATTTTTTACGAAAGCGCATGTTCAACATTTCCACGGCAAGTGAAAATGCCATGGCGAAATAAATGTAACCCTTAGATATGTGGGCCCCAAAACTTTCTGCAACCAGCATGACACCGATTAATAGTAAAAATGAGAGAGCAAGTATTTTAATTGTGGGATGTCTTTCAACAAATCCACTAATCTTTCCGGCCGAAATTAGCATGATCAACATTGAAAGCAGCATGGCAACTACCATGATGGAGACTTTATCTGACATTCCAACTGCTGTGATCACAGAGTCGAGAGAGAAAACGATATCTAATACCAAAATTTGTAATAGTATCATTTTGGCATTAACTTTCTTTTTGACATGAGCTTCAGCTTCATGAAGATGAATTTGGGGATCACCTTCTACCTTGTGATGAATTTCAAATGTAGACTTGGCCAAAAGAAATAAACCTCCACCTAATAATATTAAATCACGTCCGGAAAAAGACTGACTCATTACGCTGAAGAGTGGCTCTTTTAAAGTCATGATCCAACTGATTGAGAATAGCAGAGCAATTCTTATGACTAAGGCCATAGAAATTCCTATGTTTCTGGTTTTCACCTGCTGATCTTTGGGTAAGCGATCTACCAGAATAGCGATGAAAATTATGTTATCAATTCCAAGAACTGTTTCCATTGCCGTTAATGTCAGAAGTGCTGTAATCGTTTCGGAAGTTAGTTCAAACATTCCCTGCTCCTTAATAGATCAATTCATTCACCTTTATATTCCTAAAAGTCCTGCTCTTTGACTACCTTCAAACTGCTGTTAGAATGAAATCATAGGAGTCTTTATGTTGAAAATGATCGCCTTGTTTTTAATTTTACTAATTACTGCTTGCGCTTCAAGACCTCAGCTTTATCCAAATACTAAACTCAAGTCTGTTGGTAAAGAAGCCGCCAAAAAAGACATTGATAGATGCATTGCAGACGCTGATGACTATCTGGAAAGTTCAAAAGGTAAAAATATTGCTAAAGGTGCGGGCGCAGGGGCCGCAATTGGCGCGGCAATGGGTGCAGTAGGTGGTTTACTCACTGGGAATATGGGGCGTGGCTTAATTAGAGGTGGAGCTGTCGGTGCCGCTGGCGGTGGAGTCGCTGGAGCGCTTACCCCTGATCAGATCAAGCACCGTTTTGTGAATCAGTGTCTGGCCGATAAGGGGTACCAAGTTTTAGGTTGGGATTAAAGATTTAAGTGGGTCTTACATTTAGCTTTTCCACCACCAAAGAATCTACCAATCTTTCCTGAAGCTGTTTCGATACAAGCCTCAAGAACATCATCCAAGTCAAAAGCCTTTGGCTCAAATTCAACTTTTTTTCCATCTTCATCTTTTTTCAAGTCGTGAATGGCAATACTGGTTGGAAACCAATAGTGGCCTGGAACTTTTCTAAAATAACATCTGGCCCCCTGTTTGCCTGCGCCACGCTTTTCAGGAAGATTTTGTCTCGCATAAAAATATTCAGTAAGATCAGTGTCTGCCGCTGTAATTTCCAGACAGTCTGTTGCTTTGATACGATTATAGGTTTCATTTTCCATCCATTCCTCGACTGTCACAGGTGCTTTGAGCTCTAAAGGATAACTAGTTTCCATCACGTACTCAGTTCCATTCTCTATTATGTAGGGAGCAACATGGTACATATATCCGTGTTTATCATCTTTATTCCAAATAGAAGCACCAAAGAAGAAAAATATTTTGCCGGTATTAATTTTGTTAAAGCGAGTCAGGTCGTAGCCCCAGACATGCGCACGGTTTGCACAAATAGATTTTTCTAAATCCATGAAACTTGTTTCTGTTCTCGAAAAAAGTGTTTCTTTTCTTAAACCTTTGAAAGCAATGTCGGTTAATTGATAGTCAAAATCCTTTATGTATCCAGCACTGAATACTGGAGTAACTGCACATAATAAAATAGAAGTAATGAATGTTTTCATTTAAGCCTTTTAAAATTTGAAGTGAATTTCTATGATTTTGGAGGGACTTTTTCAATTCTGAAAGAGAGGATGCTTTGCGTCATTGTAGACTTTACAGGGCATCTATCTCAAAATAGTCCCATGAAATACATCCACACTATGATTCGGGTTAATCACCTGGATGAATCAATTAAATTTTATACTGAAGTCCTGGGAATGAATCTGGTTTCAAATACAGATTACCCAGAGGGAAAGTTCACTCTAGCGTTTGTGAGTTATGGAAAGACTAAAGAAGACCCATGTATTGAGCTTACGTATAACTATGGAAAAGATAATTATAATTTAGGGGACGCTTTTGGTCATATTGCGTTCAGCACTAACGATATAAAAATCGTTTGCGATAAAGTTCGAAATTCAGACAGCGGTAAAGTAACCAGAGAGCCTGGACCTATGAAACATGGAACAACAGTGATTGCTTTTGTAGAAGATCCAAATGGATACAAAATAGAGCTGATCGAGAGAAATCATTTATAGGACGCCTTTTCGTGTTTTTAGAGAGTTAGAAATAGGTGAGTAAACCTATGCGAACTTTTCTCTAAAATTTAAATTAAATTAATTTCTAGTAGGGCATCCTAACTCTGGATTTTTCTTCAACATTAAGAAAATTTAAACAAAATTTCAGCTTTTTATTTTGTGTTTTAGCCTAAGTAAATTGAGATTTTTCTCGATGAGTTCTTACACTCTGGAGAACAAACCATGCTTAATTTGAAATTCCTTTTTTTGATAACTTTTGTGTTCGCGAGTTCAGCTCAGGCCAGAATTGATTTATCTGGGCAAGAAGATGTTTTGCCTGCCGTAGCTAAGAAGTTGCACCAAATTGAGAAGCAACTAAATAATCAAAGGCTATTCGTTACTTCGGCAAATTTTAACTGGCCAGAATTAACAGAATTTCGTGAAGACTTAATGTTTGCGGTGGCCCATGATCCTTCAGGGCCAGTAAATAAAGATACCCCGCAAGAGTTGTTGCCCTCAACACTTACAGAAAAATTAAGAGTTTCATTTTCTAAAATGGAATCGAGTGCTTTCCAGATTGAAGATTTGGTTCAGACTGTGGACTGGACTCTTTTCGAAAACGATATAGAGAGATTTATAAAATTCCGCGATAATCATTTCTATGTTCCTGCCAGGGCCATGATCAGATCAGGTCTTTTACTCGGGCATCTGGATAGAGTTAAACAAATAGCGAATGTGATTCTTAAAGGGGATGAAAAATCTCGAAATATAAGTTTGAGAGTCATTGATCCGGTTATTGAAAAATTGTCACAGGAGTTGAATCACCTGAATGTTTCCGTTCACAGTCTTCAGGAATATAATAAACCTCCTGTACCTGAAGTTAAAACAATTTATCAGGGCATACATAGGTCTGAATTAATTGTACTTGTGACTGGTATCCTTTTCATTGGAGTGTTCGGAACCGTTTTATCGCAATGGATTTTTAAAGGAATGAATAAGGGCCGTGAGAAAAAACAAAGTGATATTAAGCCCGAGGGCTTTGATTATTATGCATGGCTTAAGCAACTTGAGGCGAATCTGCATGCTTTTAAGATGAATGAAGATAATCTTACAGAAGAACATATCAATCTTAAAAATCTAGGTTTCGAATTAAGGGAGTCTCGCAAGGCACTCAATTTAGCAGAAAATCAACAGGACTTTTATCTTAGTCTTGATCAGTTAAATTCTTCAGCTCCAAGGCTAGAGGATTATTTTGAAAAGCTTAACTTAAAGAAAAATACAGAGTTGTCTCGCAGACTGGTCACTCATATTGTTCAACTTTGTGAGGCGATCGAAGCTCGCCATGAGATTAGCTTGATAGAATCTAAGGCCAGGGTGAGAGTTCCAAAAAATGAGACACAAATGCTTGATATGAAAGTGGCATAAAAAAAGGGTGGTAAACCATAAAGATTTCCCACCCCGAAATCGATAGATCTTAGTGTTCGTCGAACTGTTCTTTTTCAGTAGAGTCTTTAAGTGCCAGTGTTGAAGATTTTCCGCCTGAGATTACAGTGCTAACCGAATCAAAATAGCCAGTTCCAACTTCTCTTTGGTGTTTAGTTGCTGTGTAACCAACCTTCTCTTTATCAAATTCAGCTTGCTGAAGTTCACAATAGGCAGTCATGCCTCTTTCTTTGTAATCAAGAGCAAGACTAAACATTGAGTAATTCAAGGCGTGAAATCCGGCGAGAGTTACAAATTGGAATTTGTATCCCATTGCGCCTAGTTCTTTTTGGAACGAGGCGATGGTTTTATCATCAAGATTTTTCTTCCAGTTAAATGATGGCGAGCAGTTATAAGCCAACATTTTTCCAGGGAATTGTTTGTGAACACCTTCAGCAAATTTCTTTGCATAAGCAAGGTCTGGCTTACCAGTTTCACACCATACTAGATCAGCGTAAGGAGCGTAAGCAATAGCACGCTTGATTGCTGTATCAACACCATTTTTGATATAGAAAAATCCTTCTGGAGTTCTACCGCGAGCGAAATCAATATACGAGTGATCGTATTCATCAGCATCAGTTGTAATCAATTGAGCACTGTCTGCATCAGTTCTTGCAACGACGATGCTTGGAACGTTCATTACATCTGAAGCTAGACGAGCAGCAGTTAATGTTTTAACAAACTGTTTCGTTGGAATTAAAACTTTTCCACCCAAGTGACCGCATTTCTTTTCAGAAGCAAGCTGATCTTCAAAGTGAACAGCAGAAGCTCCTGCTTCAATCATGCCCTTCATTAATTCGAAAGCGTTAAGTGCTCCACCGAATCCAGCTTCTGCATCAGCAACAATTGGTACCATCCAATTAAAACCTTTGATACCTTCAGAAACGTTAATTTGGTCAGCTCTCAAAAGAGCGTTATTGATTCTTTTAACAACTGCTGGAACTGAATCAGCAGGATATAAACTTTGGTCCGGATACATCTGACCTGCAAGATTTGCATCTGCCGCTACCTGCCAACCAGAAAGATAGATTGCCTGAAGACCAGCACGTACTTGTTGAACGGCCTGGTTACCTGTGAGTGCACCAAGTGAACATACGTAGTCAGTTTCATGTAATGATTTCCAAAGCCTTGCAGATCCTTGGCGTGCAAGTGAGTATTCGATTTCGACACTTCCACGAAGCTTTAATACGTCATCGGCAGAATAAGTTCTTTCAATATTTTTCCAGCGTGGATTGGTTTTCCAGTCAGCAGTAATCTCACTAGCCGTTTTCATAGATGTTTCTCCTAGTTGTTTTTATAGATATCTGATTCAAGAGATAAAAAGCTCTTCAAATCTGTTTGTAAAAAAAATTTTTTAGCTTCTTCACAAGCCAAGTTGTATGAATCTATTAATGTGTCGTTTTTATTTTGTCTTAGCTCGTCTGCGATCTTGTTAAATTCTTCAGTGAAAATGTTAGAGACAAGTTCTTTATTAACAACTCCTCCATCATCAAGTTTGATCTGATGATAAAGCCACTGCCAGGTTTGAGCGCGTGAAATTTCTAGTGTCGCAAGATCTTCCATTAAATTATCCCAAGACACACATCCAAGATCGTTATGCCAACCTTGCAGGTAAGCAATGCCTACGCGAACATTGGTTCTTAAACCATTTAAAGTTCTTGAACCTTTTCCGTCCATTAACAAGTCAGGATATTTATCAAACTCGGGTAACGTCATATCGAGTTGGCTGTTGCGAGTGAAAGCACTGATAGCGTGACCAATGAAGTAGGGATGTGAAACCCAGCAGCCATCATGGCCCATATTCGCTTCGTTCTGTTTATCTGCTCTAACTTTGGCCGTTTGCTCTTCTCTGACCTTAGCATCTTTGCCAGGAGTAAAGGCTGACATCCCACCAACAGCAAAAGCTCCACGGGTGTGACAAATTTTAATCAGACGTTTAGCATAGTTTTCCATCCAGAATTTCTTCATGGTGATTTCTGCACGATCAGGACTGATTCTATCTTTGAATTCACGAAGGACTTTAATATCAGAAAAAATCTTATCCCAACGACCCACGTTCAGACCGATAATATGGTCGCGGCCTTCATACAGAATTTCTTCAATTTGAAAAGCAGCTGGGAGAGTTTCAATTAGGAACGTCGCTCGGAGAGTAGGGACAGGTAGAGCAAGTTTGTTTTCAAGAGTCGTGAATAAATCATTCCACCAACGTGCTTCCAAATGGTGCTCGCACTTAGGTATATAATATTTAGGTGTGCGATTTTGAGAAACCAGAATTTTCGCCGTGTGAAAAAAACATACTGCTAAATCCAGTAACCCACCGTGAATCGCTTCACCATTTACTCGCACATTATTTTCGGCTAAATGAAGCCCACGTACACGCACCATCAGCGCGGCCATGTCTTGCGGATTCAGTTGATAAGTCTTAGCTGCTTTATCGTCAGCTTTTACATAACTCAAATTACCCTTGGCCACCCCCAGTACATTTTTGTAACCGGAAAGTACATTCGGAAAACTTGGTTTCATACTATCTTCGAAATCCAACATCGCCGTGTCAGCACGAAAACCTTCAGCATTTCGTGACAACATGTTAATCACCATTTTGGCATCATTCACTGGACCAGTGATTTCTACTCTTCTGACTTTAAAATCTTGTGGAATACTTTTAATTTTCCAATCACCAGTAACAGCATCACTATTTTTATCTAGGTAAGTTGGAAGGACGCCTGAGTCCCAAACTTTTTGACGAGAAACTCTTTCTTCTAATAATTTTTTTCGTTGTGGTTGAAATTGCGAATGTAAATCTGCCAAAAGAGAAATGAGCTCTTTTGGAAATAGATCCTGAATATTTTCTCTCCACGCGCGTGAAGAAATGCTTACACCAGAACCGATATCCTTAAAATCCATGGATTACCTCTGATAATGAGTCAAAATGATTGTTAAAAATTAGGAAACTCACGTCAAGAATGATCGTGAGTTGCAAGCATATTTAATTTTTTAGACATGAGAATATCGGAGTGCTGTAGTCAACTGCACTCTGACGCGGAATTGATTATCTAAATAACGCAGGAGTGATGTTACTTCCCATTGTACTAATCGAAATTTGCTCACCGTTTAAAGACTTAATTTTTAACTCGAAAGGTTTGCCCGTAGGATTTTCAACGATGATCCATCTTTGAATAACTTTGAAATGGGGAAGTGAGAATGAGGCTTCTTATATAAACGGAGATTCTTAAGTATTATCTATTCCGAAGCATCCTTTTTCAAATACTGGATGACTAGATCTTCGAGATTCATTCCCTCATGCACTTCCCATACAGGGGTAGCACTTGTCACAAATTCTATAGTTACAGCTTGAGTAACAATTAGAAATTGTAACTTTTCCATTTCATCATATTCTTTGGAAGTCATGCCTAGTGTGTAGGAGGCCTCCAAAGCATAAGGGCTATTCCAGATTTTATAAGATCTGGCCCACTTTCTGTTTTCTGGAAGTTTATTATCTAAAAGCTTGCTTATCCTAATAGAGGCATCGCTTTCATCAGAGAGCTTAAAGGGATCAAGAGACCTAATGGTTAAGACGTATATAAATCTGACTTGGTCATATATGCCATTTTCGAAAAAGAAATAGTTATTAGACCCAGTGTGGAGCTGGTTGGATAGCCATAAGGTTTCGAGACCTGAAACAGGAGTCTCCCAATAGATACAGCGTGTTTCATTTGTATCAGCGGAGTTCATGGATACCTCACTTTTACTCGGATTTTATCATCGGGATATCTGGGATCATTTTTTGAAGATAATAGATCCTTTAGTTTGAGCCTGAACAGCATTTTCAGCCACTTAATGTCAACCATAGACATCAAAAAGAGCATATGATATAATATCATAGAGGTGAAAATGCATCAACCTGAATCAATTGACCAAGCTTTAAGTTTATTGAATAAAAAACTTAAGAGAGAAGGGATAAGTATTGAACTTACAGTTCTTGGTTCAATGGCCCTTTATTATCACGGCATCTCAGGCACTCATCTTACTGGTGATATTGATTTTTATGAAAACAAACTTCCTGTACGGGTTGAAGCGTTGTTTTTGGAAGTAGCTGAAGAATTAAATCTTGTTTCTGACTGGATCAATAATCGCTCATCGACAATATCTCCACTGCCCGATGGGTACGAGCTTCGTCTAAAAAAGATAAATACTTTCTCTCACATTGGTCTTCAGATTTTTTCTACTGAAGACTTAGTTAAACTCAAGATCTATGCCTACTACGCTCGTTTGGCGAATAAAGACATGGAAGATCTGAAACTCTTAAATCCTTCTATAAAATTGATAGATGCAGGAATTAAGTTTATTGAGTTGCAAATTACTCATCATCATGGAGCAGATGAACTTAAAAGACATTTTAAGGATATTAAAGAATTCAGAGGGCACTTATATGCAGAATTTAGCAGAATTTAGAGTTTGGGACTTGGCCTTTTATCAATTAGGCTCAAATGTTTCTAAATTGAGCACCAGACGTGAATGGTTCGATCTGGAAGAGTTTTTTTGTCATGGGATAAGTCATTCTCTTCACGATGCCAGAACCTTCAGTACTTTTTCAAACCTCGTAAAATTTATTGCTCCTATCCTGGCACCATTTAAAATAAAGAAAATTCTTGCTTCAGGGATCGTTTTTGATCGCTCTCTTCTTGGGTATTACCTAGATATTGTCAGTGAATCTATCGGAAAAGCTCAGCTCAAGGATCTTTATCAAGAGTTTACAAAAGCGACTCCGAGAAAGATTTATTTTCCTCATTTCAAACCTGACAAGAGATATTCCATTTGGGGAAAGTTGGGACAACCATTTGCTGAACCAATGGAAAAATTTATTGATAAGAGAAGACTTCTTTCAAACTATCATGTCATGAGAAGGTTCGCAGGAGTGAAAACGGTGTTCTCCGATGTAAAATCGTTTCAAGAATTAAATGGAGACCAAAAAATAAGTTTAAATGAAATCTCTCGTCGCACGCATCATGACTACGCGAGTGTTCATCGAGCAGATCATAGTCTTAAAATTGTTTCGTAAGAAAAATCGCAATTTTGTTATCGTGAAATTTAAAATCCCTATAGATTATTCGTGAGGCTCTATTGTAAATTTGGTATACCCAAGTACTGGATTTTTCAACTGTGTGCAGCAGCAGTTGCGAAAATTATGAGCTTGGATCCGATGAGTGTTGTTGAGCTGGTGTACTTTATAATGTACGTTCATTTGAGATGAGGAGATCAATATGAAAACACCTAAACGCAAAACGATTACTTAACTCAGAAGAAGCTTGTTCGAAACATTCGACGAAGTTTTAGCGGCCGACTCACAAATTATCACTCATAAAAATGGAACTGCCATTGCTTTGGTTTCACTCTCGAAAATTGAAGAGATGGAGCAAGAGATAGAGTTGCATAAGAACTTGGCGATTGGCTACGCTCAGGCCATGCGTGGGGAAGGGATTTCCACCAAAGATCTTAAGAATCGCATGAAAGAGAAAGAAAAAAAGTTAAGAGCAAAATATGGTTAAGTGGACTTCCAAGTCTAAGGAAGACTTGGATCAAATTCGGGAGCATATTGCCCACAATTTAAATGTTGATCTTGCTATTAGCACTCTAGATGAGATCATTGATGAAGTTATGATCATTCTATTTAAGAACCCTCTTGCTGGTTCTATTCTTGAAGCGAATCCCCTTTTTTCAAAGTTAGTAGTCCAGGGTAACTCAATTTATTATTGTGAAAATCCTTAAGATCATGATTTGTACATTGTTTATGTTCAGGCAAGAAACACCGATTTAATGAAACAGCGTCTGACGGATGAGAATATTGCTTAAAAGTATATGCTCAAATAATTGTCTATCGCTTATTTAGTTTCCTGAGCCCTTTTGAAACTCTTTCCAATACTGACTTTATTTTCTCTTAGATTCGCTAAATGGAAAATGTCTAAAAGGTGTTGATTGAATTTAATTTTATGCAGAAAAAAAAAGCCCCGCATTCGCGAGGCTTTTCTTATTTTTGGTACACCCAAGGGGATTCGAACCCCTGTCGCCGCCGTGAAAAGGCAGTGTCCTGGACCGGGCTAGACGATGGGTGCATAACCGGTATTAAATCTTTTGTTCGTTTAATGGTGATCTCTCTGCGACTCGAACGCAGGACCCTCTCCTTAAAAGGGAGATGCTCTAACCAACTGAGCTAAGAGACCACTGTCAACGAAGGCTTACAAAGTAATGAACCTGAAGAATTTTGTCAAACATTAAAATTGGTAAATGTAGGCTTTTTTTTTGTCACTAAACCAAGTTTTTTTAGTTACTTAGTAGTGGAATTTAAAGAGCAATCATTCAATAACTTGGGCGATCTTTTGATTTATTTGCCTTACGTCATATGTGGCATTTGAGGGTTCCGCGGTTGATAGGGCGGCGCGAGCACAAAAATAACATAAAATAAAAATACTCATCTTGAAAATGGCCATGAATTCTCCCTCGAATCATTATCTATGATCGAGGGAAAAAAACCATAGGGGCAACATCTTCTAGTTAGAACAAATTCTTTTTAAAAACAATCTGGTTACGGTCAGGGCCATAGGCATAAATGCTAACTGGAATCCCCAAGGTTTCCTGAATAAAGCTCATATATTGATCAAGTTCAGCGGAATTTTTGCCAGTAAAATCATCTTTAAAAGGTTTGAAACTTTTAAACAGCGGTTTTGCGTTATAAAGATTAATTCCAGGGTAAGCGCAGTCAACTTTTTTGCCGTCCACTTCATAAGCATAACAAATTTTAAGCTCTGAAAGGTCTGAAAGGATGTCCAGTTTAGTTAAAGCAATCGATGTAAGCTGAGAGCATTTAATGGCGTATCGAAGAAGTGGAATATCCAACCAACCGCATCGACGTTTACGTCCCGTTGTGGCGCCAATCTCGTTGCCCTTAACTTGAATGGTATTTCCGATTTCATCAAATAATTCCGTTGGGAATGGCCCTTCTCCTACTCGAGTCGTATAGGCCTTAGCGACACCAATGACTTCTTCTAGTTTATGATTAGGAATACCGGCACCATTGTAAATTCCGGAAGCCGAAGTTGAAGATGAAGTAACGTATGGATAAGTTCCGTAATCAACATCCAGAAGAATGCCTTGGGCGCCTTCATAGAGAACACGCTTACCTCGAGAAAGTGAGTTATCAATCAGGCTGAAAGTATCACAAACGTAGTCTTCCATGGATTGACCGAATTTATAGAGACGCTCAACTTCTTCTTCTATTGATGGGAATTCAACTTGGTAGAGATTTTTAAATAACATCGCTTTTTCTGAGTAACCGACTGCCAATCTGCGAGTGAGAATGTCTTTATCAAAAAGGTCTTTCACTTTAACTGCTCGACGGGCGATTTTGTCTTCGTAGGCCGGTCCAATTCCTTTACAAGTTGTGCCAATTTTTTCAGTTCCTTGAGACTCACGAGCAGCATCTAAAAGCTTATGATAGCTAGTGATGACAGTGGCGGTTTCCGAGACTTTCAGATTATCCGGAGTTACCTTTGTGACATTCTTAATTCGGTTTAGTTCAAATAAAAAATTTTCAGGCTCTAGCACCACACCATGACCGATAACCGACGTGCAGTGCGGATGAAGCACTCCAGAAGGTATCACATGCAAGACTGTCTTTTTGCCGTCTACCCAAATGGTGTGTCCGGCATTATGGCCGCCTTGGTACCTAACAACGAGATCGCTCTTTTCTGCGAGCAGGTCCGTAATTTTTCCTTTACCCTCATCACCCCATTGAGCACCAATAATCGCCATTGTTTGCATAAGTATGACCTTTACTTCACTTAAGAAGTTCTAATGTGTGTGTCGGCCCATCATACGACTTTTGATAGGGAAATTTAAGCGAGAAGAGAGGTAATTTTGAGATGATAGTTATTGAAAGATTAGATGCAGGATGCATTGTATTCCGACGGTGGCAGGATGCCAAAGAGTCGGTAGGTAGGGAAGGGACTTTTAAATCCCTTCCCTAATTGAAAGGCCTTCATGCAATTCCTGGGAGAATAATGCATTAGGCAATTGATCTAAATTCTAATCGACTTTGCAGAGTGTCGAGAACATTTTGGAATTCATTCAAGCTTGGTAAATTTCCGAAATGGGTATTCTCATGCATGTTCATTGAGCAAAAATCGAAAATCTCTACTGGTGTTGAACTTTCGGCACCTTTTTGAAAGGCCCTCCAGTTCGACTTTCCAGACTTGCGGTAGTTTTCGAACAAATTTTCTACCATCTCTTGCTTGCTCTTTGCTCCCACTCCAACGACTTGCCCGCATCCATCAATTTCGAGGTACCAAACGCGGTAGTCATTTTGATTTTTTGGATGCTGTTTTGATTCAACGGCGATTGCAAGATTCATAGGGCCTCCTTGTCTCTCGCTCAAGTAACATCCTGTCGCTTGATCTCGGTGTGTGTATTTTCAATTTAGGTGCATGCCGTTTACTTCATCCTGAAGTTTTGAATGCACCTATTCAGCATCCTGCCTGAGATCATCATATCAACTTCGCCCCTACGATTGTAAGTAAGTTTCTACTAACATCGACTAGCCTTTTGTAGAGTAAATGACAGAGATAACCAGTATCAAAAAGTCTCTTACAAAAAAGAATCTATCATTTAAAGCACTTGCCCCCATGCGCTATAGGGGCAAAACAGGACCAAATCTTGAGTAAAAAAGTACAAAAATGTAAGAGTTTTCATTTCCAACGAAGACGCTCTGAGTGAAAATGTTCGGATGTCGATTATTAAATCCACAATTAAAATGGCGATTGCCACTTTCATGTCACGTATTCTCGGACTAGTGAGAGAACAAGTGATGGCCGCATACTTTGGGGCATCAGGAATTACTGATGCCTTTCTGGTGGCTTTTCGTATTCCAAATTTGCTCCGAGACTTGTTTGCTGAAGGAGCTTTTTCTTCTGCGTTCGTACCTACATTTGTTGAGGCCAACCAAGAATCAAAAGAAGAGAGTCGCGAACTTCTATGGACACTCTTTTGGCTACTGACGATTACAACTGGAACAATCTGTTTATTGATAGGCATTTTTGCCCCTGAGTTGATTGAAATCTTTGCTCCTTCATTTACAAAAGATCCGGAAAAATTTCACATAACAGTCGTTCTCACTCGTATCATGGCCCCTTTTCTGACCTTCGTTTCACTAGCTGCTCTTTTTATGGGAGCTCTAAATTCACTAAAAGTATTTTTCCTTCCCTCTTTAGCGCCAGCATTTTTTAACATCGTCAGCGTGTTAGTCATGTTAACAATGAGTGGTTTTTTAGATTCTCATGGTTATCCTGCGGTTTACTCTTTAGGTATTGGGGCCATGTTAGGAGGCCTAGTTCAAGCCGCTGTACAATTCCCTATCTTATATAAGTATGGCTTTAAACCCATGTGGCCAAAAAAGTTGTGGTCACCTCGGGCGATTAAGGTCGTTAAACTGATTGGGCCAGGCATGATAGGTTTTGCGGCTGCTCAAATTAATTTATTAATTAACACTATTTTGGCCACGGGAACGATAGTAGGTGCAACTTCCTGGCTGAACTATAGTTTTAGATTGTTTCAACTTCCAGTGGGGATCCTCTCTGTTTCTATTGGTAATTCAAATTTAGTTCATTTTTCTGAGGCGTGGAAAAAAGGTGATGAAAAGGGAGCAAAAGACCTACTTAAGTCGAGCTACTATCTCTCTTTTTTGACAGTATTACCTTCCTTGGCAATCTTATATTGTTTCTCGGAAGAAATTGTAAATTTGATTTTTGAGCGAGGGAAATTTGATAGGCACAGCACGATTATGACAGCTGAGGCCTTGAGAATGTACGCCCTTGGTTTGCCTTTCTATAGTTTAAATAAAATCTGGGTGCCGACTTTTTATGCACTCAATCGTCAAAGAGTTCCAGTTATCGCTTCACTTATGTCCATTGGGTTTAATATCACATTTTGTCTACTTTTGACGCCGATCTATGGATTTAAGGTTTTAGCGCTAGGTACAACTTTATCGATGCTTGTAAATGCAGGCTTCCAAAGCTGGATGCTGAAGAAGGATCTAGATCTGGATTGGGATTTTTTCTTTTCTCCGAAGGTGCTTAAGGTCTTCGCAGCAACATTGGTTTCTGCGTTGATAGTGAGTTTTGGGCTAAAAGTCGAATTTTTTACTCAACCATTGATGGTGAAATGTTTAATTGTTGCAGCACAAATTAGTGCTGTAGGGCTCCTGTACGGAGCAATATTGATAATTCTTGGCGAGAGAGCGGCAGTGATGGCTTTGGTAGGTAAAATAACAAAAAAATTCAAACGAAAGTAAAATAAATCAACGCTTTAACTTGTATGGCAAGCACTTTTTGGTTATTCTAAAACGGTAATACCTATATAAGGATGTCTGATGAAAACTGATTTTGAAACGCTTAAGGGGCTGTCGTCATACACGATCAATCACCTTAAACAAGCCGAAATGATAGATTTTGCTGCCG
This sequence comes from Bacteriovorax stolpii, assembly GCA_945905815.1. Classification (GTDB taxonomy): domain Bacteria; phylum Bdellovibrionota; class Bacteriovoracia; order Bacteriovoracales; family Bacteriovoracaceae; genus Peredibacter. Next base: position 68,967 of record CAMDQH010000001.1, on the reverse strand, counting down.
ATTCCCGTGCTGATTTGATTGAAGCTCTTGCTACTGAGTACGGTGTCAGCTTTGCTACTGATGAAAACATTAAAGAACAGGCAATTGAAGAAGTCGAAGAAAAATTCGGCGAAGATATTCCTGGCGACATTACTGAAACAGAAATGTTTAACCATGCTCGCAAGGAAATCATTAAGTCTTTTAATGGTGAAAACATTGGCGGACTTTATTTAATGGAATCTCTTCATAATATCGCAATTCGTGTGAAGAATTTTCTTCTTTCGAACGAGCTCGTTGAAGATGTGTTCTCATCTGATGAAGAAATAATTGATTTTGTAATAGATAGAATTCGCGGTTTTGCGCCTAAGCGTAACTAATTATTGATGCGTCCTCTGGACGCAATATAAGTTTAGCGGAACTAAGACTCACGGATGAAACTTAGTTCCGATAGACTCTCTTCAAAATATGGGCCTTCTACGAGCCCATTTAGTACTGAACTTCGACTTTCAAAAATAAAATAGCCCTTATCATTCAATCTGCGCATTAAATATACATCATAATAGATGCGATCTTCAATGTTTTGAGTTGCCTGCCCTTCCACTCGAATAACTTCTTGGAAAGCTTCCTGAATTTTATCATCACGAAAAAGTACTCTTGAGTCTGTTTCAAAAACAACATCCTTATCAAATTCAAGCCCATCCTGATTTAATTTTTCTTCGAGAATAAGAGGTAATGTTTTTCCTTCGTGATCTGGAAAATAGGTAAAGTGTGAATACCAGTCATAGCGACTATCTGTTCTTTCAAACTTTAATTGAGTTTGCGATTGTTCGGAGAGAGTCCACCAATTCGGAATCATTAACGAGAGATCACCAAACTGGACCTCGTATGAATCGTCTCTAAAAGTAGACCTCTCTTGTCCGATAATTTTCAGGGTATAAATCGCGCTACCCAAAAGGGTAATCAAAATAAACCATTCCAGAAGATGAGACGTAAGAATTTCCATAACAGATTGAGATTACTGCAAATTATTAAAAAAAACCAGCAATAGTAACACTAAAGTCCTGGGGCCCTTCTGCCGATATGAACATGAAGGTGGGGTCTGGTTTGGAGTTTTTTGCCCAGACATGCCCCATTTCTATCAAGTGTTATGATTTAAAGTAAGAAATTCTCCAGAATATAAGTGGAGAACATAAATTGGGTAGGACATATGAATAAAAAATTAGCCTTTATCCTCTTAACTCTACTCTCAGGCTCAGTCTGGGCAGGACTGGCGGAGGATATTTACTCCTTTTGTCAGAGTAAAGCAGGAAAGATTGAATATACTCCCACCGCAACTGTAGATCCTGGAACGGGTCAGACTTGTGTGACGAGTAGTTGCTCAATTGATAGCCGGCCAGGTGGAACTACCTGTGATGTTGATATTAAATCAGAAACAATTCCTGCTGGCTGTGCCAAGGCCGTTTTAAAAATATGTGGTGTTGTAGTGGCGACTGGTGGATCTAGCTCTGGGGTAACCAGTGGATCAACATCAGGTTCAACCAGTGGATCAACATCAGGTTCAACAAGTGGCTCAACATCAGGTTCAACCAGTGGCTCAACTTCAGGTTCTGTTTCGGGCGCGGCTTCAGGTTCTGAAGATGGTTCCGGTGGTATCCGTTGTGAGTACGTACTTTCAGGTGTTCTGTCTGGAAGCCACCCATGCGCTAAATACTGTAAGAAGCAGTGGCTAACTGGGAGAGAAGGAACAGAAAGAAAAAAATGTCGTGAATGTATTGAGAGATATTCTTCTGAAAATGGTGGAGACTTGATTGTTGATTGGTCAAAAATTCCAGGTGGAAAACCGAGCAGCAAAAAAGATGTTCATGTCGGTGGTGTCCAGGTGAAAACCGGCGAGATCATTTGTTATGACATTAAAACTGGTGCCATTGTAAGTAGAACTGGTTCAGGCACAGGTGGTCTTTGTCCAAATGGTTCATCAACAAGTGCCGGTGGTGTTGTAGTTGTCGGCGGTACAGTTTCGGGTGCAACTTCAGGTTCAGGCAACGGCAGTGGAACAGTTGTGATTAATGCTGGTGGAAACACAAACTCTGGTCTCGCACTCCCTTCATTTTGTCAGACAGGTAAAAGAAGAGATCAAAAAAAATGTGATGCATGGTTAATGAATAATACTCGCTTTCAGTGTTCTTCGAGCGGAAACGCTGCGGGATGTATGGGCGGAGATCATATGAACGATGTTCAAAGTCGTTATTATGGTGACTGCGTAAACTGCGGTGGTGGCGGTAAGAGAAAAGATAATAGTTGGATTGGTGATGCTCTCACAGGTCTATTTGTAAGTGCGGGAGGCGTGGCCCAGTCCTACTTCAATGGACAAGCATATGTTCAAGGACAAGAGGCATGGGCAGGTGCTGCTTCAGTAGGATTTGAACAGTGTCAGCTTAATAATAATAATTATCTTCAATATACAGTTTCTCAAGAATTGCCGGCGGTATCTCCTGAACAACAAGCAGCTATGGGCTGTAATGGTTTTCAGTTGAATCAGTTTGGTGGTATGGGTAACGGAATGATGGGTGCTTGGAATGGTGCTGGATATTCTAATGGATATCTTGGCGGCATGATGGGTCCTTACGGTGGTTATAATCCTTACGGAATGGGCGGAATGGGCGGAATGATTGGTGGTGCTGTCGGCGGAATTGGCCAAGGCGGATATGCTGGTGGTTACGCTCAAGGCGGATATGCTGGTGGTTACGCTCAAGGCGGATATGCTGGTGGTTACGCTCAAGGTGGATTTCAAGGCGGAATCGTTGGTGGAATTGTTGGCGGAATTGCACAAGGCGGATTTGCTGGTGGATACGCTCAAGGCGGATATGCTGGTGGATACGCTCAAGGCGGATACCAGGGTGGCGGTATGGTCAACGGTATTTCAGTCGCTGGTGGTTTTAACGGTGGATACGCTCAAGGTGGCTATAATGGCGGCGGATACAACGGTGGTGGATACGGTCAAGGTGGCTGGGGATCTGGTACTGGACAATGGGGTGGACAACAAAATTACTGGAACGCAAGTCAACAGACTTCAGGATATGATCAATCACTTCAAGGACAAGGTGTTGCTTACCAGATGGGATCTGGAGGCGGATACGGTGGTGGCTATGGTGGAGGATACGGCGGTGGGGCTGGTTTCGGTCCAATGAACGCGGGTATCAATTTCAATGCTGGATGGGGCGGCGGTTGGTAAGAACGATTTAAATTAAATGATTAACTCAGGGACATCTTCGGATGTCCCTTTTATTTTGGGGAACTTTTCCTCACACCACTTTTACCCCCTCTTAGCTTATCCTGTATTGGCATGACTTATGCTTGTTAATACTTTTAACAGCAGGAGGACTATATGATTTATGCAAATGAAATTCGTGAAAAATTCCAGGACCTCAAGGGTGGGGTAAAACACTTTTTAGAAAGATTACATTCTAACGTTGAGAGAAATACTTCAGATGAATCAGAGTTATCTCAAGGAGATATTTATGAGTTTGCTCCTGATGATCAAGTTTCAACTGCACCTAGAACGAAACTATCTCATACTGATGCTCAGGATTTAGTCTGGGATAATGAAGATGCATCCATGCAAGATAAGTCTTATTTCTTTGATGAAGTAACCACAAATCTTGATTATGAGCTCGAAGATGAAAATGATTTGGAAGACGGTCAGGGGAGTCGATATACGTAGGCAAAAAAAGGGAGACCGAGTCTCCCATTTTTTTATTTGTTATGAACCAGAGTTTTAATTTCGTGTCGGAAAATAACTTCAATTTTATCATCGACAACTTTTTCAACGATACCAGGACCAAATTTTGTATGGTCAATGATGTCGCCTTTAACAAAATGGGCATCCATAGCGTAAGGTGTTGATTTTTTCTTTGTACTCGACATCTTCTCCATCCACAATTCAGAAACAGAAATGATTTTAGACGGAGTCATTAACGTTTTTTTAGTACGAGTTTTGTTTTGCTTAGAAGAAATGGAAGGGTCTTTATAAGCTTGAAGTGTGCCACAAGTATTGCATTTAACTTTAGCAATATGCTTAACATCTTTCATCGCAACTATAATGTGGCCTAGGTTTAGTTTACACTTTGTGCAATACGAGAGCACATCCTTGCCAACTGTTAACTGGGACATAATTTTCCTTTTAGTTTATCATTGAGGCGAACACAAATGACGCTTCATAATGGGGCATAATCTATCTAGTATACCCTAGGAGAGCGTTATCAGTAAAGCTAACTAACTATGACGAAGAACGACGAACTACTTAAGAAGGCCCAATCCCTACCGCAAGAAGCGGGATGTTACTTGATGAAAGACAAGAATAGTCGGGTGATTTACGTTGGAAAGGCAAAAAAACTAAAATCCAGGGTCATTTCCTACTTTAATAAATCAGCTAAAGGCTTGAAGACCGAATACATGGTGGGTCATGTTGAGAGTTTTGATTTTATTATTACCCGTTCTGACGCTGAGTCATTTATTTTAGAAAACAATCTCATTAAAGAACATTCGCCAAAATACAACATTCGTTTACGCGATGATAGAAGTTACCCCTATGTTCTCATAAACAGAAATGAGCCATTTCCGAGAATTGAATATGTGAGACGACCTAAGAAAGCCAAAGGCAAGGAGCTCTATGGGCCATACCCTACAGGCTCTAATATTTCCATGATTATGAGGGTGCTCACTAAGTCGTTCGGACTTAGGGATTGTTCTTTAAGTGAATTCAAAAGTCGCAAGACCCCTTGTTTGCTTTATCAAATGAAACAATGTTTGGCTCCATGTGTTGGCTTAATTGATGAAAAACAGTACGAGGAAGTGCTGAATACTGCGATTGGATTTTTTCAGGGGCCCATAAAAGCTAAACGCGCCATTCAACGTCTTGAAGACAAGATGAAGCAGTATTCCGAAAATGAAGAATTTGAAATGGCGGCGATTATTCGTGACCACATATTGCTTTTAGACGAGTTTTTACAAAAGTCATACGATCAAAAAGTTGAGTCACTCCAAACCGACAAAAATATTGATGTCTGGTCATATTGGAATGGAAGTGAAGAAGTTGATATGACCGTTTACATGATCCGTTCGGGTTTACTTTTAGGGCATAAAAATTTTAATTTTGTGAAAGGCGAAGTGATTGAAGAAATTGATCAGGAGATTTTATCCAAAATTGTTCAATACTATTCTGATCCTGAAGAGATAACTCCCGATATGGTTGTTTTGGATTTTGAAGAAAATGAGATTATTGATATGTCCGAAGCCTTGAGAACTTTTGGAGTTGATAAAGTTCAGGGGTTGTCGAAAAAGTACCAGCCATTAATTGAAATGAGTCGTAAACATGCTGAAGAAACGCAACGTGTTCGTATGGCAAATTTGGACAGTGTTTTCATTGGACTCAATAAATTGAAGGATCTTTTAAATCTTAAAGAGCGACCACGAATTCTTGAATGCTATGATGTTGCCATTTGGCAGGGACAATCGCCTACTGCTGCACAGATTGTGTTTGAAGAAGGGAAGGCAGACAAAAGCAAGTATCGCTATTATCATCTTCAGGTTCTTCCTGAAGGTAATAATGACTTTGCTATGATGAGAGAAGTTATATCAAGGCGTGTTGTTCATGGTGATCTACCAGATGTTTTAGTTATTGATGGAGGGGTCGCCCAAGTTAATACCGTGATGGCAGTTTTGAATGAATTAAAAATTGAATTACCAGTGGTTGGAATCGCAAAATCTAAGGACCTTACCTCTGGAAATTTAAGAGCTACCGAGGTTGTGCGGTCTGAGGAAAGACTTATTATACCTGGACGATTAAATCCTTATATTCTTACGAAGTGCCCATCACTTTTTAAAATTATTGTTACTATGAGAGATGAAGCCCATCGTTTCTCGAGGAAACTTCATCATAAAGCCGAATCAAAAAGAGTTTTATCTACGTGGGTAGATGACGTAAAAGGCTTAGGTGAAGAGGCAAAGAAAAAAGTTCTGATGAACTTGTCCATGACTCAAGAAGAATTAAAAAATTATTCAGTTAATGATTTAATGAATTATTTTGGAATCAAAAGTCCTCAGGCAAAAGCACTTAGAGCTTACTTGCATGAAGACAGTGATAATTAATTTAGAATGTGAATGACTCGTCGATTTCCACAGCCACAATCCATACATCGAGCCGTTTCCTGTACCAATAAATTTTTGTAATCTGGCATATGAGAAAGAAGAAGCTTAGAACCACAGACTTTGCAATCGTCCATAGTTTTCTTAACTTGCTCAGCTCCACCAAAGTATTCTTCAAAATTTTCAAACTTAAAATCAATGTCAGACATATATTCTCCTCACTTAGAGACTTTCTCGGAGGATTGAAGCTGTGAGCTGAGGTTTATTATGGCTAGGAAATATCGGCCAGTTTATGCTAAGAATAGTTATGGACGACTTGTTTAAGCAAAATTTATTGAAAATGCGCAATCCTCAAGCACCCACATCGTTTGGTGAGGCACTGTTTGGCCAAGTGGCATGGGTTCAGAAGATGATCCCAAGAAAGGTTGCAAATAAGCTTGCGGCTACCCAGTTTTCTGAGAAAACTCAGGTCATGGAGTCACTTGAGCGATATGCTCAGGAGAAATTAGGTGATAATCCAGCGGCTACAATTAAAATTTCTGGCGGCGAGATTGGAGTTAAGCCAGAGCCTACTTGGGAAGGTATCCCTCAATATGCTCAATTTTCTGACCTTAAAAAAGACCTAACAGTTGAAGACAGAATCTTAGATATTTGCCTTAAAATGAAAGCACCTGGAAAAGTTAGAATTATGTTTGTTCCAGAGACTTTTAGAAGTTTCGAGGATTTTCAAGCAGAGCTTCAAAGCGATTTTATCAATCAATTGCTTCCTGCTTTCGCTTATAAAACAGCTGAACTTTTTAGCCGAATGCTAGCAGCGATGAAATTAGTCGATGAGGAACTTCTAATTTATCCTACAACCATAAATGAAACCGATATCTCGGCTGAAGTCATGAAAGTTGCTGGATTCTATTCTCCAGAAGTTATTGTTACTCTAGGGGCAAATGCCACCCATAAGATTCTGAAAGGGCAAGAACGCTTAGCGCAGGTTCATGGTCAGTTTTTCAATAGAAAAGTAGAAAATATTGGGACCTTTGCCGTTGTTCCCTTATTTCATCCAAGTATTATTGAAAATAATCAAAATATGAAAAAAACGGCCTGGGCAGATATGCAGAAAATCATGAAGTACTTAAAAAAACTCTGATTTTTCGACCGTTTATAGGTAATATACTTAAGAACTCAAACATGATTTCCAAGGATAGGGAATTAATGCTTAAAACAGGATGTTTCCTACTCATTGCACTAATAGCTAGTGCTCACGCTGCAGTACCATCACTAAAAGTTTTAATAGCGAAATCTTTGAGCAACGTTGTTGTTGAAGGCATGGATTTGCACAAGACAATTCATACTTTAAAAAAGTCTCAGCAGTACAGAGGACGCAAGTCTATATCGTTCAATTGTCGGCCCCAGTTAAGAAAAAAACTAACAGTTCAAAGCAGTCCTTTGTTAATTGCTTCATTAAGTTCTCCTACGGGACTAATTTCTTGGGGTAAGCATAAGTATCAAGGCGAATTACATCTGCTGGCCGATCCTAAAACTGAAAGGTGTGATTTAGTGAATTTCATTCCGTTGGAAGCCTATATTACAACTCTACTGGCAAAAGAAATGAATGGCACATGGCCACTAGAAGCACTTAAAGCACAAGCAGTTGCAGCTAGGACATATGCCCTCGACAGAGTACGTAAGTCTCATGGTGGAAAATTATATGATTTAGAATCTTCAGAGAAAGATCAGGTGTCTGGTACTTTCTTTGATGCGACTGAAAAGACACTCAGGGCCTCTAAAGAAACTGAAGGTGAGATTTTAATTGGACCAAGTGGGAAAATCGCACCGGCATTTTTTCATTCTAAGTGTGGAGGTAAAACTCTTAGGCCTGATCAAGTTTGGGGTGGAGTGGAGGAAGGATATCGTTCGGTTAATTGCACATTTTGTCAGAAAACTGGTATGAAAGACTGGAATGCAAAACTCCAGAATAAAAAGCTCGTAGACATGGTAGATCAGGTATTGAAAAAATATTATTCAGATAAAATCATTGATCACAATATTAAGATTATGCCAGATTCTTTGCATAATTCGGAGCTTCGGATTTACGCAGGAGACAGACTCCACATTGTCAAAAAATCTTATCTAAGAAATCTTGCCGGTCGTGGAATTCTTCCTTCAAATAATTTCATTATGTCGAACAAAAACCAAGAAATTCATGTTGAGGGTCAGGGTTATGGCCACGGGGTGGGGCTTTGCCAATTAGGAGCTCTGGAACTGGCTAAACGTGGCTACGACTATCGTCAGATTCTCTCATTTTATTTTCCTCGTCATAAGATAAAAACAGCCTATCAACAATGAAATATTTTTTTCTATGCTTATTCTTTTTTTCTGAATCGATAATAGCAAAAGTTGTCCTGATTGATCCTGGTCATGGAGGAGAAGAGTGTGGTGCTGTTGGGTATTTGGGATCAAATCGAAACCGACAAATTTTTGAGAAGGATCTCTCGCTTAGACTTTCAATAAAAATAAAAGAAGAACTTTCCAAAACCACCTCCGCCTATTTGACTCGTAGTCTTGATCGTGCGGTGTCTTTGCAAGAAAGAGCAGACCTTGCTGACTTAGTGAAAGCCGATCTTTTTCTTTCGATTCATTTTAATTCATCACCAAATGCAAAAAGCCATGGCTTTGAATTGTACTATCTAGATAATAATTCAAATGTTGCTGCAAACAAGGTTGAACGGTCTGAAAACTTAAATCTCAAGGGTGAGGAATTAATAGTTAATCAAATACTGGTGGACCTTGTAGTTCAACAGACTGTGCATCATTCAAAAGCCCTCGCTAGACTCGTTCATGAAAAAATTAGGCCTGTCATCAAGCAAAGCAAAATTGATGATCGTGGAGTCAAACCTGGATTGTTTTATGTCTTGGCACTTTCTAAGCGTCCAGGGCTGCTGGTTGAAGTAGGCTTTGTTTCTAACCCTAGTGAACTTAGAGTCGTTAACGAAGAGAAATTTATGAACAACTTGGCCAAGGCGATTGCGTCAGGAGTGATGAGTTTTATTAATCAGTCGAAATAAGTTAGATGAAATAAAAAAAGCCCGATTTTTCGGGCTTTTGAAATTTATTATTTTTTAATGTCTATTGCTGACAGAAAGAAAACCTCTGACGATTGTTAGATGATCCACCTGGAGATAGAGCGCGGAAATTTGCCTGAGTACCATCAGGGAAAACCATATTTGCGGCAGTAATATATTTAAAGGCACAAACAGTTGCTGCACCAACCAGAATCTGTGGATAGAGATTTCCCTGGCCGGAAACAGGACGTGGACAAAGGTAAGCAACAAAAGTTGGATTCATTGTTCCATCACCAATAACTGCTGCCACATCACCCATAGAGGTCACACCAACATACATATCACCACGTGGTACAATTGTTGGAGGTACATTTGGATTCGTTTGCACTTGAACACGCGTTTGTATTACCTGACGCTGCATATTTCCTTGGCCATTGTAACCGCCACTCAAGATACAAGGATTTTCTTGTTGAACTTGATTTAGGCTTACACCATTCATAGAGTAGTTAGAATTAATATTGGACATATAAGACGAGCACTGGCCATTGGCGCCGTATGCTAAACATGACCTAGAGCCACTGCTCTTGCCGGACTCATTACCCTTACCACATCCTGCTATTGCAGCTAAAATGGCAGAAAAAATGAGTAATTTAGGTATCGCTTTCATAGAAACTCCCTGGTGTCCCATACTATTCACTTACCATATCGGTTTGTTGCCATTAAAAACTTTAGGGAATATTTCCCTATGCCTCTTAGGGTGACCGTTTTAGTTGGTTAATTCAATGCCATTTCTGCCTAGTTTTAACACTTTAGCTAGCTGGCTATAATAAAGTATATGAATAAATATTTGAATAAATTTAAAGAAATGCTAAATCGCGTTTTTAAAAGTGATGACACGAAATTTGTTGTTTTAACTGGCATTAAGGTTTCAAGCATTTCCTTGTTAATCAATTTTATTATTTACACGTGTCTTTTTGAAGTTATGCGACTTAATTATGTTTTTTTTCGTTCACAAGGATTTCCTGATTTTCAAGATGACCAGGTGTTTTTTAATTATATCACGAGCGAAGCTTTGGAAAATCTCCCTGTTCTTTTTCTCTTTCACATCTTCTTATTCTTTATTGGAACTTACGTAGGTTGGCTAATCTTAAGACCTTTCAGAATGATTGGTGACTACTGCGAGGAGATAATTGAAAACCCTGAAGCCATTTATATGGTAGATGAGTTTAGTACCTATAAACTTCTTACCCGCTTTTCAGAGTTCTTCTTTGAGTTTCTTAGGGACAGCCGCGAAAAAAAACAGTTACCTACAAATACTGTTCCCCCGCAGTTTTCTAAAATTCATCAACCCGTAACCGATCGGGTTTTTATGCTCCATTTTGGATTATTGCTCGTTATTGTTGCCATCTCTAGTAGTGTTTTTATTATTGAAAATGGAAGTGCTGTTTTCCATAGTATGATTGAATTAGCATCTAAAACACTGACAAGCTCAAAAGACGCTAATCGTTTTTTGAATGCACAGGATTTTGTGATGGACGATCTTATTAGTCTTACAATCTTTTTAATAACGACTTTGTATTTAGCTCTTGGGATGCACCTTTATGGTAAAGTTTCTGGCGCAGCGTTCGGAATTTTTTCTACGATGCGTTCGTTTATGAAGGGAGATCATTTTAGTCGGGTTCATCTTGTTGGATACGCTCATATTAGAGACAACACACGTAAATTAAATAAATACCTCGATTTTGCTCAAAATAATTTTGAGAAACGGAAACCCAAGGGTTGAAATAAATCCTTAGATTCATTAACATATTGTTAAATTAACATATAATTGATCACTAATTTGATAAAAAGGAATTTGCATGAAAAGTAGTATCCTCCTGGTTGCGGCCTTAGCTATGGCCGTAGCTTGTACCTCCAAAGACGATTTGAAAAAAATGATGAAAGAGAATCCAGAAATTATTACTGAAGCTATTGAAGCTAATCCTGAGAAATTTATCGATGCACTTAACAATGCTGTTAAAGTTGCCCAGGAAGGCCAAGGCAAAAAACGTGAAGTTGATGAAAAGAAAGCTCTTGAAGATAGCTTCAATAATCCAGTTCTCGCTGAAATTCGCTCTGATGAGAGTTTTCGTGGTGAGAAAGATGCTCCAATTACTTTGATTGAGTACTCTGACTTTGAGTGTCCATTTTGTTCACGTGGATACAATACAGTTATGGAATTAATGGAAAAGTATAAAGGCAAAATTCGTTTTGCTTATAAGCATCTTCCACTAAGCTTTCACCCACAAGCGATGCCTGCTGCTCAGTACTATGAAGCAATTCGTTTACAAAGCCCAGAGAAAGCGTGGCAGTTTCACGATGCAATCTACAAGAATCAACGTGCACTTCAGAACGGAGAAAAATTCCTGAAAGAAGAAGCGAAGAAACTTAAAGTTGATATGGCCAAACTTGCTAAAGACGTTACTTCTGAAGCAGTACAAAAGCGTATTGCTGGGGACGTAGCAGAAGCCGGTAAATACGGTTTTCAAGGAACTCCAGGCTTCCTTCTAAATGGTATCCCTGTTAAAGGTGCATACCCAACTCAGCATTTTGATGATTTGATTAGTGAACTCAAAAAACGTGGAAAAATTTCTCTTTAGTTCTTTTAAAAAGTAAAAATAAAAAAACCCGGTTAATCCGGGTTTTTTTATTTTATTTAAATATACAAAAAATTATTTTGAATTTGAATCTTTGCTATCACTTCCGATCCAGGTAACGGCTGCAAAAAGCATCCCGTAAAAAGGTGAAAGCAAAATAATTCCTGTTTGCTTAGCTGCTACTAGATCATCCGGGGATAAAAGATTTGCTTCCTGATCTTGTAGAGAAACAATCAAATCAGAAAAACCTACAATGAAGCCTGAAACTAAGAAAATCCAACTTAACTTTGCTGGATTGGCCTGGATTGATTTAAAGTTAAAGCGAAAACCAACAATTGTGAAGAGTAAGCTAACAACAATAAACATACCTAAAGACTTAAGATCAATAAAACTTGAAATCATTTTTTATTCCTCGGTTAATATACTCAATATTATACATATAAACTTACTCAAACGGTCGATAATTATCGGCATACTTGACCAAATCACGTCGGGGTGTCATTTTTTTGCGGCAGTTTTTGCCGCTTTAACTAAATAAGGCAATTTCTTCCCTGTGGATAGGGTCATCCTTGCTTCAAACTCAAGTGAAAGTTATAATTTTGACAGAGATACCCAAGAGTTGGGGATTTCAGCAAAGGCACAAATGGCAGAGAATATTAAACCAGCACAGGCAGAGCCCTCGTCAAAAAATCCATTACTCACTATACTTATGGTGGTTAATATTCTTGCGATGGGAACAGTCGCTTACTTTCAGTATCGGTTTATGGGTATTGAAGCGAAGAGACCAGACCTGACCCAATTACTAAAAGAAAAAGATTCGACCTCTGAGGTGGCTACCGATGCAACCGGTGAACAAAAAAGTGTGGATACAGTTAAGAAAGAGAATCTTCTTCCACTCGATAGTTTTACTGTCAATCTTGCTCAGGGTGAAGGTCCGCGTAGGTACGTACGTTTAGACGCAGTTCTTAAAATGAGTGATGATGCTAAGGTCCCTGAGTTTGAAGCACGTAAGCCGCAGATTCGTGATGCCATCATCAGTATTCTGAACACAAAGAGAGCTGACGACCTTCTGAAGAAGGAAGGAAAAAGTTTTTTAAAAGAAGAGATTAAAAACTCTATCAATTCATTTTTGGTTGATGGAAGAGTCGAAGATATTTACTATATTAGCTTTCAAATTAACTAGTAAGCAGGATGCTTAACTAGATAGTAAGATCCCAGGAGGGGAGAATGGCCCAAGTACTGAGCCAAGACGAAGTAGACGCATTACTTAATGCCGTCAACGACGACACTGGTGAGTCCGATCTTGCTGGTGGTAAAAAGATATCTGAGGAATCTGAAGAGACAGATGCCAACATCCAGCCCTATGACCTCACCAATCAGGACAGGGTTATCCGCGGTCGAATGCCGATCCTCGAAATTATTTACGAGCGATTCATTCGTCAGTTCCGTGTTTCTCTTTCAAACTCACTTCGGAAAATTTCAACCATCTCAATGATCTCTACAGATCTTTTGAAGTTTGGTGAATTTGTTAATACACTCCCGATTCCTTCATGCATGTGTATCATGCGTTTTAACGAACTTCGTGGGCCGGCCCTGATCGTATTTGAATCAAAGTTGGCCTATGCCATTATAGATTCATACTTCGGTGGAACTGATCGTCCATTTACCAAGATCGAAGGAAAAGAATTTACTTCAATTGAACTTTCCTTCATGAGACGGGTGATGGATATGGCCATCAGCGATTTGGAAGATGCGTGGGCACCGGTCCACCGCATTGATGCTCAATATTCAAGAACTGAAATTAACCCTCAATTCGTGGGTGTTGTTCCTCCTTCAGACGTAATTATCACGACAACTTTTGAAGTTGAGTTTGAGTCGGCTTCTGGAACCATCATGGTGGTAATCCCTTATTCAACAATTGAACCGATTAAACAAAAACTTTCTTCAAGCTTTCAGGCCGACAACGATGTTGTTGATACTCTCTGGACGCGTTCCATGCAGGGACATGTTCAAGATGCGGAAGCAACTGCCATTGTGAAGCTTGGTGAAACAGATATGACTATTGGAGACCTTATTGGTCTACAGGTAGGGGATGTTATTCCTCTATCCCAAGAGGTTTCGGGCGAGCTTGATCTGGAAATTGAAGATGCAAAAAAATTAAAATGCTTGATTGGCATATATAAGGGCAACCGCGCTGTTCAAGTCACTCGTAGAATACTTTAAAAGGAATAAAACATATGGCGTCACCAGACATTTCCGGGAATAACAAAGATGCAATCCGCGAACTTGCTGACCAAATCAAAGCAGGGGATGATGCCCTTAATAAACTCAAGGTCCAGAACCTAGATTTTATTCTGGATATTCCCCTTAAGGTTAGTGTTGAGCTCGGTAGAGCAAAAGTAGTCATTAAAGATCTTCTTCAGCTTGGCCAGGGCTCAGTCCTTGAACTTGATAAGCTTGCCGGTGAACCGTTAGAGGTTCTGGTTAATGGCAAGCTGGTTGCAAGAGGTGAAGTGGTAGTAGTGAACGAAAAATTTGGAATTCGTCTCACTGATATCATAAGTCCGTTAGAGCGCATTGAGTCTTTAAAGTAGTATTTGATTTTACGTCAACCAGGAAGGATGACTGTTATGAATAAGATTTTCACAATTTCTCTTTTGGCCCTTTCACTCACTTCGGTGGCCCTCGCGGGGGTCAAAGTGACCTCAGTGGACCTTACCACTAACGGTGCCAATGGGTATGTAAATATTGCCATTGATGGGAGGTCAAATGATCTCCCGGATATCAAAGTTTATGGGAAAACCATCGAACTTACTCTTGCGAATGCTGAGGGCTTTAATGCCATCTTTAAAAACGTGAGAGGCGCACAACTTTCGGCAAATAGTTTGAACGGTAAGGCCGTGATAAAAGCCATCCTTCCTTATGATATTGCTTCAGATGCAGTCAACGTTGGTTTCAAAAACTCAAACATTGAAGTTGTTTTTCCTCGAGGCAAAGCTGCTCAAGAAAATAAGACTGCTTTTGTTGCCCCAGCAGTTTTTCCTAACGAAATTTTAAAACCTGCACCTGTTCCTGCAACTGTCTTGGATCAAAAGACTGAAAATAAGGTTTCAAAAGATCTTCTCAATGAGGATTACCTTAACAAGTTAATGAAAGAAGAGAATGCTCCAAAGGCTGCCCTCGCAGAGACCGTGGCAGTTAAGGCGGATGAAGTGAACGTTAAGCAAGCTGCTCTTGCTAAGGTGGAAAAGAAAATTCCTGCCCAGAGTAGCTACGTTCCTAAAGCAGGTTCTTCGAGTAATAATTTTTCTTTTGCAGGTTATGCGGCAAAATTTATGCTCTTCTTGGCTTTGGTTCTGGGTCTTTTTTATGGAGTTGTTCAACTTCTTAAAAAAGGAGTCTTTAGTCGTGGCAAACTCAGCTTTTTAAATAACACAAAAATGATTGAAGTGCTTAGCACTACATACATTGCGCCTAAGCGATCTCTCATGATCGTTAAGGCACATAAACAAATATTCTTAGTTGCTAACTCTGAAAGTGGTCTGACTTTTTTATCAGAAATGACTGATACTTCAGGCTTAATGAAGGAAGGCGAGAAATTTGTAACAGGTACTAATTTTGATCTAAATCTTGGATCAGCCGAAGATAAAGAAGAAGCTGAATTGTTAGTGAAATTAAAAGAAAATATTATGGAATCGACACCTGCTAATGAAGAGAAGGGTCTATCTAAAATAGCGATTGCGAAAGATATTGTGAAGTTCTCTGATGAACTTAAGAAAAGAGCAAAGAAACTTAAGCCGATTGAGTTTAACTAAAGGTCAGCATGAAGTTTTTTTTTCGAGCTGTTTTAGTGGTATGGTCAATGCTTTTGACCTCTGCTGCTTTTGCTCAAAGTGCTAATCTTCCAGGTGTCGCTGTAAATTTTGGACAAGGTACAAATCTTGTCGATACGATGGAAGTGCTTTTACTTTTTACTGTTTTAACTCTTGCTCCTGCCATTATTATTTTATGTACATCCTTTACTCGTATCGTCGTAGTTTTATCTTTCATGAGACAAGCTTTGGGCACGCAAAATATGCCACCCAATCAGATGTTGATTGGGTTTGCGATGTTTCTTTCACTCTTCGTCATGATGCCTACTGGTAAAGCACTTTATAACGATACGATTATTCCCTATCAGGCCAAACAAATCGATGCCACTCAAGCACTTAAAGGTCTTGAAAAAGAACTCCGCGCATTTATGAATAAACATGTTCGTAAAGCTGACATTGGACTTTTTTTTGATGTGACTGGCGAAGCTGCGCCGGATGATATTAATGCTGTTCCTATTCATTATCTGATCCCGGCCTTCATAATTTCGGAACTTAAAACAGCTTTTCAAATTGGATTTTTGCTTTATATACCATTTATCGTACTCGACATGGTAGTTGCCTCGGTTCTTATGGCAATGGGTATGATGATGCTCCCTCCAATGTTAGTTTCAATGCCTTTCAAGCTTCTGTTGTTCGTTCTTGTTGATGGCTGGCAATTAGTTACGGGAGCGATACTTCGCTCGTTTAACACTTAAGGAATAAAATATGGAAAATAATTTTGTTATCGAAGTGGTTAACCAGGCAATGAAAATTACACTCATGCTTGCAGCTCCAATGCTTATTGGCGCACTAGTTGTAGGTGTTCTGGTTTCAATTTTTCAAGCTGTGACTCAGATCAATGAACAAACACTTTCATTTATTCCTAAAATACTTGTCATCATTGCAACGCTGGTTATTTTTAGCCCGTGGATGATGGAGACAATGGTGAGTTACACCAGAGAACTCTTTACCAGTATCCCGGAATTAATTAGGCGCTGATGAATCTTACCATTTCTGATCAGCAAGTCTTTCTGGCCTTCTGGATGGGCTTTTCCCGTTGGATTGCAGTTCTCTTCCAATTACCTTTATTTGACAACGTTTCAGTACCCATGACAGTCAAAGTTCTCACCAGCTTCCTTGTTGCATTTGCGTTTTTTCCTGGAACTCAAGGCACGCTTGTTGCAGAAGTGAATATGGTCGGAGTGGACAACATCTGGATCCTCATGATGTTTCATACCACTACCGGTCTAATTATTGGATTTTTGGTGAAATGTATTATGAGCTTATTTGTCGCAACTGGTAGCATATTGACTCAGCAAATTGGATTTTCATCCGTAAGCTATTTTGACCCTACTCAGGGACAGCAAGTGGGACCATTTGAGAGACTGGTTGAGTGGACGATGATCATTCTTATACTCACTTCTGGTGCTCTGGTACCTATGTTTAAAGGTGTCTACGAATCCTTTTTTTCTGTCAATTTCTTAAATGCCGACAAATTGCTGAAAACGCCTGAATATTTTGTGTTATTCTTTAAGTCAGCATTCAGTGCCTCTATTCTACTGGCGGGGCCACTGATTTTTGCAAACTTACTCATGAATCTAGTCATGGGAATTGTTGCCAGAAGTGTTCCTCAGATGAACGTTTTGCAAGTTAGTTTTGTAGTTAATATTGGTTTTGGACTTCTTCTTTTCATGGGTATTGGAGAGGAGTTTTTTCAAGTGAGTTTTGATTTATATCTTGAGAAGTTGGGCGAGTGGTTTCAATTTGTTTCCAACTAGTTCATGATGAACATAGAGGCATAGGATGGCCGAAGAAAACGACGACGAAAAAACCGAAGAACCTTCCCAACACAGGATTGATGAATCCCGTAATAAAGGCGAAGTTGCTGTCTCTAGAGAGCTTTCAAGTGTTATTCTCCTCTCTGGTTCTCTTCTCACCTTGATAATTAGTGGAGTCTTTGTTTACGAACAGTTTACTGAATACATTGATTGGATTTACAGACTTGATTTTAAGCTTATTTATACAGCTGAAAAGTTTGGAGATGTGATCTCCACTACGGCTTGGACATTAGTTAAATGTGTTGGACCATTTTTTGTGGCGTCTGCTTGCCTTGGTTTTCTTTCCACTTTTATTCAAATAGGGTTTCTTTATTCGCCCGAAATTCTTGAAGTCAAACTTGAACGCTTAAATCCTATTCAGGGATTTCAGCGGCTGTTTAGCAAAAAAGCTTTGGTTGAAGCAGTTAAAGGTGTTTTTAAATTTACTGTGATTATTGCCATCACCTACAACGTGATGAAGAACAATATTGGCTCTTTTCTTGGTTTCCTGCATGCTGATGCTGCTCAGAGCTTAGGGTTTGGTAAATACCTGATGGTCAAGCTTGGTTTTTCCATTTTACTGGGTCTTGGAGTTATTGCTCTTATGGACTTTGCTTGGGAAAAGTGGAGTTACCATAAGAAAATGATGATGACTAAACAAGAAGCTAAACAAGAGGCCAAAGAAAAAGACGGAAATCCCGAAATTAAAAATCGCATTCGAACTATCCAAAGACAAATGGCCCAAAAACGAATGATGAATGATGTAAAGAAAGCCGATGTAATTGTTACTAATCCAACTCATATTAGTGTAGCATTGAAGTATGATGGTAATGAGATGGTTGCTCCATCTGTATTGGCAAAAGGTGCTGATCATTTGGCCTTAAGGATCCGAGAGATCGCGAAGGAAAATGACATACCAATTGTTGAAAACATTATGCTGGCGCGGACTCTTTATAAAACAGTGAAAGTGGGACATGGAGTGCCGCGAACATTGTACAAAGCCGTCGCAGAAATTTTAGCTTTTGTTTACAAGCTAAGAAGAAAACAGAAAGCATTGAAGTAAAAATAGCCCAGGAAGGGCGAGGTTGCCATGGAAGGATTCTTTGGAAAATTTAAGGCCTTAACTCAGAACTCTGATGTCGTTATTGCGATTGGCCTGATGGTTGTTTTGGGAGTTATGGTTGTTCCAATACCGCCATTACTTCTAGACATGATGCTTTCGCTTTCAATTGCAATTTCTGTTGGTGTTTTACTAACAGCTGTTTATGCTAAAAAGCCTTTGGATTTCTCGACTTTTCCAACTGTTCTCCTTATTACAACTCTCTTTCGCTTGTCGCTTAACGTGGCATCAACTCGAAATATTCTGCTTCATGGTGCTAGCGATGGAACGGCTGCCGCTGGTGAAATCATCAAAGCTTTTGGTGATTTTGTTGTTGGTGGTAACTATGCGGTCGGGATTGTCATTTTCATTATTTTAGTTGTTATTAACTTTATGGTTATTACAAAAGGTGCTGGTCGAGTAGCTGAAGTATCAGCACGATTCACTTTAGATGCAATGCCAGGTAAGCAGATGGCAATTGATGCAGACTTGAACGCTGGTCTGGTTGACGAGAAAGAAGCTAAACGTCGTCGTGCAGAGGTTGCACAGGAAGCAGACTTTTACGGATCCATGGACGGTGCTTCGAAGTTTGTACGAGGAGAAGCCATTGCAGGTATTTTAATTACTGCAATTAACATGATTGGCGGAATAATAATTGGAGTTGCTCAACAAGATATGAGTTTCAGCGATGCAGCTCAAACTTTTACATTACTAACAGTTGGTGATGGTCTCATTGCTCAAATTCCAGCACTGATTATTTCTACTGCTGCAGGTATTATTGCTACTCGAAACTCAAACAATGAAGGTCTTGGTGCACAGGTTGGAAACGAATTTTCTGCCAACCCAAAAGCCTTTTATATAACTGCTGCTTCAATGACGGTGTTTGGACTTATTCCCGGTTTTCCTGGGCTTCCTTTTATCCTAATGGGTGGTTTCATCGGTTTTACTGGTTTTAAAATCGAAAAGAACAAAGCTCTGGCTTTAGCAGCGAAGAAATCCAACTCTGTTGCTGAAACTAAGGCGAAAGTTGAAACACTTGAATCACTTTTACCAGTTGAATTGGTTCAACTTGAGGTTGGTTACGGAATCGTAAGCATTGTAGATGCCGAGCAAAATGGTGACCTTCTTGAGCGTATTTCTCATATTAGAAAACAATTTGCGATTGATTGGGGTGTTATTATTCCTTCTGTCAGAATTAAGGATAATCTCGAGCTTAAACCTGGTGGCTACTCTGTTAAACTCAAAGGAGTCGAAATTGCCAAGGGCGAACTTCTACCAGATCATTTGATGGCAATGGATCCAGGAACAGTTATCGAGCAAATGGACGGCCAAGCCACCAAAGAACCAGTGTTTGGTCTCCCAGCGATCTGGATAACCGATGATCGTAAAGATGAGGCTCAGTATAATGGGTATACAGTGGTCGATCTTTCTACGATCGTTGCTACACATTTGACTGAAGTTCTTAAAACGAATTTAAATGAACTATTTGGTCGTCAGGAACTAGTTAAGGTTCTTGATAACTTTAAAGAAGAAAATCCAAAAATTGTTTCAGATCTTGTTCCAGATATCATGACTCTTGGTTCAGTCCTTAAGGTTCTTCAAAATCTTTTAAGAGAAGGTGTTGCCATACGTGACTTGCGTACAATCCTTGAAACATTGGCAGAATTTGGAACTTCTTCGAAGGATCCAGAAGCCTTGACTGAGTACGTGCGCCAATCTCTTTATCGTTCAATTACTGAAAAAATTAAAAGCTCAGCTGGTGATGTTCCATTATTTACACTGGATAGAGCACTTGAAGAAGCTGTGGCCAGATCAATTATTCATACTGACCATGGGACCCAATTGAATCTTGATCCAAAAATGACCCAAACGATACTTGCTTCACTCAATGAAAAAATTGAAGAAGCAACATCACAAGGGGAAAAAATGGTGGTTCTTTGTTCACCAGTTATTCGTCGTCACTTTAAAAAGTTGACTGAAAAATTTATTCCCAACATGATAGTGGTGAGTCATAATGAGCTTAGTCCAGATGTAAATATTAGGTCCCTAGGTACGGTGAGGTTATAAAGAATGTTCGTTAAGAAATTCGAAGCCGATACATTAGAGGAAGCTCTCAAAGCAGTTAAATTTGAATTGGGTCCTGATGCAATTATACTTAAGACTATTACTAACAGTGGTCTTAAAGGTGCGTTTAAGAAAAAGCGCATAGAGATTACTGCTGCAATCTCGGAAAGAAGTTTCGAGAAAAAGGCAAAGGTGGACAAAGTGCTTAACAACGATCAAAAAGAAGCCTTATATCAGAAGTCAGCTTCAAATATTAAGGAAACAATTACTAAATATAACGGATCACAGAACGCTGGCCAAAATGCTGGCTATGGAAGTATCGGGCTTAATAAAGTTGTAAATACTCTTGCCAAAGGTACTGCTAGCCTTGCTGACGTGACTAATAAAACATCTTCAATGATTAAAAACAGTTTGGATGATTTTTTAACAGATGGTGAAGATTCGGGCTTTGAATCCGATTCAAATGATGATGAACCAGTGACATATTCCCGTCCTGTTAAAAATCATGGAAAATATTCAGAACCGCCACAAATGGCACCAACTAGCAGGGCCCGACCAGCACAAAGCAAACAGGACGTGGAAGATCATGTTGAAATCTCTGTTCGCCGTGATCAGGCCCCACAAGTTGCTTCAACTTCGAATGCTGTTAGCCGCGAAGCCTATAATGAAATTCGCCAAGAAATGCGCACCCAACAACACAAAATTGAACTTTTAGAACAAAAGATTTTGGAGCTTTCACAGAATTATCAATTTAACCAAAAGCACCTCAACGAAGCTAAGGGTGTGTATCAGTTGAGAACGACACTAAAAACTTTGGATGTTGATGAGTCTCATATTTTGGATTTAATTAAAAAAGCGAATTATGAACTGACTAAAGAAGAAATGGATAATCCAGATGTTATTTTTGAATTTGCCTTGAAAGAAATGGCCGGTTCTATAAATACTGGAATCCCACTTTTTGCAAAAGTTGATAATGGCGATCCAGTAATAACTGTTCTCGTTTCTGAAGCCGCTTCGGGACAAAGTACTATGGGTATGAAAATCGCTGTTTTGAAAAAAGATGTTGTTGTGGTTCAATATTCCCAAGACGCCCAAAATAATGCTTCAACCGATTTCGCAGCACAAGTGTTTGGAATTAAAGTTGAGAAAGTTCAAAACTTTTCGGAAGTTGTGGGCCTATGTAGGAAAGCTACGGAAGCCGGCAAGTCTGTCCTAGTCGATATACGTCTAAATTCTAAGTATACAGACGAAACAAAGAAATTCGTTGAGACACTTAAACGTGGTTTCCAGTACGTAGAAGTACTAGGCACACTTTCGGCAATTCACTCTGAATTATATAACCGAAAAATAATTGCCCGATATAAGGACGTGGTTGATGGTGTTATCATTTCTCATGTGGATCTGTGCATGAATTTTGGAGCTCTTTTCAACGTTCATAAGGCCCACAACAAGTTGCCTCTAAAATTCTTCGGAACAGGCCCAGTGGTTCCAGATGATATCGAAGGTGCAACGGCTGAGAGATTGATGGCAGGTCTTTTTCAGTTCTAAAATTTAGTTCCTAAGTTTTTCAAGGCCCGACAGGATGTTAGGCCATGCAGTTACAGGAGTTCTATGCATAAGACCAGTGAGTGGCTACAATCGTTTTCCTCTGAGAAAAATCTCAAGAATCCCTCAAGATCACTCCTTAAAGATGGTTTTAAGCCTTGTAGAAAAATTTCTATTACCGGCGGCAAAGGCGGAGTAGGGAAGACCTCTATCGCCTTAAAAACGGCTATGGAACTTGCGAAAGCAGGCCACCGTACACTTCTGATTGATTGCGATTCAAACCTCTCAAATACAGCAATTAAACTTGGTCTTCCACTTGATAATAAATTTGAAAAACTACTTTCTGGAGAAGCAACTTTTGAAGAAGTTGTGATTCAGTTAGGAAATTTTCACCTACTTCCTGCTTGTAATGGTTCGACTGAAATATTTGAAAGTAAAATGAAGTTTGATGAAATTATTATTGATGTCATTTCATCTCATGAGCACGAATACGATTATATCCTTCTAGATTGCCCTGCGGGAGTCACTCGTGAAGCGCTTACCTTGAATGCCTTCTGCGATAACCGATGGGTTATTGTAACTCCTGATAAATCTTCCATTACCGATTCATATTCCCTTATAAAGCTGCTCGCAACTCGTTTTGGGGTCAAAGAAAATCACCTCCTGATTAATATGTATCAGAATGAGAAACAGTATCAAAATGTAACGAATACTCTGACAGAAACTATCCAGAATTTCCTCGGTACAACTACGCATGTGCTCGGTGGAATCAAAAAAGTGGAAGTTTCTGCCGAGGCATTTGATACTTTTTTCCTATCTGAAACAAAAAATGAATTACAGAAAAACTTTATTAAACTTTTATATGGGTTCACCGAAAAAGATGGTGGACCTACTGCTCTCCTGTCAAACGGAGTAACTCAGATGGCCCATGAACACGATGTTCACTAAACTGTAAAAGCTAGGAGAGCTCCAAATGTCATCACTCACGGCCAAACTTAAGAACCTAAAAGATTACCGCAGCACTGTTGAGCCTAAGGTAAAAGAAGAAATTATTCTTGAGTACGCACCACTCGTGCGTTACATCGCTCAAAAAATTGCTTCTCGTCTTCCACCAAATATTGAGTTGGATGACATGATTTCTTGCGGAGTGATTGGACTCATGGATGCGATCGAAAAATTTGATCCATCTCGAGATAATAAATTTAAAACTTATGCTGAATTCCGCATCCGCGGGTCAATTCTAGATGAGCTTCGTTCTCAGGACTGGGTTCCTCGCTCAGTACGTGAGAAAGCAAAAGTAGTTGAAAGAGCTTACGCCAAACTTGATAAAGATTTTGGTCGTCCAGCTACAGATGAGGAAATGTGCGAACATCTTCAGTGTTCAATGGATGATTTTCATGAACTTCTAAACAAATCAAAGTCAGTATCTCTTATGAATATTGATGATGCTGCGGCCATGAGTAAGGGTGATAAGAAGCTTATGGTTTCTCTTATGGAGACTTCACGCTCTGCCAACCCACATTCAGCTGTTGGATATAAAAACGCCCAAGAGATCATTAAGGAAGGCATTAAATCACTTCCTGAAAAGCAGCGCTTAGTACTTTCACTTTATTACTTTGAGGACCTTAACCTAAAAGAAATTGGCGAGGTTTTGGACGTAACTGAGTCACGCGTATCTCAGCTTCATACTCAGGCAATTTTAAAGCTTAAAGCTAAGCTTCGTAACCAGTTTGAGTCCCACGAAGATCTTGCTTGTTAATCTAAATCCGATATTAAATATAAAAAAAGCCCTCAGTAGAGGGCTTTTTTTATAGTATCAAGTCTTTTGAAGTCTAAGTTGCCCCTACGAACTACTTCTAATTAAATACTTCCCAATCCGTTTCATTTTGTCAGAAAATTAAGTATTGAAAATCACGAAAGAAAGGGTTGATCATGGATTGGAAGAAGACCTTTAACCAAGGGCAGTGGGTCGTCCACGGAATCTTTATTATCGCCATAATAGTATGCGTTGGTTCTACCATTTTCGCGTTCAGATTAAACAATCTAGAAAATATGGAAGAAGTTCAAGTTACAAAAATAAATACCCTCATTCAAGATCTCAAACAAGGCAGCAATTTTGACAAGATCGGAAAGTATCTTTTAAGGGCAGAAGCCGATAAAGCGCACGATAAGATGCGTGAATTAACGCAAACGATTGTTGAAACAGAGGAGATGCTGGAGCTAAAGGTAAGCACTGATCTTGGATTAAACATTCGGACTTTCAACAAGCTTATTAATAGTAATTCAGGAATGAGTGATCCATCAGATGCCTTAAAGGTTCTAAAGCAAAAAATAAACAACCTGCATAATGTTGCAACCACAAGAAAATATAAAAATGTATCGATTATTACTGGAAAAATGAAAGATCGTATTGGCGATCTTGATTCCAGAAATGTGGGCGGGAGTATCCAGGTAACGTATCTCAAAAACGATTTAAATAACATGGCCAAGCTTATTGCAAATTCATCTCTAACAGATGGTGAAAAAAAATCTCTTAATGAACGTATTGAATCCATGAGATATGAATTTGATCTTTTGGAAAATCTCAATTCACATTCGCGCAATCTTAAAGTCCATATTAAACAGGCCGAAATCGCTTTAGCCCAATGGTTAGTCGATGCAGATAAAAAATCGGCCAACCTGAAAGGAATGCGTTCTCAAAAGCAAAACCAGCTAATCATCATGCTTTCAAGTCTAATCGCATTTTTGGTTACTGCTTGGATGGGATTGGCGTACCTGTTTCGCTGGCAGCAAAATAAAATCGCCGTTCAGATTGAAGTAGAAGTGAAGAGTGTTATTGAAAAGGGCATAATGGGCGACCAGCGCTTTATGGTTGATCACTATTCAGAAAATACACGTGAGGATATTATTCGCCTCTTAGACGATTTGAAAATCAAGCTCAACCTTGGAACTCTTCTTCATGAAGGTCTGCCTTTTGCTGGTTGCATGATAGATTATAATTTTAAACTTACATGGCATAATAACTTATTTCTAGATCAACTGTACTTAAGCGAGGAAGAAGTTCGAAGTGATGCTTTTAATTGGGATTATGTTAGAGATTATCTGAACCTGGATGATGATCCAATCTACCAGGCAATGGTAAATAAAATAGCTGGAATATATCCGGTCAAAGTTAAACAAGATGAACTAACTCCTGCTCAACCTTACGAAATGTACGTGACACCAATAAGTGCTAATCGTGAAGGGAGAGTGATGGTTTTCTTTTATCCTCTTGTTTCCGTTAAAGAAGCCATTAATGAACAAGTCGCTCTGACTAAGTTTTCAATTAATCGCTTCATTTCTTTATGGAATGAAAACCAGTTAAATGAGGACGAATTAAGAATTCTAGAAAGAAATTTCAAAAATCATGATTTGAATGACCTATACACAGATCTCGCCAATATTTTTGAACGTATCAGTAATGAGAAGATTGAATGTCTTCATTCAATACATGCTTTGGAAAAAGAGAACCATTCTTGTAATTTAACAATTGCCAGTTTGAAAGAAGCGGAAGAAGAAAAACGCTTAATCACACGAGAAGAAATTAAGACTGCCAATGAATTGCGTGATTCATTTATCCTTACATTGGACAGAAGTGAAAGCCTTCTTCATATAAATAAAACAGTTCTCCAGCAGTGTGATGATTTCAAAATGGAAGCTTCTCGTTTGCATCAGATTACACTTGAAAATATAAAAAAGAGCAGGGAATCTATGGACATTTTAGGACAACTCGATTCAGTTAAAGCGGATTACAAAAAAATAAAATTTGAACTAATGGAAGTGAAGGCTAAATTAATTTCTCTGAATAATTCGCTTTTGGCCCATCTTCCGCCTTTGGATGAGAATCAGCAGAAGCTTGCAATCAGGTACAAAGACGAACTGGCACGATTAGATTTTAATGTTTCGACGCTCGATAAAAAGCTTTCGCAACTAGATATTCTTTTATCTAAGTTGAGCATGGTAAATGAGAAGCAACCAGCTGAACAGAGTGCTTTTTCTTTTCAGACTTCGCAAAAAGACCATGAATTAAGAGAAGCTATTCTTGAAATTCAAAAGATGCTTAGTATTGAAGAAGGAAAAATTCTTGATCAATTTAAAAATCTTCATGGGCTAATGAAAAAAGATTTACAACCGGCCGGCTTCAGTAAAATGATCTCTGAGGGTGGAAACTTTCTTTCATAATGCGAACTTTTCATATATTGGTTTCTAAACACTTCACTATTAAGACAAAATTAGGTGAAGTGCTTCAAAAATCAACCTCCATGAATTTAGATGTTCTTGCCGATGCCGCCTCGAAGGGAGCTGTTTGGCTTCAGAAGGGCGGTAAAGGAAAAATACTTCGTGCTCGCTCCTTGGACTTGCAAGTTTCTCCAGAAGATAAACTTGTTATGTATTATGATCCAAGGATTCTCATCTTTCCTGAATTATCCGATGCAAAATGTTTGGTCGAAACTTTACATTATGGAATATGGCTTAAGCCTGCTGGGGTTTTACCTCAAGGAACTCAGGTCTCAGATCACACTTCTCTCCTTAGGTATGTAGAAAAATTTAAGCAAAAGGAAGCCTACCTAATACACAGAATCGATCGGGAAACTGAAGGCTTAATGATTATTGGATACACCGTTGAAGGTGCTGCCAAATTAAGTGATTTGTTTCAAAAAAATAAAGTCTATAAAACCTATCAGGCCATCGTTAAAGGTGAGATAGAAAGAGGTCACAAGCAAACTGTAAATGAGCCTCTTGATGGAAAAGTGGCCATCACGCACTTTGAGGCAATTGCAAACGGAAATGGATGTAGCCTCCTTTTGGTCAAAATTGAGACAGGAAGACTTCACCAGATTCGACGTCATCTTGAATTTATTGGAAGTCCTATTATGGGTGATCCAAAATATGGCCGAGGCAATAAAAATAAAGACGGCCTAAAATTATTGGCCAAGTCACTGAGTTTCATGGATCCGTGGACTAAGAAGTCAGTCGAAATCGCTGTTACGATGGACTTAATTCTTTGAAATAAAGCCGTAGTCGAGCTTGTAAAAACTACACAGAATTCCCAATTATGCAGAAAATTCGATAGAATGACGCATTGTGTAATTAAAGGGGATTTCATGTCTAATTCACGATGGATTATTTTAGCTGCGCTTATCTCTACATCAAGTTTTGCGGGAGTAAGTTTCCAGCAGAAAGAAATGCGAGTTCAGGCCTTGATGAAGCTTAAATTTCACGCCCCTTCGCTTGCCTTCGAGGCTTATCAGAGAGAACTAGAATATGAGACGCATGAATTGTCAGTGGATTCGCGTGCAAAAAATGAAACTAATTTACTGGCAGATAAAATACGTCAGCAAGTTTATTTGGCCTATAAAGCTGCCTTAGCGCAAAACAAGAGTCCCATTGTTGCTCGTGAAGAAGTTAAGAGCAATATTGAAAAGGACTTAGATCTCGCTGCTCCTGGTTTAAAAAATGAACTTATTAATCTTGCGCTTCAGACATTGGATTCTATTGATGCTGGCGGGTCAAGTGAAGAAGTTGATCTGACAAATGTCGAAGTTTTGATGAAAAAAGAAGTTTTGCAGAGAACTCAATTCCTTAATCAAGAAGATGCTTCTACAGGTGCAGATCCTATTAATCCTAAAGCTAATACATCCAAGGATTCAGATCGTAGGGAATATAATACGAAAGCAGAGCTTGTAGAAACTTTGGTCTCTGATCGAGAAAGTAGCCGTTGGGTTAGTACCAGTTATCAAACAATTAAAACTGCTCAACTTACCAAAACGGAATCAAAGATTTCGCTTCAGGTGAAATTTGAATTTCTTGGAGCGTCTGTTGAAGCGGGACCAATGATCATATTCAAACGAGAAAACTCTACTTATGCAACAATCATGTCTGAAGGCTTAAATCCTGTTCTCATGAGAGATGGTAATTTCGATTTTTGGAAACGTGATGGAAATGGTAAAGTTGTTGTTAAAAATGGGAAAAATGTAAACCGTTATGTATCTTTTAGTTGTGATGCTGAGCTTCAGTTTGAAACAGAATATGCCGGAGGTGGGGGATTTAAGTTCATGGGCCTCGGTGGAGACGTTTCCATTTCGAAGAGATTTGTAAACAATGTGAATCTTTCTTCAAGACGTATAGGATTGCCTGAATATGTTGCCAGCAAGAGTGTTACTATTAAGTATCTTTCGGAAATTTGTCACCGGGACTTTTTAAATGCAAGATTGTCTACCACATTGACTGTTGCAGGATCATTAAATGTAATGATGAGAAACATAGTTTCTGGTTTAACTTTTTCTCACCCAAAAACAAAGTGTGCTATAGATTCTCATTGTTACGACTGGTTTAATAAAGAGATTATCTCCCTCGTTAAAATTCAAAACTTTCCACGTTGTGCTGAAGAAAATGGCCGTGAGAAATTTCGTTCATGTCAGTTAAGAGGAATTCAAGGCCAGAATTGTCCTGTTTTTGAAAACGGAAAGCATACTTCAGATGGCCAATGGGAGTATGCGTGTGATGTCGGTCTTAAGTGTGTTAAGTATGAAAGCCAGACATTCTTGTTAGGATATGTGTGGGCGGCAGCTAAGGGCAAGTGTCAGATAATAAATAAGAAAACTTATCGCAATCCTTTCGATGTTGCCAATGATAGCAGAGAAATCGAAGTCACTCTTAGTAATTAATTTTCCATTATTTGACGGAGGAAGTTATTCACTTCTTCCGTTAGTTCGGCTTGTGTTCGAGTATTATCAATAATAAATTCAGCTTTTGATTTTTTTGATTCTATATCCATCTGTTGATTTAAGATGTTGTTGGCAATCTCGTCCGTGTGGTTGTCACGGGCCATGAGCCTTTGCCTCTGGATAGTTAGAGGTGTATAGACGAGTACATTAAGGTCAAAAAGGTGTTCTAGATTCTTTTCAAACAATAGGGGCACATCATAAATAACCATTGAAGGTTGATGTAAGTTTTCAAAAGCGAGCTTAAAGGCCATGGGTAATCGCTGATAGATGAATTCTTCTATTTTGGATTTCACATCACTATTCGAAAAAACTTTTTGCCTTAATAAAGGAAACTGTATACCACCATCCTTAATGACATCCGGGAAATTGTTTTTTATAAAATCTAAGGTTTCTGGAAGAGCATAGATTCCTTTGACTAGTTGATCAGCATCTATGACCGGTAGATCTTTTTCTTTAAGGATTGCAGTCACTGTAGACTTTCCTGAAGCGATTCCTCCAGTTAACCCAATGACTGGAACATTCAACTTATAAAGTCTGCTTTCATTATTCAAACGGTTAAACTTCTTTTTTATTTTCATCTTTCTTAACCTCTACCCAAATCTTCTCAAGTTCTACTTGCGAAGTTTCCTCTAGATTTTTCCCAAGGGCCTTAACCTTATCTTCCACTCTTTGAAAGCGATTAATAAATTTGCGGTTGGCATCGCGCAAGCATTCTTCTGGGTTTAAATCTACATGTCTTGCTAATTGGGCGACTGAGAAAAGAAGGTCACCAATCTCTTCTTTAACTCTCGCTTTGTTAAATTTTCCACCAGGTGGAAGCTCTTCTTTCACTTCTTGCCATTCTTCTTCAACTTTGGACATTACTTGATAATAGTCTTCCCAATCAAAGTTTACTGTTGTCGATTTTTGCCCAATCTTGAAAGACGTCTCTAGTGCCGGTGCATGAAGAAATTTAGTATCAATAGAATACTTCTTTGGACCTTTTTCATTTTTTTTGATTTCTTTCCAATTTGCAACAACCTGTTCACTACTAAGCTCACCAATCTCATCACCAAAGACGTGGGGATGACGACGAATAATTTTGTCCGCTAAAGTTTTGGCAACTGATTCAAGATTAAACGTTTTAGTTTCAGCGGCTATTGTGGAATGCAGAAGGATCTGTAAAAGTACATCACCTAGTTCCTCTTCCATCATTTTAGAGTCTTTAAGTTCAGTGGCCTCAATGAATTCATATGATTCTTCGATCAAATACTTTAGTAGAGTTTCGTGAGTTTGCTCTAGATCCCAAGGACAGCCTTTTGTCGGGTGGCGAAGCCTTGTAATCACTTCTATGCATCTGATTAGTTCAGGATGATTCATTTTGGCCCCTTCATTATTGCCTGGATTCTTATAAAAGGATAACATGGCCAACATGAAGAAACACTCACTCATACAGGTAGATTTTCATCCATCAGTGAAACTAACGAGGTCAGAGGAAGCTAATATATCCAAATGGCTCGGTATGGCATCTCTGGTTATTGAGGAACTAATTATAAAAAAGCAGATCATTCATCCTTCATGGTTGAAGCAAACGACTGCCTTCAAAATCTCTGTGTTGATATGTGGTGAAGTCAAAATAAAGAAACTTAATTGCGACTATCGTAATAAGGATAAAGTGACAGATGTCTTATCTTTTCCAACTTTTGAAACTTTACGAAAAGCTAAGTCCAAAAATGATTTTACTGGTACGTTAATCTTGTTAGGTGATCTTGCTATTTGTCATCAGAAGATCATTAAACAGGCCAAAGACTTTGACATAAGTTATTTGGATGAATTTATTCATCTCTTCCTCCATGGTACAATTCATTTAATGGGATATGATCATGAGATTTCCTCCAAAGAGGAGAAATTGATGGAAGATCTGGAAAACCAAGCATTAAGTATTTTTTCAAAGATAAAAAAAAAGGGGCCGTGAAGCCCCTTTTTTTTGAAATTATTTCGTGAAGAAACGAAGGTTATTTGTATTTTTTGCTTTCGCGAGAGCTGCTTTTAAATTCACTCGACCACCAGATACAATCTGAGTTTTGAAAGCGGCTACAGGAGTAGCAGTCTTCATAAGAAGGGACTTAAGTTCAGTCGCTGATAGTTTAGGATAATAGCTAAGAACCATAGCAGCGACACCAGTGATGTTGGGTGATGCCATTGAAGTTCCTGAAGCCATACCATATTTGTTACCAATAATAGTTGAGTAGATATTTGAGCCAGGTGCCGCAATATCTACAGACTTTATACCAATGTTTGAGAATGTTGAAAGTGAACCAGAGCTAGTTGTTGAAGCGATAACCAAAAGGTTTTCACTGTCAAAAGCTGCAGGGTACTTAGGACTTGTATCATTGTTATGCCAAGAAAATGGGCCAGATGAATCATTACCGGCAGAGGCAATAACAAGTGTGTTATATTTTTTGCCAATTTCGTTGATCGTATCGCGAACAACCATTCCACCTTCGTTTACTTGTTTACCAAATGAACAGTTGATTAAACGAGCACCATTTTTAGCAGCATAAAGATAAGCTTCCACAATGTTTGAATCTAGTTCATCAGCATCATCAGGCACTGTACGGATGGCCATGATTTTTACGTTTGAGGCAACACCAGCAATTCCAATTCCGTTATTCTGAGTAGCAGCAATTGTTCCTGCAACGTGAGTTCCATGCCAGTGGCTTCCCATTGTATTTAATGTTGCGGCACCTTGAGCGTCTCTGACCAACGTATTAATTCCGTGGATATCATCGATGTAACCATTGTTATCATCATCAATTCCATTTCCTGCTATTTCTTTTTCATTTGTCCACATGATGTCTTTAAGATCTTCATGGTTATGGTCTACACCAGTATCAACAACAGCAACGATAATTTCTTCTGCTTGAGTACTCGGAAGTGAATCGTAGGCTTCGCTAACGTTCATTCCAGCAGTTGAATTAAAGGCCCAAAGTTTAGAGGCGTCTGGATCGTTGAATGATACAAAATTTGCTTCTGTAAATCGCTTCATTGCCAGTGTTGCAAAATCCAATACCTCAAGCTTAGGCATTAAGCGTTTTTCACCAAAAAAGTCTTTTTGAGCATATTCAACAGCTTCATTGGCCGCAAGCTCTTGCTTTAGGGCCTCAAGCTTGTTGGTTTTAACTAAATAAAGCTGACCAATTATTCGTTTTGAACTTTTAATAAGCGGCGACTTCACCATAATTTGGCCTTCTTTCATTTTAATGAAGAGATGTTTTGGGTGAAAACGTGATCCAGCTGCTTCAGCCGTGGCCATGATAGCCGAAAAACTCAATAAAAATCCAATAGTTAGCTTCTTCATGCGGGTATTTCCTTTCTGTGCAGGTAAAAGTCGGTCTTAATCTACTAACAATCATGCACCTTCTACAACTTAAAGGTTCTAACTTTTGACATATAAGGAAACATTTACACGACGCGTCATCGGCAGGCATTTGGCTTGGTACAATGGGTCAATAAATGATTGAGGATTTTAGGCCAATATTTAGCTAATATCCCTGCTCCTCAATACAAAAGGTAAGTTTTCTCATGGCGACTTTGACTAAAAAACAACTATTAACTTTGTGCCTGAGCACCACGGTGGTCTCAGCGTTTGCTATTAACGACGATACAATCCAAGGCCATTTTGGCGGAATGAGTAATCAGATAAATCAAGATGTAGGTGATGTACCTGGTAACCGGTACAATGCTGATTTAAGTTTTACATATTATAAAGATAGAGAAAACGAATTAGAACGTAAGTTTGATTTTGCAGCTTTGGTAAATGACCAAAGCCTTACAATGTGGTCATTACAAGAAGCGTATGTTGCCAAAAAAGGTATTTTTAGATCATATGACCGTGCTGAAAAAACTGGGGATCTAGTTAAGATTGGTCGCCAAAACCTTGCTTGGTCAAATATTGATCAATCTTGGGGTTTAGGAAAAATAAATAATAGAAAAAACTTTGATGGTTTTATGCCAGGTCAGGAAGGCTTGGTTGGTATTGCCTACGAGAATAGATCTTCTAACGGAATATTTTGGAAAGTATTTGGTTCGGGTTTGTATGTGCCTGAAACAAACCCAAGTCTTGATATAGATAAAAGTGATAACACCATCTCATCAAGAAACCCTTGGGCTAAACCGCCTGCAGCAACCACCAATATAGGTGCAGGCCCAATTCCTATTCAGTATATTGTGGATTACCCTAGCATTTCTGACGTGATTTATCGTTATTCACTTGGTGTAAATATTGGTTGGGAACATAAAAACTGGGTTGCCGATGGTTACTTTATTCGCAAACCGGAAAACCAAATTTCAACGAATGTAGAAGTTGCCCTTGCAGGTGATTCAAAATCAGTAAAAGCATTTGTGAAACCAGAATTTTATTACCATGACGTGTTCGGTGGAAATTTTAAATACCGTAATGCTGATCTTGAAATGTACGTTGGTGGTATGGGTGTTTATCCCAATACTTTTCCAGACGGTAGTCAGACAGTTACGACCTATACTGAAATAAAAACAGAAAAGAGACGTGAAGCCTACCTTGGGGGAGGAATATCCCGCATAAATGACAAGTTTGGAATAGGTTTTAATTATGTTGCACGTGTAAGTCCATACGATAGAGAGCGTGACTCTCTCGCGGAGGACCCTCGCTGGAATCAGGCCGTGAATTTTTTTGCTTCAAGAAACTTTACGCAAGAAGTGAGCCTCTCAGGAGATATAAAATACGACATGCTTACCACTGACCGGTTGGTTATGTTGCGAGCTGGATATAATGTTTCTAAGCAAATGCTTCTGTCTTTTGGTGTGAATATGATTGGCACTCCAGACAGCGGAAAATCTTATTGGTCAACGTTTACAAATAACGATGCCGTGTATGCGGGTCTAAGATACATTTTTTAGGAAACATCATGAACTTTTTGAAAACAGGTTTAATGACAGGATTACTAGTTTCGCTGACTTTTATCAGCGGATGCAGCGATTTGTTTCAAAAAGAAATGGTAGATAAAGCTCTCGAGTCAAACAAATTTAAGGCAAGCTGCGAACTAGATATCGATCAGTTTTCACTTATCCTTGAAGAACCGATTGGAGAAACAATCGATTGCTTAGGTAAGAATCTAAAGCTCTTTATCACTTCAGTGGAGTCTAAACGCAAAGGATATCTTTCGCGAACAGCATTGCTCAGTTTTATTAAAGAAAACCGTAAAGAAATTAAACCAGAAGTTCTAAGGGCATTAAAGTCTGTTTTTGATATCAACTTTCTTATCTATGGAGAGGATCGCGACTATATTTCAGCAAAAAACATTGATGCTTTGGTGAAGGCTGCCAAAATATTCAACGAAAAGGCTTCAACCAACTTTAAGCCAATTTTCATGAATACGGACACAATTGACTATGACAATTACCAGCTACAAAGAGATCAACGTATCAAGCCTGCGGCAATTATTATTTCCTCGGCATTAAAAGAAATTTTTAAACCCAATCGTAAAAGTAGAATCGATCACTTAAATCTTAATGATGTTCTAGATGCTTTTACGACTGAGAATAATGTAACTTCCATGGCCAATGTTAAAAAAGTGCTTTTTGCTAAAAAAATCATTTTAGGTGGCGAGAAAGATGATCTTACTCACAAAGAACTAGGTCATCTCATTGACAATTTTAGTTCTTATGTCGTTTTGGCCCTTGATGCTATTAAGTACAAAAATATTCGTTTAAATCAAAAAGACATGATTGGCCTTCTCGACTCAGATCTTAAACTTTTGAATAGCTTAGTTTTTTCTCCAAGCTTGGGAGAGCGAAACAAGGAATTCCTATTCTCGCTTCAGGATGCTATTGATGCAGTAGAGATATTTGCCGGCCAACATGATAAATCGGTCGATTTAAATAAATACTATGACCTTCTGAAAGAAGCTAAACTAGTTCTCATGGATGGTGATCCTGAGAAAGTTACAGGTGATGACTTAAGAAGACTTTTCGCCCACGGTCTCAATTTGCTTAAAACTGGAACTTTGTTTCATCGTTTCTGGAAAACAGAAGAAATACTGCTCGAAGCCAGGCCGGGTCGTCCAATTACTTTTGATTTTAAAAATCTATACGAACTTTTTAGTGTTGAAAAACCACGTGTAGATAGTTTTGTTCGTATCCTCAAGAAATATCGATTTATGAGAGGGGAGAATATCTCTGCTTTCTATACTGATGATTATAAGCGTAATGCGGATGCAGTGTTTGAAGTTGCAGTCTATGAATATGCTCTTACGTTGGTTATGAAGAAGTTTGGTTGTCCAAATAACACTCTGGGCGGAAAAGTTATATGTGATGCTGTGCCAACATTGAACGGCGTTTACATGAAAACAGACCATGTCGTGAACCTCGTTCTAAAATTAAAAAAGATTCTCATCGAAATGGACATGGTTCTTCCTGGGCGCGAAATTAACACTGCAGAAACCATCACTCTGCTTGGGTCACTATTTCAGTATCAATCTGATGAAAACAAAGTTTTTGATGTAAATGAAGCAACAGAATTTGCGATAAGCCTTTTCACTGCGATTGATATTTCGAAAGACCTACAAAATCATTTTATCAATCTTACAAAGAATAATAAATGTGAAATGGATGAGTACGGACGAGTTTCTCCAGAATGTTTCAGAAATAACTTTTTTGAAGGAGTTTGCCTTAATTACCCGGACCAGTTTCCTAAATTGTTTGCTTCTCTTGGGGCAACAGTTTACGAAAATAAAAAACTGGTATGTCGAATTCCACCAAGTGCTGCAAACCTTGCATACTTAGACAGGGCGGTTAAAGCGGCACGTACATGTAACGTTTATCCAAATACGACGGAAGAAATTTATTATGGTAAGGGCGACATGATGTCGACTTTCCTGGCGATGATGCACATTGAAACAACCATATTGCGTTGGGATACACGCATACATAATAACGTGATGGATCCAGCGGAAGTTATGGATGCGTATAATATTTATTCTCCGGCCCTCGACGGATTCCTCGAGAAAATGCCGAACATAGTAAAAAAATTAAAAAAACAAATTTATCAATACATGGTGAAGTACGAACAGGTGCCAGATCAAAAAGATTTTAGCAGTATATGGAAATTTGTAAAATTTCTTTTGAGTTTTGATAAAGGTGCTACTGCAAACCGCAAAACAATTGCCTCTCTTCTTGTTACAATTGGTGCACAAGGCACACAATCGACTTTCAAATGTGAGTGCTTAAAAGATCCGACGACTCTTCAGACATGCCAGGAAAGTGGTTCATCTTCTGTCGCATCTGAGGCCCCAGTATTGACCCCTGTTTTGCTTACGCAGGGCGACATTGTAAAGGCTCAGGAGATTGAGAGCGCGTCAGATGTATGGATTAAGGGCGGCCTTCTCTCAACTTGGCCTGAAATTTTCAATAACTAGATGTAACTGCTCGAATTTATGGACCTAGGCATTTCTGCCGGGTCTTTACCCTAATCCATAATTCTCAGAAAATTAAAGAATGAAACTCAAATACGGATTTTTGATTCTCATTCTTATGCAACTTACTTTAACCGGCTGTGGTGACCTCTTTGGTAAAAAAGTGGTTGATAAGCCTGTTGGTTCCTCGCGTATGAATGCGGGTTGTGAGCTTGATATGGATGAGTTGCAGGATATTCTTGATAGGCCAATTACTGGAACTCTGGATTGTCTTCAAAAGAGTTTATATCTTTTTATTGATGTGTCTGAACTTGGTCGTGGAGGTAGACTTTCACGAACTTCTTTTCTCACTTATTTGAAAATAAATAGGCCTGAAATTAAAGCTGGTACGCTCGCTGCAATTAATGCTGTTTTTGATCTTAGTCATTTGATAACTGCTGAAGAGAAAGATTATATTTCAAAAAAGAATGTCGGTCTTATTATCGACTTGGTTAAAACCGTTAACATTCATGCTGCTCGTCACTACCAAAACACTTTTGGATCATCTGCACCAGCTAATCTTGCTGTACATGAATCACACCGCAAAAGAGTAGAAGAAGCCGCTAATGAAATTAAAGAGGGCCTTGAGAAGGTATATGTTTCAGATCGTGGTGGTGAGATTCATTTTCTAGATATCGTGAAGCTGATTGAGGCCTTTGTACAGCCGGGCGAGGAAGAGACATTAGAGAAAATCAAGGGCATGCTTTTTGCTAAAAAAATTCTAATGGGTGGAGATACAACGACCATTAATCATATTGAGCTTGGTTTTCTATTTTCTCAATTGCCTAAGCTTCTCTCATTGGTTTTAGACGGAGTCAGATACAAACATTTAAATCTAAAGCAGCCTGAGCTTATGACTTTTCTTAAAGATG
Organism: Bacteriovorax stolpii; assembly: GCA_945905815.1. Lineage (GTDB taxonomy): Bacteria > Bdellovibrionota > Bacteriovoracia > Bacteriovoracales > Bacteriovoracaceae > Peredibacter. Next base: position 31,668 of record CAMDQH010000001.1, on the reverse strand, counting down.
ATGTTAGCGATCTCGCTAATATTCTATTTCACCCTGCGCGCGGTGACAGACGATATGAAGGTCTTTTCAGTATAGATATGGCAATTGATGGTATGGACCGCTTTATTAAGGACGATTCAAAAAAACTTGCTAAGTACCGTATCCTTATTAAAGAAGCCAAAAAAATTCTAACTAAAAAAAGAAATGATGGTCTCGATTTGGCCGAGGAAGAATGGGTTACTGGCCAAGACCTTGAGAAAATGTTTTCTCATGTCTTCAATATGACTTCGACTAGTCTCGCTTTTCATAAGTTTTATAATTTTCCAGAGATTAAACAATTACTTAATTCGCCTCAGTCCGTTTATCTTGACCCAAAAAGATATGAGCTATATTTCCCCCAGGATAAACCTGCTTTGGTGGAGTTCTGTCGTATCATTAATACCTACCGTTATATGAAAGGTAGTTTTGATATGGCCTATTACTCGTTAGATAATAAACGAAACGCAAATGGCACAGCTGAAATTTCAATTTATGAGTACTTAATCAAGACTGCCTTCGGATATTACGGAAGTTCACTCTCTATGGGAGCAGACCAATTGAAAGGAATTTTGAAGAGATTTGAAAATGAATTGATTGAAATGGATATCATGCTACCTCGTAGGTCCACCAGCACGTCTGAAACAATCTCTCTTTTAGGTTCTCTATTTCAGTCACAATCAGATGATAACAAAGTTCTTGATGTGGATGAAGCTGCAGAGTTTGCAATAAGTTTAGTCACTGCCATGGACGCCCAAACCAAATTGTTCGATTTTTATGCCACAAAAAACTGTGAAAGAGATCAGTTCGACAGACTAGATGCAACTTGTTTTAAGGAGCATTTTTACGAAGCTGTCTGTACGAATTATCGCTCAAATTTCCCAAGACTTTTTGAGTTCTTAGGCGCTAATGGAAGTTTGGATTGTGATAAACAAAATTTTAATTCAGAACACAACATGGATTATCTAAACGCATCGGCCAAGGCTTCAAGGTTTTGTCACGTTTATCCTGACGACAATGAAGAGGTAAAGTATTCCAAGGGTGACATTATGTCTATTCTTCTGGCCATGATGCACATTGAAACAACAATCACACGTTGGGATGTGAAAACTGTGAATAATACAATGGATTCTGATGAAGTTATGGATGCCTATGCTATCTATAAACCTGCAATCAATGGAATGTTACCCAAACTTCCGTCTGTTTTGGATACTCCGAAAATAAGAGAAACCTTGGCAAAACAGGTTTACCTTTATTTGGTAAAATTTGAAGAAGTTCCACAAATGAAGACCGGTCAGGATATTTGGAAGCTAGTTAAATTCCTGCTTTCATTCAATGCAAAAAAAGCTCCCGCCCACCGCAAAACGATTGCGTCTATTTTGAGAATAGTCTCCGAAGAGAGTAAGAAAAAAGCCGATGCTGCTTACGAGGCCAATCCTAACGACCCAAGCATTGAAAAGCCGTTTGATTGCAACTGGCTTCGCGATCCAGACAATATCCCTAGAGATTAATGACGGATTTCTTTTCAAAAGTGCTCACTCTTTGTTAGAGTGAGGGACACTTTTGGAAGGTATGAAATGGATGATTCGCTGCGCCTAAAATTAGCCGAATATAAATCACAGTTCTCTCAAGTCAAAGAAACGCTCGAAACCATACGGAGGTCGCTTTGACGTCGAACGCAAAAAAAATCGTATTAAGGTTATCTCTGAGTTAGAGGCCCTCGATGGATTCTGGAATGACACCAAGAACGCTTCAAAAATTCAAAAAGAAAAATCACTTCTTGAAACGACAGTAAATGGCTTTTCAAAAGTAAAAAATTTAAGTGACGACTTTGAAGTTCTCCTTGAAATGGGTGAAGCTGGAGATGATGCTTCGGTTTTAGAAGCAATTGAACTTTTTCCCAAACTACATACGGCTTTATCTGAAGCCGAACAGAAAGCACTCCTTTCTGGAGAAACAGATTTTAACAACGCCATTGTCACGATCAATGCTGGAGCTGGCGGTACAGAATCATGTGATTGGGCCAATATGCTTTTAAGAATGGTTACTCGTTGGTGTGAGGCCAAAGGCTTCAAAGTAAATGTTACCGATTTTCAGTATGGAGATTCTGCCGGAATAAAATCAGCAACTTTAATGGTTCATGGTGATTTTGCATACGGGCTATTAAAATCTGAAAGTGGTGTCCACCGCTTGGTGCGTATTTCTCCCTTTGATTCAAATGCTCGCCGGCACACTTCATTTTCTTCAATCTATGTAACGCCCGAAGTGGATGACACGATTGAAGTAGAAGTTTTAGATAAAGATTTGCGGATTGATATTTATCGTTCTGGCGGAGCAGGTGGGCAATCAGTAAACACGGCGGATTCAGCTGTTCGTTTTACCCATTTTCCGACAGGAATAGTGGTGGCGTGCCAAAACGAGCGCTCGCAGCTTCAAAACCGTGCCATGGGGATGAAAATTTTAAAATCTCGTATCTATGACTACATGGTGGAACAAAGAAGAAAAGAGCAGGATAAAGTTGAGGCAGGCAAAAAAGATATTGCCTGGGGTTCACAGATCCGATCTTATGTTCTTCATCCATATAAACTTGTGAAAGATCACAGAAATGGTTTTCACTCTTCGCAAGCTGAGTCAGTATTAGATGGTGACTTGGATGATTTTATGAAAGCTTACCTTCAGTGGCATAGCCTCGGGGGAATTGTACAAGATATAGGGATGGATGATTTATGAGTGATATGAACTTAACGACATCGGGGAAAATTATGAAAGATAAACACGTCAGACGCTGGACTGAACAATTCTCTGAACAGATGGATGTTCGTCTTGATAAAAGAAAAAAGCTTGAGGAGTCAGGATCAAATCCATATAAAAATGGTTTTAAACCTGATACGAAATTCTCCGATTTAACTGCCAAATATGGTCACATGACTAAAGAAGAAATCGGAGAAACCCCAACGTATAAAGTTGCTGGCAGAGTCATGATGGTCAGGGATTTTGGAAAAGCTGCTTTCCTACAATGTGATGATGGTTTTAGTCGATTTCAGCTTTATATTTCGAAACAGCTCACTTCCGAAAAAGGTTTAGAAGAATATAAGCACTTAGATTTCGGCGACATTGTTTATGTCGAAGGGGATGTGTTTAAAACAATGAAGGGTGATCTGGCCTTAAACGCTCGTGAATTTTCGATCCTTACGAAATCAATTCGTCCTCTGCCTGAAAAATTTCATGGTCTTACTGATACCGAACTTCGCTATCGTATGCGCTACGTAGATATGATCATGAGTCATGAGACTCGTGAGAAACTGCGCAGACGTTCTGAAATTATTCGTTTCATCCGTGAGTATTTTTACAAAAATGACTTTTTAGAAGTAGAAACTCCTATGATGCATTCAGTTGCCGGTGGTGCTGCTGCAAAACCATTTAAGACTCATCATAATGCTCTTGATATGGAACTCTCCCTGCGTATAGCGCCTGAGCTTCATTTAAAACGTCTCGTGGTAGGTGGATACAATAAAGTATTTGAAATCAATCGTTGTTTTAGAAATGAAGGTCTGTCACTTAAGCATAATCCTGAATTTACTTCAATTGAATTTTACTGGGCCTATGCAACTTACTTAGACTTAATGGATTTCACTGAGGATCTTCTGGTTGGAATTGCTCAGAATGTTCTAAAAACTGACATCATTAAATTCGGTGAGCATGAGATTAACCTGAAAGGTCCTTATGCGCGTATGACTATGAGAGAAGCTGTTGCTAAGCATACTCATTCAAGTATGGATCAGATCAACGACCGCCCACACCTTTTGGAACTTCTTAAAGGAACCAATGCTGATCTTAAAAAAGCACAAGGCCTTTCGTGGGGCAAACTTCTGGTTCTTTGTTTTGAAGAATTGGTAGAAGCAAAACTAATTCAACCGACATTCATTACCGAGTATCCAACTGAAGTTTCCCCTTTATCTAGAAGAAATGATATTCATCCAGAGTTTGTTGATCGTTTTGAATTTTTTATGAATGGCTGGGAAATTGGAAATGCTTTCTCGGAGTTAAACAACCCAACTGATCAATTAGATCGTTTTGCAGATCAGGCGATGGCCAAAGAAGCGGGTGACGATGAAGCTTCGGATGTAGATTACGACTTTGTACGTGCACTTGAATATGGAATGCCACCTACCGCTGGACAGGGAATCGGAATCGATCGTTTAGTCATGATCCTCACAGATAGTCATACCATCCGAGATGTCATTCTCTTTCCACTACTTAAGAAAGAGCATTTCTTTTCTGAAGAAGAATGAAGTCATATTTATCAATTTTAAAAATTGTTCTTCACGGTCGTTCATCAGGAAAAATCCTGCTGGCGACCGTTTTTAGTTTTACCTTTTCGATTGCTGTTATCTTATGCACTTTTGGACTAATGGATGGATTTGACCATTTGTTAAAATCCGGTCTCAGACATTCCTCCGGTGACATTCTCATCACTTCCAAAAAAGGTTTTTTTCAAGTTGATAAGATCCTTTTAGAAGCAATCGCAAGTGTTAAGCCTTTGGCGATTGCGCCTGTTATTCAAACTGAGGCTTTTGCCCTTTATCAAGGCGTGAGCAAAGGAGTTTTGGTACGAGGAATTGAAGCTGATAACTTCTCTAATGCCACTGGGCTTAATGTTGTTCTTCCTGAAGCTGGGCTTGTTATTGGTGAAGAATTGGCCCATGCCCTTAAAGTAGGAATAGGCGATACGATTGCTTTAACTTTTGGCAGAGGCAATGAGTCGTCAGAATCTCTTCCCACAGTCCGTTCGTTTCAAGTTTCCGGTTTAATAAAACATGGCATCTATCAAAAAGATTTACGTATGGTATATCTTCCCAAAAAAGATCTGGCGCAAATTCTAGATGTCAGGGATTTCATCAATCTACTTATTATTACGACTCAAAATCCTGCAAAACCCATTGAGTCCTTAGACATAATACAAAAAGATCAACAAAAGCTCAGAGGACATTTAAGACAGGAATATTTTGTAAGACCTTTTTGGAGTGAGTACTCATTTTTAATTGAAGCTGTGAAAGTTGAAAAACTTTCAATTTCTCTAATCCTACAAATGATCGTGGTGGTAGCCGTTTTCAATATAATGGCTTTCGTTATATATATAATGGAAAAAAAAGCGCAAGATTTTTTCTTTCTCCGTGCAGTTGGTTTATCGCTAAAAAAACTAATGAGCTTTTGGTTCATTTCTATATTTATAGTTTGGGCGGTTGCCTGTGTCGGGGCCCACATCCTTTCCACGTTTTTTAATTGGTGTCTGGCAAATGTTTCATTCTTTCAGATTCCAGGGGAAATTTATGTGCTCTCATCTCTTCAAATTCGTCTAGATAGTACTGCCTACATAACAGTGTATCTGGTATCTTTAGTGTGGGTTTTAATTCCAGGCCTCTTTGGCTATTGGAGATTAAAACAGAGGCCAATTGTGCAAGGTTTACGTCAGGAGTTTAGCTAATGAGTTTCATTCGTTTGGAGCAGGTAGAAAAATCTTTTGGAAAAACGCGTGTCTTACGTGGACTAAATATTAGTATTCAGGAAAGGGAGCTTGTGGCCATTCGTGGAGCTTCAGGTTCAGGAAAATCAACGCTTCTCTATCTGTTAGGAGGCCTTGATCAGCCGACTTCAGGCAAGGTTATTATTGATAATAAAAATCTTCACGATATGAGTGATGAGGGTCTTGCAAACTTTAGAAACGAGTCAGTTGGATTTGTTTTTCAGTTTCACTTTCTTTTGCCGTCGATGACATGTCGTGACAATATTTTACTACCGGCCCGAATTGGTGGGAAAAATTTAAAGCAAGTTGAAGACGACACTGCGAAGCTTTCAGAAATATTAGGAGTAAACCACTGTTTGTCGAAATATCCGTTCGAAATTTCTGGCGGTGAGCAACAACGCATTAATATTATTCGTGCTTTAAGTTTAAGGCCGAAGATACTTTTATGTGATGAACCAACAGGAAATCTAGATTCAAAAAATTCTGAGAAGGTTACCACGCTTTTAAAAAACCTATCGGCCGATTTTAACGCAACACTTCTTGTTGTGACACATGATGACAAAGTCGCTTCGCATTTTCCTCGAAAAATAGTCATTGAAGATGGTCAGATAATTGGCTAGACTTCTGAACTGCAAATAAAATTAACAAGATAGCCTTTGCTTTAAGGATTCAGTAGTTGAAAAAAGTTCTGCTTTGGTTATTCATTTCGTTCATGACTTTTGGATCATCCGCCGTTTTCGCTCAAGAAATAATTGGGCCGATTCGAGAATTTTTCCGTGTGGATTCAATTGAAATTCTAGGCAACAGAAAAGTTGAATCAGAGGCCATAATTGAAAAGTTGAGCACTCGCGCAGAAATGATGCTCGACAATTATCTTTTAAGAAAAGACCTATCTCGAATTTATGAAATGAAGTATTTTGAAGAAGTTGAAGCCTACCACAAAATAAAAGATGGAAAAAACATTCTCCTTTTTAAAGTAAAGGAAAAGCCAATTATTTCAAAAATTTCTTTTGAAGGAAATGATGAAATTAATGATGATGATTTAAAAGAACAAGTTAAAACAAAAGAATTTAATATTCTGGATATTTCAACTCTCAAAAACGACATTCTCTTATTACAAAAACATTATGAAGAAAAAGGCTATTTTTTAGCTCTTGTGACTTACAAATTGAAAGATAATAAGAATGGTTCTGTTGAAATTACATTCAATATCAAAGAATGGGATAAAGTCAGAGTTAAAAAGATTACTTTCCTCGGTAGTAAGGCCATCGGTGATGAAGAGCTTAAGAACTTTATGCAGACTAGGGAAGAGTCTTATTTTGCTTTTTTATCTGGTTCAGGAAATTTTAAAGAAATCAATTTTCAGACAGACGTTGAACGATTGAAATACCTCTATAAAACTCGTGGTTATCTTCAGGTCAACATTCAAAACCCTGAAGTGACAGCTTCTGAAGATAAAAAGTGGATTTTTATTACTGTCCGTTTGACCGAGGGGCCACAATTTTCCGTCAATAATGTTTCTTTCAATGGAGAGCTACTCTTTACTGAAAATGAAATGATGGAAAAGCTTAAGATTAAAACTGGCGATATCTATAATGAAGAAAATCTACGCCAGGACATTCAGACATTAACTGAGATGTATCAGGACAAAGGATATGCTTTTGCCAACGTTCTCCGTACCCTTGAAATTGTACCTGGAGAGAATAAGGTAGACATTATTTTCTCATTTGAGAAAGGTGTAATTGCTTATTTTGGTAAGATCACTATGAAAGGCAACACTAAGACTCGAGACAAGGTAATTCGGCGTGAGCTTCGCATTGGTGAAGGTGAAATGTATTCGGGTTCAAAACTTAGAACCTCGAAAGATAACGTGAATCGTCTCGGATACTTTCAGCCAGAGAGCGTAATCTTTAACACCATTACACGGAAAGGTACTGACAACATACTTGATGTTGAAGTTTCCATAAAAGAGCGACCGACTGGGCAGATTTCTTTAGGTGCTGGTTATTCAACTGCAACGCAAGGGTTTATCCAAGCTTCAGTTGCACAGAATAACTTTCGCGGTCTTGGTCAAAATATTAACTTGAACCTTTCGTACTCCAATAAACAGCAGATTTATAACCTCGGTTTCACTGAACCTTATATCTTTGACACAAAATGGACCGCAGGGGCCGATTACTATCAAACTGTTTCTTATTTCATTCGTTCTTTTGCATACCGTAAACATGGTGCCGATGTTCGTGTAGGGCATCCCATTTTTGAATACACCCGTTTATTTCTGACTTACCGCTATGAAGATAACAAGGTAAGCAACGTCATCAATTCAGGTATTAAAGAAGAAGTAGAGAATGGTTCTGCTTCATCTCTACAGGCGTCTATTATCAGAGATAAACGAAACAATACTTTTGAACCAACAAATGGCTACTACACCAACTCAGCCCTGGAATACACAGGTTTGGGTGGATCGATGCGCTGGATGAAAGCTGAACTTGAAGGAAGATATTACAGACCTATTTGGGGGGATCTGATTTTACGAACAAGACTTCACGCGCAGCAATTATTTAAGACAACTGAAAGAGAAATTCCACGAGTTGAAAAATTCTCTATGGGCGGTGCTCGTAATATGAGAGGTTTTAATATTGAGGACATTGGTCCAAGACGTTTTGCCAAGAATACCAGCACCGGAAAAGATGAAGTATTTAACTTCGGTGGTTTATTCAGTCTCTTGGGTACAATTGAATTCGAGCATCCATTGATTAAAGAAGCTGGACTCAAATGGGTGCTTTTCTATGATGCTGGTAACGTCTTCGAGCAGCGAATTGGTGAAGGCAACAATTACGCTCTTCGTTCGGATTATGGCTTTGGTTTTAGATGGTTCTCCCCCATTGGTGTTTTAAGATTTGAATTTGGTTTCCCGATTCACCCTAAAGATGACGGGAAGTTACATAAAGAGGCTGGTAACCAGTTTAATTTTGACATAGGACAATTGTTTTAAGCAATGCTAACGTAATAGATAATTTAAGGAGAAAAAATATGAAAACTTTATTTACAATCTTAATCCTCACGCTTTGTTTTTCAGCTCAAGCGACAGTGCTTGTTGGTTTAGTTGATATTCAAAAGGTTATTACTACTATTAAAGAAGGTAAGGGTGTCCAAAAGACACTTGAAAAAGCATTTAATGATAAGAAGTCAGTGCTTAAAAAAGACGAAGATAAAATTAAAAAATCTCAGGAAGATTACAAAAAGCAAAGCATGGTTCTTGCAGAGCAGGCCCGCATAACTAAAGAGCGCGAAATTCAAGAATTGATGATGAAGCTTCAAAGTAAAACGATGGAATTCCAAAAAGAAATACAGAAGATGGAACAGGATATGAAAAAGCCTATTCTTGAAAAACTACGCCCAATCATCGATGAAATTTCAAAAGCAAATGCTGTTGCAATGACTTTTGAACTTTCTGCAGCACCAATTATATATGCTGAAGCAAAAAAAGATATTACTGAAGATGTTATCAAAGCATATGATAAAAAATATCCTGGAAAATAAATGAAATTAAACGAACTTTTAAAGTTTGATTCGTCACTTGAAATTGCTAAAAATGCTGAATGGCCAGAAGAAATTCTGGCCATTTCTGCATTAGATACATTTCAGGTACATAGTTTTGTATTTATTAAAAATGCAAAATTGCTGGATAAATTTATCCCACATATGGAACAAGCACTGAGTTTAAAACTTGGTCTTGTTATTGATGAGAAGTTTTATTCATTAATGAGCAAAGAATATAAAACGATGATTCAACAGATGTCATGGATTGCAACATCTCCAAACATCGCTCTCAGTTTGACCATTCTCTCGAAACCATTTTATGACCTAAAAATGAATGGCTTAAACACTCAGGTGGATGGAAGACAAATGGGCACAACCGACATTGATCCGACTGCCCGTATTTCTCAAGGCGTTTTCATAGGTGAGCATGTAAAAATTGGAGCTAATGTTGAGGTCTTGCACGGATCAACTATACTTCCTCATGTCAGCATTGGGGACAACTCAAAAATTTATCCAAACGTAACGATTTACCCTTTTACGACAATTGGAAAAAACTGCAGACTTCATTCAGGAGCAGTCGTTGGCAGCGATGGCTTTGGTTATACTTTTCACCAAGGTCAGCATGTCAAAATTTGGCATATGGGTGGAGTTATCATTCATGATAACGTTGAGATCGGCTCAAATTCTTCAATCGACATGGGAACTTTCTCGCCTACAGTCATCGGTGCTGGGTGTATTATCGATAATCAGGTTCAGATTGCTCATAATGTAAAATTAGGTAAAGGATGTGTCCTTTGCGGTCAGGCCGGCATTGCGGGAAGTGCTGTATTGGAAGATTTTGTCGTACTCGGAGGTCGTGCAGCTGTTGGACCTGATTCTCATATCGGTATGGGATCGCAAATTGCTGGCGGTGCCATGGTGAATGAATCAGTTGTTTGGCCTGCAGGTTCGAAGCTTGGCGGGCATCCCGCTCGTGATGTTAAAGAGTGGATGAAAGGCTTTGCATACGTTCGTAAAATGTCTCTAAAAGATAAAAAAGATTAAAGAAGGATATTTTTATGTTGATGAATAAAAAGCAAGTGATGGATTTTCTTCCCCATCGGGAGCCGTTCTTGTTCATAGACACTGTCACAGAAATTATTATTCCTCCTGGATTAGACATTCTAAAGGTACCTTTAACACCAACCCAACTCATCGGTGGTAAGACCATTTGTACTTTCAGAGTGGATAGTACTGTAAAAGTACTTGAAGGCCATTTTCCCGGTGATCCAATTCTTCCGGGTGTTGTTCAAGTTGAGATGATGGCACAAGCAGCTTCGTTTTTGGCGATGTATTGCAAACCAAACGAAAAATCAAAAATTGAAGTAGCACTTTTAGGGATCGATTCTGCTAAATTCAGAAAACCTATATTCCCGCCATTAGATCTTGAAATTCACGCAACTCTCACGAAAGTAAGAGGCCCAATTCAAATGTATGAATGTGCAATTTATGCCAACGGTGACCTCATGTCACAAACGAGTGTCATGGCATCTTTAAAATTTAATAACTAGAGAGAATAATATGTCGAAAAATTACGAAGCGCACCCAATGTCTTTTGTTCACCCTGAAGCCCAAATAGGAAACAATGTTCAAATTGGACCATTTTGTCTAATCGGTGCAAACGCAAAAATTGGAGATGATTGTATTTTTCATTCCAACGTTGTTGTTGATGGCCATACGACAGTTGGAAAAGGGAATCGATTTTTCCAGTTTTGTTCTATCGGAGCTCCTCCCCAGGACACGTCATACAAGAACGAGCCTACTGAAACAATTATTGGTGATAATAATACATTTCGTGAATATGTTTCTATCCACCGCGGAACGATGAAACAGGATCAAAAAACGATCGTTGGCTCTAATTCCCTGTTTATGGCCTATTGTCACATCGCTCATGATTGCACTTTAGGAAATAATCTAACATTTGCAAATGCCGTTGGTTTGGCAGGACATGTAACCATTGGTGACAGAGTTATTATTGGTGGAAATACAGGAGTCACGCAATTTGTGACTATTGGAAGAGGTGCTTATATTGGTGGTGGTTCAGGAATTGATCGCGATATTCCTCATTTTTGTACTGCTTACGGTAACCGCGTTCGCCTCAAAGGCATTAACATCATCGGCCTTAAACGTCAGGGCCATTCAAAAGAAATTGTATCTGAAGTCGTAGATTTTTACCGAACGATGGAAGCTTCTGCGCTTTCACCAAGAGCTTTTGTGTCTCACACGGAATTAATGGAGGAATACAAAGCTAATGCGGTTATTAGCGAGATAGCTTCTTTCATTAAAAAATCAGAAATTGGAATTGCTCCGTTTATGGCAGGCTAAGGGAATTATGAAAAAAATAAGAATTGCAGTTTTAGGATATGGGCATCTGGGAAAATGGCACTGCCAAAAAGTAGCAGCAAATAGTGAAGTGGCAGAGTTTGTTGCTATTGTTGAAAAATTTCCGGCCAATCAGGAAGAGGCCCGAAAGAATCATCCTAATGTGAAAGTTGTTAGCGATATTAAAGATATCATTAATGAAATTGATGCTGCTTTTGTAGTAACGCCAACATCGACCCATTTCGAACTGGTTAAATACTTACTTGAAAAAAATAAAAGTGTATTTTGTGAAAAGCCTCTTTGCTCTAACGATGATGAAGCTGCAGCTCTTGCGTTAATTGCCAATAATAAAGATGCCATATTACAAGTAGGTCATAGTGAGAGATTTCATGAAGCCTGGGAGAAATTACGTTCCCATTTTCAAAATCTTCCAACTCCCTTTTCTGTCAGAATAAACCGATCAGCTCCCTTTAAGGGGAGGGCAACTGATGTTGATGTCGTTCAAGATCTCGCGATTCATGATCTTGATCTTGTTCTTTATTTATTTAAGCAAAAACCTCTTCAGGTTAAGGCCAATGGATTTAAGATCAGAACTAATAAATGGGATCACGCCAATATTTATCTTAATTTGGAAGAAAAATGTGACGTCACCATTGTCGTGGGCAGAAATAGTGTAAAAGAAATGCGTGATTTGGAAGTAATTTCAAAAGATGGCATGATAACCGTTGATCTGTTTACTAATAAAATTTATGAAGCAACAAGTTCAAAGTATGAAGACGGTACTTTTGTTAAAGAAGAGTCGTATGCCAAGCGTGACCACTTACTCCTTGAGCACCAACATTTCTATCAATCAATTAGTCATTCTCAACCTGCCATTATTGGCTTGAAGGATGGTCTTAATGCTGTTCACTTAGTGGACTGCACATTAAAGGCAATGGAAACTCTAGGCCCCATTTCGGTGAAACTTGGCTAGCTGTCTGCTTGTCGCTGGAGAGAAATCTGGCGAGGAGCATGCCATGAGTTTTTTTTCTGAACTGAAATCATTAGCGCCTGATACTGCCTTTTATGGTGTTGGTGGTGACGAACTCAAAGACCATGGAATGGAACTTCTCTATCATTTGAAAGATTTTTCCAGTATGGGTTTTTCTGAAGTCATTGGGAAAATTCCATTTTACTTTAACGCCCTTTCCAATCTTGAAAAAGAAGTGATTAAGCGTGGTACGAAAGTTGCCATTCTTGTCGATTTTCAAGGTTTCAATATGAGACTCGCAAAGCGTCTTTCAAAGCGAGGAGTGAAAGTTCTTTATTACGTTGCTCCTCAAGCTTGGGCTTGGAAAGCATATCGTGCCCAGGTAATTTCGGACACGGTACATACGCTATTTACAATTTTACCCTTTGAAAAAAAATGGTTTCAGGAAAGGGGTGTTAAGCAGATAAAATCAATACCTCATCCTTTGATGCTGACCTACAAGGATGAACTGGCTAGCATTCCGAACAAACCATTCGGCTCATGGAATACAAAGCTTAAACTTCTTCTACTTCCCGGAAGCCGAAAATTTGAAACCCACGCCCTGTTGCCTATATTTATTGAAACCGTAAAAAGACTCCAAGAATTTTATCCAGTTGAAGTTCACTTAGTTAAAGTTTCACATATTGATAACGACATTTATGAATATTTTAAATCTGACATAGATGTCTGGTACGAGTCGAATGAACTCACGACTGCTATGCGGGCCTGTCATTTAAGTCTGGCTGCAAGTGGTACCGTAACCCTAAGCACAGGTCTTTTTGAATTGCCCACTATCGTTTGTTATAAGGCTTCCATGCTAAATGTGTTTATTTTTTATAATTTCATCAAATATCAGGGACCCATCTCTCTCACCAATATTATTCATGGCGAGATGGTTTTTCCTGAGTTTGTAGAAGATCAGGTGAATGCTCATCAACTTACTCGGGTAATAAGGACTTGGTTAGAAGATGAAAAAGCTTATAATGATCTTAAGAACAAATTAAAGAACACTAAGCTTCTTCTTTCGGGAGAGGATTTTTCTGTTCCTCAATTCATGTCACGGGTAATTCATGAGTAATGTTGAGCAAGTCAAAACTAGAATAAGAGTAAAGTCATGGCTTAAAACCATGGCCTTTTCTCCTCTGAGCTTCATTTGGGAATGGGTTTACCGAATTCGACGTTCTTTTTTTGAATATGGTGTTTTTAAAAAGACTACCTTTAAAGTGCCCGTCATATCAGTTGGAAATTTATCATTTGGCGGAACTGGAAAAACACCAACCATTATCTGGCTCGCAGAATGGATGATCTCACAAGGTTTGACTCCCGTGGTACTGACGAGAGGCTATAAAGGTCTTCTTGAGCACTCCTCTGGTCTTTTAAAATCGGGACAAAAATTCAGGCTCAATCCAATCGATTATGGTGATGAACCCCTAATGATTTCGAATAAAATGAGTCGTGGAGCGGTGATTGTCGGAAAAAAAAGGGCCGAGAATCTTATTAAGTATTTTTCCGAAGTTAAACCCGATGTCGTTCTTCTAGAGGATGGGTTTCAACATTTACAAATTTACCGAAGCTTTAATATTGTTTTATTTGATGCCCTCATGCCCCTTAATCTTTATAAGGTTGCTCCTCTCGGATATTTAAGAGAGGGACTTACTGCTCTTAAAGATGCAGATTCTATAATTATTTCTCGGGCCGACATGGTAACTCCTGAAAAATTAAATAAATTGATTTCGACTTTGAATAGCCATTTTCATCATCGTCCACCGATGGCATTAACCAGGTATAAACCTCTTGGCATCTTTGATGTTTACGATAAATACATTTTTTCTATCCATGAACTTAAGGGCCTGAGAACGATTGCTGTTACAGCGATTGCTTCGCCGGATTCTTTTTATCGTTATCTCGAAGGCTTCGGGGTTGAGATTACCGAAAGGGTGAGCTTTCCTGACCACTATTTCTTTACTCCGAATGACGTAAACGACCTTTTAATTAAGGCTTCACAACAATCGGCCATTATTATTTGTAGTGAGAAAGACATGGTAAAAATCAAGAGAGTTTCACTCGACTCAAGAATTCTTTTCACCAAAGTTAAAGTTGAGTTTATTAGTGGGGAAAAAGAACTTTCACAGGGCTTAAGCAAAGTTCTCCACCTTGATTCTGCCGCTCAATAAATTACAATTTTATTAGGTAGTTATCTCAAAGGATGAGCGTGAAAATTTGGCTTGTGATGTTACTTCTTTTAAGTAGTTGTTCTTCTCAAAAAAAGCAGAAAGATTTTCAAGAATCTTTGGATAGGCCGGGTGAATCAACTCAGGAAGCGCAGGTTAAAGCTCCCGAAAAGCTTCTCGAAAAATTTGAAGTTGTTGTCATTGAAGCGCCACCGGCAGCTGCTCCATCTCAAAAAAAGATGCCTCAATCCGGTGTCATTAAGAAAAAGAATAACAAACAAATTATCAGACTGCCTTTACCGGTAATGCAGGAAACTCCTGTCGGTAAATTACCAAAAGATTACCCTGCAGAAATGCTTGCCTTGAACGCAAAAGCCGAAAATGTATGGAAGACCTATAAATCGAATCATTTTGTAGACGAGAAAACATTTCTAGATATCCATTACTTGGGAATGACTGTTGGAAAAATCATGGTAACCAACCGCGGGAAAAAGCTTATAAATGGTAGAGAGGTGTGGCATTTTCACTCACGTTTTAAATCAGCTCCCTTTTACAGCAATATTTATGAACTTGATGATACTGTTGATACCTATGTTACTACCGATCAGTTTATCTCGACTCGATTTTCATTAATTCAACGTGAAAGCAAACAGGACGTGGATGATCTTCAGCTGCATGATCGTGATCAAATGAAATCGTTTTGGTTCTATAAGCAAAAAAAAGCTGATGGCACATTAAAAAATAAAGAAAAAAATGGTTTCATTCCTTATTTTAGTATTGATCCGTTTTCACTTCTTTTCTTTTTTCAAGGTCTTCCTATGAAGGACGGAGATATTTACCATATCCCGGTCATAAATAAGGGCAAGATGTTGATGCTAAAAGCTGAGATAGAGGGGCGTGAAGAAATTGATACCGCAATACAAGATAATCAAAAGGCTATACGAGTTCACGCCACGACTAAATACACAGGTGAGACTTTAAAAGACGGTGATCTTTACTTCTGGTTTAGTGATGATAAATATCGCAAGCTTCTTAAGGCCCAAGCTAAAATTAAAATTGGATCAGTAACAGCAGATATAGCGGAAGATAAATGAGGGAGAAACTCCGTTTATCTGATCTAACGGTACTCTATGTATGTCTATCGGAAGAATGGGGTACAGTGGAGAGACGATGCCTTTCTGATGCGAGCTATTTTCGCAACATTGGTGGTTCTTCATTTATTCTCTGCCATGAAAAATCACTCATTGACCAAGAAGCCGGAAAAGAAGTTATTCCGAGAATTTATTTCCCAACGGATTTATCTACGTGGCGAAGTAAATTAAATTTCTATTTTCAGATTCAACTAATCCTGCAAAAACAGCAAATTGATCTGATTCATTCTTATAACTATTCCTGCTTGATGCCACTTGGGATGATTCTTAAAGGTATGCCTCAGATTCCGATGGTCTTCACCTTTAATGAGGAGATTGAATGGAAAAAAACTTCTTTGCTTGATAAGCTGTTTGTCTCCCGTGTTGATTCTATTTTTACTTTTTCTCCCAATATAAGGGATCTTGCGATTGAATTTTTTCCAGTAAATGCCCGCAAAATCCATGTTACTGGAGCAGGGATTGATTTTTCTTCAAAAATTGTTCATGCTCAGCATCCCGAAACAAAAAAGAAAATCATGACCTTTGTATCCAGGACTGAGCATGATTTAAAATCGTTCAGACTTTTCGTAGATACAATTCCTCCGCTTTTGTATCATTTGGAACAAATGGGATTTAAACAACAATTAATTTTTACCTTTCTGACTGATATCTCTTGGTATAATCATCCAATTTACGATGCCTTGAAACGGATGATCTTAGAGCGTCACCTTGAGATGAATATTAGTTTTGAGACCCGACCTCTTTCAAGTATGAGCTTTCAAGACTGTGATATTTTCGTTGGTCTTCCCATGAAAGAACTTTTTTCGGACCTGGATCTTTATGCTTTAATTACTCAAACACCAGTACTTTTGCCTCGGACATCAACACGTCAACAGGTGGTGAAACAAGGAAAATTTGGAGAAACGTATCATCCAGAAGATGGTAGAGAGCTCAGAGACAAAATGATCAGGATCATCACTAATTATCCCAAGTACTTAGAGGAGCTGAATGGAGTCGAGCTAGAGCTTCAGGAGCAGCACCATTTTGAAAGGTATGCCGAGGAACTCTATGCCCACTATGAAAAACTTTACACTCAGCGTCTTAGATATTCCCAGAAGAAGAAACTCGCCTAATCCTTTGATTTTTCTCCCATTATGATCTATAACTTTCTCTCTCCAGTAGGAGAATTAATGTTTAGTAAAAGGGGGGCTATATTATGGCCACCACAAAAACCGCAACCGCAGCAACTGCTGCACCAAAATTCGTTATTCCATCTTGGATTAAAGGATTTGAATTTGAACTAGGGGAAGTTGAAGAAACTAAACCTAAAACTGAATTCGGAGATTTGATCAACTCTGCATCCGCTAAGAATTTCGCTGAAGGCGAAGTTTTCATGGGTACAGTTGTTGCTATGAACGACGAATTCGTAACTGTAGACATTGGCTACAAACAAGAAGGTCTTGTTTTAGCTCGTGAATTCAGAAACTACGACGGCACTATGAAAATTAGAGTCGGCGAAGAAATCCAGGTTTACCTTGAGAAGCTTGAGTCTGCGATGGGGAACTTAGTTCTCTCTAAAGACAAAGCTGAAATTCTTAAAGCATGGGATAAAATCTCTGAAGCTTGTGAGAAAGGTGAAGCTGTTGAAGGTACAGTCGTCATGAAAGTGAAGGGTGGTCTTTCAGTTGATATCGGTGTTAAAGCGTTCCTTCCTGGTTCGCAAATTGACATTCGTCCAGTTAAAAACCTTGATAAATACATTGGTAAAACAATGGAATTCAAAGTTATTAAATTTAACAAAAAACGTGGAAACATTGTTCTTTCTCGTCGTGCAATCCTCGCTGAAGAGCGCGGTAAGATGAGAGATGAAACATTGACTCAAATTCAAGAAGGTATGATCGTTAAAGGTATTGTTAAAAACATTACTGACTACGGTGCATTTATCGATCTTGGTGGTGTTGATGGTCTTCTACATATTACAGATATGTCTTGGGGTCGCGTTAAGCATCCTTCGAATCTTCTTGGTGTTGGTGACGAAGTTGATGTTAAAATTCTTAAATACGATGCTTCTAAAGAGCGCGTATCTTTGGGTCTTAAGCAAGTTCAACCAAATCCTTGGGAGTCTGCTAAAGATAAATATATGCCTGGTTCAAAAGTTTCAGGAGAAATCGTATCTGTTAAAGACTACGGTATCTTCGTTGAGCTTTCTGACGGTATTGAAGGCTTGATCCACGTTTCAGAAATGAGCTGGACGAACAAAAAAGCTGCTAATAAGACTTACAACGTAGGCGATAAGATCGAAGCTGTAGTTCTTGAAGTAGACGTTGAGAACAAGAGAATTTCTCTTGGTCTTAAACAGCTTATGCCAAACCCTTGGGATGATTTAGCTAATAAATACAACCCAGGTAAAATTGTTGAAGGTACAATCAAAGCTATCGTTGATTTCGGTCTATTCATAGACCTTGGCGAAGAAGTTGATGCTCTTATCCACGTTTCAGACATTTCTTGGACTAAGAAAGCTGTAACTTTGGCTGAAGAGTACAAAGTTGGCCAAAAAATCAAAGCTGTAGTTGTTACAGTTGATAAAGAAAACCAAAAATTCTGCTTAGGCTTTAAACAGCTTGAGGAAGATCCTTGGAAGAGAATCGAAGACCGTATGCCAGTTGGTTCAGCTGTTGAAGGTGAAGCAGTTCGTATTACTGAATTCGGTGTTTTCGTAGAGCTTGAAACAGGAATTGAAGGTCTTGTTCATATCTCTGAAATCTCTGAAGAGCGTGTAGAAAAGCCGTCTGATAAAGTAGCTAAAGGTGATAAAGTTAAAGCCGTAGTTATCTCTATCGATAAGCAAGCTAAGAAAATTGCACTTTCTATGAAAGCTATAGCTTCTGGCGAGTATAAGACGAACTACAAAGCAGAATCAGCTCAGCCATCAACGCTTGCTGACAAACTTAAAGGTTTCAAAGTTTAATTTGAAATAAGTTCCATCCTGTTATTTGGATGACTAGAGGCCCGGAGAAATCTGGGCCTTTTTTTTTCAAGACTTCCCCCTGCCTTCCAATATAAAATTTAACTATTCCAAGGAGTGGTTATGCGCATATTAATTATTGCTTCAGTATTAATGTTTCAGGCAGCCTTCGCCCAAGCTAACTGCCAGGTCTACGCCCCGGAAAAAGAATTCTATAATTCAGGCTACGTGCTCACTTTCGATTTTACTAAAATGCTTAATGATAAAAAATACACCGAGGTTTACTCACCTGACGTTGCCGATTTTGTGCTTAAGCTTGAAGGCATCGAGCAAGAAGGACGCTTTCACCATGCCGTTGCCGTGTTGGAAATGGGTCCTTATAAGGTTCAAGAATCTATTGTTTGTTACACTCAGCTTTGTGGCATAAGTGATTATGGAAAAGCCTTTAACAAATCATACAAAAAACTTTCTGCCTTAATACCTGATTGCCAATAATTAGTTTGGTAGAAAATAGGAAGGCCACCTTGCGGTGGCCTTCTACTTGTCTAAATTTAAGTCTAAGGGGAATTAGTTTGAATAGTTTTTAAGTTCACCGTTACCCGTAATATGAACTGTATCGTTTCTTTCAAAAGCAGTATGCCAAGAATTCATAGAGTACTTAATCGAAAGCATAGCGCCTACAACTGGCAGAGCTTTTGATCCGTGATTCATAATACCGTTAAGCTTCATTGTTGCATTGAAATCCCAACCATAACTCGTTTTAACAGAAACCGGTTGTACCATTGCATTTTGGATGTATTTACCAGATCCGTTATAAGAACAGCCATAAGTATAAACGACCATGTACTCAAATCTTACCCCTTCTCCTCCGCTAGCGGAATTGATTGTGGTAACAAACTTCTTTTGAGCAGGCATTGAGCAATTTTCCATTTCGAAAGGATCTGCAACTTCTTTAGTAATAGGATCTCGAGGCACAATTGAGATTGGTGCGAAGTCTGTAGTGTTGGATGGTTTACCTTTTTGGACCAAAGTGTAAATTGATTCTCCTAGAGCAACGATATCTTTTGCCACAGCAATGACCTGGCCAACCTCATCAAATGACATTCCAGGCTTTGGAGTAGTCATTCCACCTCCACCTACGCCACCAACATCTACTCCTTTCATTTGCGAGGGGAATTCACTAACCTCAATTGTTTTAACGGTGAATTTTTCCGGAGCCGCTAAAGCAACTGTAGTTACAAGAGCCAGTGAAAGAGTCATCATCAAATTTTTCATAGTTCCCCCATTTTTTATCCCTCAAATTGTAATCTCTTCCCAAAGACGACAATCCTTGTTGTGGTTTCTATCAATTGAGGAAACGATTGGTCAAGATGTAGCTAAATGCTTATAATAATGGCCCTTGCGGAGAGTTATATGAGTAATAGCAGTCAATTACGGCGCTTAATGAGTCTCACTGTTAGAAAATGATATAAGAAAAACTACTGATAGCAATAAGAAATCCTAATGACTTTATGCGCAAATACTAGATTTTCTTCTTTAAAGTGTAGGCCTGATGGATGAATGACTGGTGAAAATCCTGTGGAATAGTCCATTGAGAGATCTCTTTGCACTCATAGGTTTCACTTATAATTCTATGAAGTTCAAATTTTCTCTTATTCGTAGAAAAATACAAAGTACCTTCTTGATTTAAGAGCTTCATGCAGTCACGAATGAGAATGGGGTGATCTCTATCAATATCTAAATCTTCTTCCATACGTTTTGAATTGGAGAAACTTGGCGGATCGAGAAGGATCACGTCGAATTTTACATTTGCTTCAATCATATGCTGAAGTTCTTTTAAAACATCGGCCTGTATAAAGCGATGGACTTTGGGATCAAGATCATTGATCACAAAATTTTCCATTCCCCAGTCTAGATAAGTGCGAGACATATCAATTGAAGTTACCGTGGCACCACCTGTGGCAGCGGCTACACTAAGTGAGCATGTATAAGAGAAAAGATTTAGAACGCTTTTTTCAGCTGTCGTTTTGAGTAAATGTTGTCTGAGTGGTCGATGATCTAGAAAAAGTCCCGTATCAAGGTAGCGTTCCAGGTTAACCCAAAATTTAAAAGGTTGTTCATTTACGATAAAGTATTCATCTGAACCGGCAGCGAGAGGTTTGTACTGTTCGTTTCCTTTTTGCTTTTGCCGTATTTTAAAATGTTGTTTATCTAAAGTGATATTGAATACTTCATGGATTGCGAGTTCGATGTCTTTTTGGTGTTGAATTCTAATTGGCGCTTCTTCATCGCCTAGTTTTTTTCCTTGCTCGTAAATAACAGCATCTGAACCATAGATATCAATTTGGTACGGATACTCAGGTATGTCCTTATTATATATTCGGTAAGCTTCAATTCCATTCTTTTGAATATAAGACTTAAGCTTTTTTAGGTTTTTTTGAAGTCTATTTTTGAACGGTTGAGAATCCATGGGGAGTATTGCCTTTCATTTCGAATTGGTGCATTCTGCCTTAATATACCAATGTGAAACAAATTATGTCTTCAGAAACTGACAAAGATGAACAATCAGGCACCGCAACTATCAATAAACAGAAGTTGCAGCCTCCGCGTATGTATAAGGTCCTTATGCATAATGATGACTATTCAACTATGGAATTTGTTATCCTCGTATTGCAGAAATTTTTTAATAAAAATCACGATGATGCGCAGGCCATCATGCTTTCAGTTCACCAAAAGGGTTTTGGTGTCTGTGGTATTTATACCTACGAGGTCGCTGAATCTAAAGTCGCTAAAGTCGTCAAATATGCACGAGATAATGGTCACCCGTTACAGTGTAGTACTGAACCTGACTCATAATTAAACTTTTAACTAACCTTGTCTTTATTCTTTTCGATCACATCTTCTGTATAATGAAGGTGTGAGGTTTTATATATGATTAGCCAAAAATTAGAACAGATTTTGAATCGGGCCATTAAGCGGGCGAATGAAAAGCGCCATGAGTTTTTGACCTTGGAGAACGTATTACTTTCCATGATGGAGGACGAGACGGTTGTTCAGGTCCTGACGGATTGTGGTGCAAATTTGTCGGATCTTCGAAAAGAACTTACTAAGTTCTTGGGAGAGGATTCGAATTTCTCTCTTCTTAGTCAAGATGAGATCGAAGATCTTAACCGGAAGCAGTTTGGAAATGACCAGCTAAGAGAAGTAGCTCGAGAAAATGGGATTTTTTATCAGCCTGAAATATCGCTTAGTCTTCAAAGGGTCATCCAGCGCGCAGCTATACACATTCAGAGCTCTGGAAAGAAATCAATTAATGCTATTAATATCTTAGTCGCCATGTTCAGTGAGAAAGAATCTCATGCTACATATTTTCTGGAGCAACAAGGTATTAGTAGAATTGATGTGGTGGAAAAGATATCTCATTCCATAGATCGGCCCGTTAATCGTCCAGATGAAGTAAATACCGAAAATGGGCAGGAGACTTTTCGTCGTGAAGAAAAGTATGAAAAGGCTTTAAGTGAATTTACAACGAATCTTAACAACCTTGCCCGACAAGGCAAGATCGATCCAGTTATTGGCCGGGAAGATGAAATTCAACGAATAATCCAAATTCTTTGTAGAAGACGTAAAAACAATCCAATTCTCGTGGGCGATTCAGGAGTTGGTAAAACGGCCATTGCTGAAGGTCTAGCTAAAGCAATCGTTGAAAAAAAGGTGCCAAGCATCTTGGCCAATACTACAGTTTATAGTCTGGATATGGCCTCGTTACTTGCTGGTACAAAATTTCGCGGTGATTTTGAAGAAAGGTTGAAACTTGTCCTTCAGGCACTAGAAAAACAAAATGAAGAACATGGTTCAATCCTCTTTATTGATGAGATTCATACGATTATTGGCGCCGGAGCAACTTCCGGTGGAAGTATGGATGCCTCAAATTTACTTAAACCGGCCTTGTCTAGAGGCTCACTTCGTTGCATGGGATCCACTACTTTTGATGAATATCGAAAATATTTTGAAAAAGATCAGGCTTTGAGCCGTCGTTTTCAAAAAATTGACGTTTTAGAGCCTTCTGTTGATGACTCGGTTAAGATTCTTCTAGGTCTTAAGTCCAAGTTTGAGGATCATCACCAAGTAAAATACCCTGACGGCATAATTAGAGCGGCGGTTGAGTTGTCGCATAAGCATGTTTCAGACCGAAAGCTTCCAGATAAGGCCATCGATGTGATCGACGAAGTGGGTTCATATATTCGCTTAAAGCCGGAAAGTGTTAACGGTGTTGAGATCAAACTTGAAGATATTGAGCACATCGTTTCTAAAATTGCCCGAATTCCGCAAAAATCGATCTCTATGAACGAGAAAGAGAAGCTACGCTTTCTTGATCGGGATCTCAAAATGATGATCTATGGGCAAGATGAAGCAATTGATAAAGTTTCCAATGCTCTTATTCTTTCAAGATCCGGACTCGGTCATCCTAATAAGCCTATTGCAAATTTTATGTTCAATGGTCCAACAGGGGTTGGTAAAACCGAGCTTGCCAAACAATTGGCACATATTATGGGCATCAACTTTATTCGGATCGATATGTCTGAGTATATGGAGAAGCACACAGTTTCTAAATTGATTGGAGCACCTCCAGGTTATGTTGGATTTGATCAAGGCGGAATTTTGACAGACGCTGTACATAAGAACCCTTATTCAGTTCTTTTGATGGATGAGATCGAAAAGGCGCATCCTGATGTCTTTAATATCCTCCTTCAGGTTATGGATCATGGTTCATTAGCAGATTCGAATGGCCGGACCTCAGATTTTAGAAATGTCATCCTCATTCTGACCTCAAATGCTGGTGCTAAAGAGATGGAAGCAGGATCGATTGGCCTTTCAGGTAGAGTTGGAGGGGAAATAAATTCCTCCAAAAGAGATCAGGCGGTCAAAAATTTCTTTAGCCCTGAGTTCAGAAACCGCTTAGATGCCATCATCAGTTTTAACAAGCTCGGGACTAAAAACATTGAAATGGTGGTTAATAAGTTCCTGATGGAGCTTGAAAACCAACTCGTTGATAAAAAAGTTGACTTTGAAGTCACTGCCAAAGCCAAAGAGTGGCTTAGTTCAAACGGCTATGATGACAAACTAGGTGCAAGACCAATTTCTCGTCTCATAAATGATAAAATTAAGAAGCCGCTTGCTCATGAAATTCTCTTTGGAAAGCTTGAAGGCGGTGGAAAAGTTGTCGTCGATATCAAAAATGATGAGCTTGAATTCATTTTTTCCTAAATATCTTTAGCGATCTTACCGATCCTCATACATACGATGTTGAAAAACAAAATGTGTGCATGAGGATCCTTAAAAAACTCCTCAAAAACCCGTTTGATAAAAAAAAACATCATATTAAAATAAAATATGTATTTTTTATTTGCGTTAGATCGAAAATGTGTTTAAGCTTTAAATAAGAAAGGTCAATTACTTGTACCAACTATTTCCTGGGAGGAAATCATGGCTAAGAAAGCAGCAAAAAAAGCTACTAAAAAAGTAGCAAAGAAAGCAACTAAGAAAGCAGCTAAAAAAGTTGCTAAGAAAGCTACTAAGAAAGCTTCTAAAAAGAAGTAGTCTTTGTAAAAAAAGCCCTCGCAAGAGGGCTTTTTTTTTGCTCCTTTTTTTGAATTTCCCCTCGAGAATCTACTTTTTATCCTCTTCTGAATCCTTCTTATCTTCTCTTGAAAATTGTCTAGCAAGTGAACTAAATGATGGCACCACACCGAAGGTTCTATTCAACCCCATCAACCTTGGAATTTGGCCTTTGAAATTTACGTGTGGAGCAAATAGAATAACGAGGATTCTTAGAAAAGATGAAGCTGCAAACAACACCAAATAATTGTTCCAACCTATGGGCAAGCTTTTCATAAACCAGGCGCCGAGCATCGATCCGATCACCATTCCTGTCGTATTGAGAAAAGTAATGTAGGTAATAATGCTAGTCCGTTCTCGATCGTCAATTTTTTGAAAATATAAAAGGATGGTTGAGAGCTCAAAAGCGGCCCAGTAACACCCAGACAGGAATTCAATGCTAACAATCAGCCAATAATTCTGGGTTAGGGACCACAATAATGGACTTGTGGCAATTCCGATGGTCGAAAAGATCAAAAGCTTATTGATATGGCGGGACTTGGCACGCTTTTGCAATATCCGAAAAGCAAAGACCCTTCCAAAATACGCAATCGAAGTCACAATCATGTATTCAAGGTAGTTAAATTTCAGCTTCCCGAGCATATAAGGATTAAAATAGGGCGCGGAAAAATGCACGGTAATATAAAAGAAAAATAGAAACAGAATAAGTTTACCTTGATCAGTCTTGCGAATGTTTTTTAAAAAATCGCGGAATTGGACTCGATGTTCGCTTCCCGGCGCCAGATTATAGTCCAGATGATTTTTTTTGACCTCATACAAGGAAAAACATTTGAGAGCAAAGCCTGCAATAAAAATCCCTACAAAGACCTGGAGCTCATGACCTTTATCCTTGGCCCAATATAAAAGGAGGCCACTAGCTATCAAGCCTACAAAAACTGAAGATTGGGCAAACTGGCTTCGAATGGAGAAGAACTTAATCCGAAACTTTAAAGGAACCGTGTGGCCTATCAACCTATTCCAAGGTGGATTTAAGGAAAGAAGGCTGGCCCAATAAACGCCTAGTACTCCAATAACGACCACTGCCGAGTTTACTTTCATCCATCCAATCATGATTAGCGGGATCATGGATAAGGCCTGAATAGTCAAAAAAAGAAGTAATCGGTTTTTAAGCGAATATCTTCTGAAAAAGGACCGGATAGAGAAAAGTTGGAAGATAACACCAATAAATTGTGGAATAACGGTTCCGAGACCAGCAATCACTTCCGAAATACCCAGAGCAAGCATAAAAGCGCAAAAATAACTTTCTGCCATCCCAATATTTAAACTGGTATAGGTCGCATCTCTGAAAGAGGCAGTAATATGTTGCTTAGTGGAGATTAGGGCCGTTTTGCTCATCTAGTTGGCCTATGATATTCTGGAGGAAAGTTCTAAGACAGAATATCGTCTCTCTTAACAAAACTAAACAGGAAAATGTGGCAAATTCATGAAGTACCTCAACCAAATATTTTTTAAAGGTCTCATTGTTGTTCTGCCTATTACGCTCACTTTTTACCTGCTGATTTGGGCCAGTATTAATATTGAGTCGATTTTTGGATCTGGACTAAGACTATTAATGGGTCATGAGCTCTATATTCCCGGATTAGGGATTGTTCTCACCATTATTTTTATTTTTTTGATAGGCTTATTGGTTAATAACTATATTACAGGTCGCTTCTTTTCTTGGCTGACGCAATCTTTGGAACGAATTCCTCTTTTTAAAGCAATTTACAATCCCCTAAAAGACTTAATGGCACTTATACCGGGCAGAAGTAGTAGTAAGGATAAACCTCAGCGAGTTGTTCTAGTTCAACTTGAGCATATTGGAGTTGAGGTCTTGGGATTAGTGACAAGAGAAGACTTGGATGAACTTAATGATACTAGCAAAGTAACGGTTTATGTTCCATTAAGTTATATGTTGGGTGGAATGACTCTAATTGTGCCAAAAGATAAGGTGAAGAAAGTCGATATGGCAGTTGATCAAGCGCTAAAGCTTTCAGTTACCGCATGGATTAAGGCCAGTGAAGATAAACGTGAGTAATTGCCCTCTTTGTTTAGACCACAATACTCAGGAATATTCTCGAGATAAACTACGTTCCTATTTAATTTGTTCCAATTGTGAGCTCATTTTTGTTCCAAGAGATCAGTTGATCACTCAAGAGCAGGAAAAAAAACGCTACGATTCACATCAAAATGATAAAGAAAATTCGAATTATCAAAATTATCTCAAAAAGATAATTAATGAAATTTTACCCTCGCTTGAAAAAGAAGATACTGGATTAGATTTTGGCTGCGGAATCACCGATCTGATGGGTCAGCTCTTTAAAACTAAATCTTTTGAGGTAGATTCTTTTGATTTATATTTTTTTCCAGAAAAAAACATATGGAAGAAAAAATATAATTTTATTATTCTTTCAGAAGTTATTGAACATTTACGAAATCCCCTTTCGGAAATGCAGGGGCTTCGCCAGATACTTTTGGCCCGTGGGCAATTTTTTATAAAGACCAAGCTTCATCCCAACCAAAAAGATTCATTCGATAATTGGTTTTATAAACGTGATAATACCCACGTTCAATTTTTTAATTTAGCTTCATTAAAAAAATTGGCGACTCAATTAAATATGAATGATCCTGAAATGATAGGTGAAGATCTTTATCGTTTTACGTCATAAATTGAAAATAGGTCGCCATATCGCTGATCAAGTCAGGTCTAATTTTTAATTCACGGTATTTAATGTCCGACATTTCAAAGATTTTTTTGGCGATCGAATTTTCAACTGTCCCATTGTATTTGTCTGAAAGAAAAACAATCTCTTTAATCTTTACTGTTGCCAGCATTTTGGCACATTCGTGGCAAGGAAACAGGGTGACATAGCAACGGGAATTGCCTAAAGGAGCCTTTGCATGAAGAATCGCATTGGCTTCAGAATGAACAACATAAGCATATTTCTGTTGATCAAGAGGAACAGTTTTAATATTTCCCCAAGGGATTTTTGATTCATCGATACCCGAAATTTGTCCGTTATAACCCATTGATAGCTGATGATTATTATCATCTACAAAGACGCAGCCGACTTTGGTATTAGGGTCTTTACTCTTAAAAGAGGCCATCATGGCCTGAAGCATGAAATACTCGTCCCAGTTTAAATAAGAAGTTACAGGTACAAGATTTACATTTTCAGGCATTTTTATCTCAACATTTGTGATATTTCGAAGTATCTTTTATAGGTCAATAACTGTCAATCAAGGTGCTCATATGAAATACGAAATCCCACGTGAAATGTTTAAACAACGTCTTGAAGATCGTTTAAATTTTCTTTTCGTAGATCTATTGCCTGCAGATCGCACTCCTGTGAAATTTGAGAATGTTGATCACATTAACTATAGCTCTAAATTTAAAAACGAGTTTTCCGCCAAATATCCTAATAAGGCACAAAATGTGATGCTTTTTAGCCTTCAAAAAGGTGATGATGCTCCGGGAAGGGCTGCAAATGATTTGGCCGAACTAGGATATCATTTTGTTTATTATTATAACGGGACAGCGGATGATGTGGTGCTGGACAAAGGTTTAAACTAATTGAAAAAAAAAGCCCCTCATCGAGGGGCTTTTTTTTTGTGTTTTTAGAAAAGAAGATCTTACTAACGAATAAAGCGACAGTGAATGTCGGCCCATCCACCTACAAAACGATTGAAAGCGTTGGTTGATACGACTGCATATCGGTAGCTTCCAGCTGGCATTAATTGTTCAGCAAAAAATGCAGTAAAAACTGGGCCTGTTATCGTTTGACCAAAAACTTGGCCATTACAAATAATGGGTTCATAGTAAGGATTAAAAACTTCTACACTCACGCGTCCTGGAAGAACTGTTACCGCTGCATTTGCCATGAAGAACTGAGCAAAAGCAGATGAAGTCAATGTGATTATCAAAGCGATAATAGAAAGCTTAAGTTTCATTTAGATCTCCAAGTTGCATTTAGATTATATTTCTTCTTATAGAAAGCCTTTGGGCATAATGTCAAGATAGTCACTGACAATCAATTAAAATAAAGATAAAACTCTGAAAAAATGACATGTTTTATTCGAGGTAAGTCATGAATATCCCAAATCACTTTCCAACTGAACCTAAGAATTTATGGGCGTATTTTCACGCTATAAATCAGATCCCTAGGCCTTCAAGGAAAGAAGATAAATTTCGCGAATATATTTTAAACGAAGCAGGCAAACTTGGCCTTAAAACGCATTCGGATGAAGTAGGGAACGTAATTGTCTACGTTCCAGCTTCAAGTGGTTATGAAAATCATGAAGCAGTGATTATTCAAAATCATATGGATATGGTGACTGACGCCACTCCAGACCGTCATATCAATTTTAATACTGATCCTATCGTCACTCTTCGTGAAGGGGACTGGATAAAAGCAGATCGTACGACTTTGGGCGCTGATAATGGAATTGGTTGTGCAGCAGCTTTGTCTCTCATGCATGACTCAAACATAGAGCACCCTGCATTGGAATTACTTTTCACTATGGATGAGGAAACTGGGCTTAAGGGCGCTTGGGGCGTGGACGCCACTTACCTTAAGGGTAAAAAAATGATCAATCTAGACACTGAAGAATGGGGGAGCCTTTACATAGGATGTGCCGGCGGTATTGATTATGAATTTAAAAAATCTGTCGAGTTGGTTGGAAGTAAAATAAAAGGTTCCGGCGCAAAATTGGTTGTTGGCGGTTTTCTTGGTGGCCACTCAGGTGTGGATATCCATGAGCAACGTGGAAATGCTTTGAAATTTTTAATGGATTGGATAAGCTCGATGCCGCAGGATTCATTTGAATTGAATGAGTGGCGAGGGGGCAAAGCGCATAACATTATTCCCCGAGATGCCTTTGCTTTAGTTAATTTAAATGATGTTAAAGTTGCTGATGAAGCACTTCAAAAAGTAACCGCTCGGTGGAAATCTTTTATGCCAGAAAGCGATCGTCAATTTTTTGGCAAAATTGAAATCCAAGATACAACTTTTGCAGAAGTTGTTGCCGGTAAAGATATGACAAATATCCTGAGTTTTCTTTTAGCTTTTCCACATGGAGTTCATGGTTATGACTTGGCCAGCAACAAAGAGCTGGTGGCCTTGAGTAATAATCTAGCGATTTCTCTCTTAGTAAGAGGGCAGTTTTATCTTGAGAGTTCTTTGCGGTTTTTTGATCGTGGGGAATGTGTAGGATTAGAAAACCAGGTCATTGCACTGGCCCACGGTTTTGGGATGGATTTTTCTAAAAATGGTGAATACCCAAGTTGGAAACCGATTCGTGAGAACAAGCTCCTGGATCTAGTGGCCGATAAATACCAAGAACTGTTTCAGAGAAAAGCGAAGGTTACTGCTATTCATGCTGGACTCGAATGTGGTATTTTAAGAGATAAAATAGGTCCAATTGATGCAGTTTCATTTGGTCCAACAATTATGGGAGCACATTCTCCTCAGGAAAGACTTCATATCCCAACAGTCTTACCTTTTTGGGAATTGCTTAAGGCCGTTTTAAAATCACTTTAAAGGATATTTATGATCTCTTACGAAAATTACAAGATTATTCATTTAGTTTCGATCGTTATTCTTCTCACTGGATTATCCATAAGTTTCTATGGGGCCCAGCAAAAACATATTAAAATTCTTACTGGTATTGCCACTCTCATTAGTCTGGTTGGAGGAATGGGCTTGATGGCCCGTCTAGGAATTGGTCACAAGGGTGGATGGCCACTTTGGATTCAGATAAAAATGGCGATTTGGTTTATAATTGGAATTGGTGGAGCAATTGTTGCTAAACGATTTCCTAAATTTGGAAAGCCTGCTTATTTTCTTTCGATTCTGCTTTTTACAGTTGCGAGCATGATGGCCAATTATAAGTTCGAATAATTTTTCTTTTCATTTCTCTGCAATAGGCCGACAATTTAATTTATGATTCACGGTGTTTTGCAGATTTTCATTTATATTACGATGGCCGATGTTCTTTTGAGCTGGGTTCCTGATGTTAGGAAGCAACCTTGGGCGCAAAAACTGCATGAGTTTGCCAATATTCCTCAGAAACCGATAAGAGATTTATTTCCTAAAGATATTCCAATAGATCCTGCACCAATTATCGTTATTATTTTGTGTCAGATGTTAATGTATTTGTTTTAGGGAGAAGAATGGACTTTATTGAATTAATGGTCGCCGAGACCTTTAAACATTTACATGAAAACTATTCTCAAGGTGAACTTGCTCCGTTGGCCACAACTTCTGTTATTGAAGACGACGTCAATGAATATCCAGCAGAACCTGGGATTCTTTATCATTTACAAAAGTCACCCTCACTTTTTGTTATAAGAACTTTGGTTTCCCAAAACATCCGTGATGATTATCAGAAAATTATGGATCATCCAGAAGAATACCCAAGCCTTCGACTCCTTGAAGGTGGGACGATTGATCTTGAGAAAAAGTTAAGATTTTTTCTACTTGATAATCACCTCCAAGCCGAAATTATTCATGATCAAATTTCTAATCGCCGCTTTCCGGTAAATGAAGAAATGATGTGTAATTTATCTGATCCTGGCTTTAGCTGGTGGCTTACAAAAAAACCTAATGGGTTTCAAATTTCATTCACTCTCTCAGTGACTTCCAGTGATGATACCGTAAAGCTCGGACCGATTGGAGACCAGCAGATGGCCTTAAGAAGTTTTCAGCTGATGGAAACACTTTTGCAGAAGGCGGGACTGAATCTCAATATTCAAAATGAAACGAACCGAGTTCAGTTTAATGATGGTGAAGAATTTCTACTTGAGGAACTTAAAGATCTTTTTGAGTTTGGACTAATAGGCGAGGGCCTGGAAAATCTCTTTAAGCTTCTTGCCCGTAGGATTAATGGTCATTCTCAATTAGAAACTCTTTGGCTTTACATAAATGAAATCGCTGCCATGAGAAGATTCTGGATTCAAGTTCAGTATGATTTAATTAATTAATGAAGTCTTAGTGCTTGGACGTTTTTAAACTTTCTTCATGCTTGGCAGCAAGATAACCAGTAACCATTAATTGCGCTAACATTCCTAATTCTTCATCATCAGTGATGCCATAAAAATTTTCTATATGATGGACAAAGATTTCTACATCATCATCCTTGAGATGCTTTTCAACCACGGCCATCATGTCTTCAGATTCCATTTTCTCCAGTGAAGTGAAGAAAGATGTAAGAATTTGTTGCTTTTCACTGCTCATTTAGACTTCCTCGGTGTCAGTATTGCACCACGCAATTTCTTGTTGCCAGATAATTAA